>JAEWQH010000061.1 GCA_023399275.1 Bacillota bacterium
GTACTGCTGCAGCACGCCGTCTTTCATGATCGCGATCTCGTCGCAGATATTCAGCGCCTCCTCCTGGTCATGCGTCACAAATACAGTCGTAATGCCGGTTCTGCGCTGAATGCTGCGAATCTCCTCGCGTGTTTGTACCCGAAGCCGCGCGTCGAGGTTGCTCAGCGGCTCGTCGAGCAGGAGAATCGACGGCTGCTTGACGATTGCGCGCGCAATGGCCACGCGTTGCTGCTGCCCGCCGGAGAGCTCCCCCGGCTTACGATCTAGGTATTCGGTGATCTCCACCAGCCGGGCGACCTCGGATACACGCGCGGCGGCGCCTTCACGAAACATCTTTCTCGAAACGCGCAGCTTCCCGTCTTGCGAAAGCTCCCGCATCAGCCGCTTTTTCATCTCCTTGGAGTTGACCAACGGAAATTCGATATTCTCGCGCACGCTCAGGTGCGGATAGAGCGCATAGTTTTGAAACACCATCCCCACGCCGCGCTTCTCCAGCGTCATCCCGGTCACGTCCGCTTCGTCAAACAGGATTCTCCCCTCGGTGAGCGGATGGATGCCCGCTATCATAAACAACGAAGTCGTCTTACCGCAGCCGGACGGGCCGAGAAAACCGATCAGCTTACCGGAGCCGATCGTCAGGCTCAGCCGGTCGACAGCGGTAACGCTGCCCTTCTTTGAATGAAACTGCTTGGTTGCCGCGTCAAACCGTACCTGCATCTTTATGCGCGCTCCTTTGGATCAAAATATTGTCCGGCTCCGTTCCGCTTAGAACCCCTCGTTGCGCCAGCTCGGCGCGCATGATGTTTCTCAGCGTCATATCGTGATACGTCAGCTCCTCCGCGTCGGAAAAACGAAATCCCAGCGGGTCGCTTGCGAGATAGTCCTCCAGCACGACGGGGTACGTTTTGTCCTCCTCCAGCGGCGCGCCGTCCGGCAAGCGGATGTCTTGCACGCGTTCGCCTGCGGGCCGGTCGGGATCGACCCAAACGCGCAGCCCGCCGACCGCCAGCGGAGAAGCCCCGTCCTGCGGCAGACTCCGCATCCCAATTTGGATGTTCTCCCAGATTCGCCGCCCCGTCAAACGGGCGGTCACGATCACGTTTGCAAACGCAAACACCTGATAGAAGCGGTAGAGCGAAATCGGCCCCTGCGCAAATCCGCCGATGATCCTGCCGGCATAGAGCAGTGAGATGGGGCAGCCGGTCGCCTTTCGCATCGCTTCTCCGGCCAGCAGCGTCAAGGGCGACCCCGTCAGCGGGATCGCGTTCGTCTTTGCATCCCGGTGGTGTATCTCGCGCTCGACGTGCGCGATCGGCTGGCCCATCTCCCGCTTCGCCCGCGCAAAATATGCATCGATCCGCCGAGCGATCACCGCATCCTGTGCGCACCGTGCCCTTTGCGCCATCCGGTCATAGCACAGTGGGACCGTGCTGAGCAGTCCGCCGCCGCGGGCAAACGTGAGCGAGAGCACGGCAAATCCCTGCCCCGTTCCGCCGCCTTCGGCAATGGCGACCATACCGGCAGTCGCCTGAACAAACCTGTGAAAATGCGCTGCAAATGCGCCGGCCAGCTCCGGCACGGCGCCGGTAAGCCGCAGCAGCTCATCGCCAACCAGTCTGCCTTCGGACGACTCCCGCAGCCCAAAGTGCGTCAGCGCGACGATCGCGTCCGGCACGCCGGCGGGATCGCCTCCCCGCACCAGAACATCGACCCACTTTCGCGCCGCGGCAACGCCATCCGTCAGCGCATAGGCACGCCAGCCCGCCGGACGGTCCGGCTGCTCCATCGACTCCTGTAAAGCCAACCCCAGCACGGCAATGCTTCGCCCGCCGAGGCGCAGCAGCCGATACGGCCGAACAAACGCAGGCATCTCGCCGGTGTCGCGGCACACAAGGTTTGCGGCCAGCATCGGCACGCCGGCCTCACGCTGCCAGCCGGAGAACTGCTCGACGGAAAAATCGAAGTCATGGTTTCCCGCAACCGAAGCCTCGGCGTCCACCGCGCGCATCACATCCAGCACAGGCGCGCCCCCGTACCGCTCGGATACGGGATCGCCAAAGAAATTATCCCCGCCAAAGAGCACCGCCGTACCGCCGTGCTCCGCCTTGTAGTCGTTTACCGCGCGCACGAGCTTCGCCGCGCCGAGCCCTCCGCTGTTTTTGCACAGCGAAGCGTGAAAATCGTTGATGCAGAGCAACCGCACGTTTTCACGCTCCGTCTGGTCGGAAAGCAGGTAGGAGGCGACTGTTTGAAACCGTGGCGGCGTCTGCGCGGGCAGTACGCGGCACAACGAAAAGGATTTTACGAAGAACGCCTCCTCCGCGGCGTCAGCCTCCGGCAGGTCTTCCGCCGGATCGCGTTCATCCGTATAGGCGATCGTGATGTGCGGCGTAAACGCATCCCATTTCCGCAGCGGCAGTATGTCCTCTATCGCCCGATCGACCGCGGCGCGCAGCGAGGCAAGGCAGCCATCTGCATCCTGTACCCCGCGCCAGATCACGCTCTGCTCCGGCGCCCGGCGTACAAACGCATCCCAGCCGCCCAGCCGCAGGTAAAAAGGCCTTGCCGCAACGCAGCTGAGCCGCTGCGCAATCGAGTTTACCAAATCGGTCTCCCCAAGATAGCGCAGCGTGATATGCAGATCCTCCGGCGCCTCAATCGGCTGCCCGGGCATGCGCCCTGCCGCGGCCTCGCAAAGCCGCCCCGCCAGAATACGCTCGATTTGGATCGCGACAAACAGCTCCATCCTATCCCTCTCAACCGGCAAAATACTTGTGCATGACCTCGTCGAGCAGCACGGGACTCGTTGCGGCGATCACGCTGCAATCCCGCGCGGTCGGAACCGGAAAATTCTCCCATGTTCGGATATCGCCGCCCACTTGTGCGAGAATGATCCGCGCCGCGTTGTGATCCCAGGGAGACGAGCGCGCCGTCAGAAACAGATCCGCCTCGCCCGAGGCCAGCGCGCAGATCTCGAGGGCGACCGAGCCCAGCGAGCGGATCGCGCGCACGTCGTTTGCCAGCCGCATAAGCCCCGCGCTTTGCGGATGCTCCGCCAAAAAAGCCAGCTGAACGATCGGCGTATACAAAAACAGCTCGGATACGTCGCGACGCAGCGGACGCCGCGGCAGCAGATCCCCGTTGCAAAACGCGCCTTCTCCGCTTTTGGCATGATAGAGCTTATCCGCCGCAGCATCCAGCACCAGCCCAAACTGCGGCGCATCCCCATGATAGCAGGCGATCGATATCGCAAAGTTCTTCCGCTGGTTGACGAAGTTGGATGTCCCGTCGATCGGATCGATGAACCAGTTCCATTCGCCGCAGCCCGCCGCGCCCGATTCCTCGCCGATGACGCCGTCGGACGGAAAGCTTTCCGCAATACGCTGCGTGAGAAACGCTTCGATCCGCTTGTCAAACTGGCTGACGATGTCCTGGTGGCCGTGCTTCGTCTGAAACGGTATCTCCGCTTTTTCGCCCAGCGGAAGCAGCCCGGCCGCCTCACGTATCAACCGCATCGCCAAATCATATCGCCTGTCGCCCATGCTTTCGCTCCATCCTTACCCGCGATGCGCGTCGTAAAAAAACGCACCGCACCCATGAGAGCGCCGCGCGAAAAGGCTGCTGTTGCACACGATCTTTGCGGGATCAACCGAAGCACCCCGGCCTGCCCTCTTCGCCGCACTCCTGATCTTCATTATAAAGAGCGCAAATCGTGAAGTCAACAGAATTTTAACTATATTTTTACTTCAATTATTAGGCAATGTGGATCGTTTACTCCATAAAAAGCAACTGCGGCGAGATCACCGTCGTAACCTGCTCCGTCCTGCCGCGCGTGAGTTCGATGATCATCTGAATCGCTTTTTGCCAGAGAAGGTCCGGGTACGCGTGTATCATCGCCACGCTGACGCTAGGCAACTGCGTCGTGCGGATATCCTGATAGATGACCAGCCGGATGTCCTGCGGGATGCATATGCCGTGATCCTCGAGCGCCTGAAGTACGCCCTTGGCGATGCTGTCGCTGCCGACGATCAGCGCCTCTGGGCGGGTCTCCCCCGCAAGGATCTCCTCCGTCAGGCGATAGCCGGATTGTTCCGAAAAATCGCCGATCTTGATGAGTGCCTCGCGATAGATTCCGTTTTCCCGGAGCAGTGAAACGACCTTGCTCATCCTGCGCGCGCCGATGACATAGCCGTCCCCCTCAAACCGGCCACTGATATAGCCGATGTTTCGAATTTCCTTTTGCTCGATCAGATAATGGAACGCGCTCGTCATGGAGGCGTCCAGATCGACCAGTATCTGATCGTATGCGCGGCACGCCTCTCCGCCGTTGACAAACACGATAAACGGCGAGGAAAGCCGCAGGCACTCGATCTCCCCGGCGCTTAGATCGCTGAACGCAAGCACGCCGTCCACCGGCCGCACCTCGCCTTTAGCGATGCGCACAAACGAAACCGGCTGGTTGGCAGCGGCCGACTCGGCAAAATAACGCAGGGAATTGATGCTCGAATGCTCCTGCTCGTCTACGAGGATGCGCCAGTCCGCCACGCCGATGACGAGAGCCTGCTCCTGCTGCTTTCGCCTTCTGGGCGGCTGATAGCCCAGTTCATATGCCGCTTCGAAGATCGCCCTGTTCGTCTCGCGGCTGACCGCAATCGTTTCGTCATGGTTGAGAACTCTGGAAATCGTGGTGACGGATACCCCTGTTTTCTTCGATATGTCCTTCAGCGTTGCCATATGCGCTCCAAACGTTTATAAGTGATTTTTTACTTCATTTTAACACGTCTTTACAGAAAGAAAAAGAGAAACAGCGCAAACCGAATGAACGCTGTCCGATAGATCCGGCCGACATGGGCTCGTAAAACAGCAGGTTTCCCGGCGCAGGTGCGCGGCAAAAAGCCGGTGCTCCGGCGGACAAAGAGCCCCGCAAACCTGCGGAGCCCTGCCCTTCGAAGCCTTTCACAATCCACCCGGCGTTTACTTCAGCGCAAGAAACGCAAAGAGCGGATAGTGATCGGAATACTCGGTCGGAATCGCGCGCGCATTGAGCACGGTGATATTCTTTGAGACGATGATGTTGTCGATCTGCGACATGCTGATCACCTTGTAGGAGTAGTCGTAGAACTTGGTTGCGCTTGTGTTGACGATCTTATACGACTTCTTGAACGCGGAGAACTCACTCTCCTTGGCATTGAAGTCGCCGGTGAGGATCTTATACTCGTTTTGATCCGCATCCATGATCGCCAGCACTTCGGAGAATTGCTTCTTGCGGATGCTGGCCGATTCGTAGGAAAAATGAGTGTTGTAGACCGATACGCGCTTGTCGCCAACGTCGTATTCGACCTTTTGCAGGCAGCGCTGCTCCTTGTCCCCGCTCGAAAGCAGCGTTACCGCAGCATTCTCGGGCTGATACTTGGAGATCTGGCCGATGCCGTACCGGCCGCCGGATGGATATGAAATGGTCTCTGCAAAGGATGTATACTGTGCATTTTTCGTCCGCACGGAGAGCAGGTTATCCGTACGTTCTTTTTCGTTTACATAAACCTCCTGCACGCCGAGGATATCCGGCCGCTGCGCGCCGATCAGCCAGCCCTGCATCACAAGGTTGTCGTTGCCGCGCTTGATGTTCCAGGTGCCTACCGTCAGCACGTCCCGCACGAGGTAGACAGAGTACTTCACAACGCCGCCGACGGAGATACGGATGGTCTTGCTGTTGCCGGAGTTGATGGTGTACTTTGCGCTCGCGATGCCGGTGTTGCCGATGCTGACCTTCACGCCCTGATTCGCCACGGCGGAGATGGTCACTTCGCCCTGCGTAGCGGTGAGCACATAGCCGTACTCCGTGGGTGAAAACGCAGGCGAGAGCGATCCGCCCGTCACCTCCAGGCCGGAGAGCGCGTCGTTCGCCACATTTGCAGTAAGCTCCATATAGTCGGCGGAGACATAGCCGGCTGCGCCCTTGAACTCGATTTGATGCCATGCGCCGTCGGCATACGCCTGGGTCACCTGAAACGTCTCCCCCTTGAGCGCCGTGCCTAGCTTCTTGGCGTTGAGCGACGGCTTTTCGCGGACGTTGACGTTTTCCTTCACATTATAGATCGTGCCGGTATAGTTCATCTGATAGGAGGGCAGCGACGCGTCGATATCCACATAGAGCCGGTTGACATAGCCGGTGCGCGTGCCCGTTTGCACGCGATACCACTCGGCGTTGACGTTGCTCTCTAGGATCTTGACCACCGCTCCTTCGTCCAGCCGCGCAATCAGCGAACCGGTGGAGCTGGCGGTTTTGCGCAGGGCGACATTGTCTGCGTTGACAACGCCCGTGCTCAGCGTCAGCGCGCGCGAAGAAGACGCGGGAACCAGCGCCGTGCACAGCAGAAGAACCATCGTCAGCCCTATGAGAAACCGTTTTTTCATATGCCCTCTTGTCATTTTTATGATGCAAAGACGCATTCTCCGCGCCCGCCAGACGCAAGCACAGGCCGAAAAGGATGGCATTCCGGCCAGCTGCCACAGATTGAGTGTAGTGAAAAAAAGGCGAGAAGACAAGCCGCATCCCGCCCAATTCACGAAAACGTTACATTGCGTGAGCTACTTCAAAACGCGATAGACATTCGCCTCGTAGGGCTGCAGTCCATCCCCCTGCGCCATGTAGTTGGAGAAGAGCAGCTCCATCTCCCCTTTGGCCTTCGGCTGCCGGATCGCGCGCTCACAGAGGTTTGCCTCGATGTAGAGCCGCTCTGTTCCATCATCCCGGTAGTAGCAAAAGACATCCTCCTTCGCGCGCTCCAGCGGCTCAAACGCGCCGTAGACCAGCGCGGGATGCTCCTTCCGCAGGCGGATCAGCGCCTGATATGCGCGCAAAACAGAGGTTTCATCGGCCAGCTGTGCAGCAGCGTTGCAAACGTCTTTGTCGCCGACGCGAATCCAGGGCTCGCAATCGGAAAACCCGGCGTAGGTTTCATCCGTCCACTGCATCGGCGTGCGGCTGTGATCCCGCGTGCCGCAAAGCACTGTCCGCCAGGCCTGCTCAGGCGTTTTGCCCGCCGCAAGCAGTTCGTTGTATTTATTGATGCTCTCGATGTCCCGCAGTTCGCGGATGCCGCGAAAATCGACGTTGACCGCGCCAAGCTCCTGCCCCTGATAGAGAAACACGGTGCCGCGCGCGCTGAGCAACAGCACGGCGAGCAGCTTGGCAATCACCTCGCGAAACGCTTCATTTGCGCTGATCTTGCTGACCATGCGCGGATTGTCGTGGTTTTCGACAAAGATGCTCGGCCAGGCGTAGTCCGCATAATCCCCCTCAAGCCGGCAAAAGCATTGCTTGAGATGGGTGAGGTTGAAGCGGTAGTCGTCAAAGCGGTTTTTCCCGAGGTTTTCGAGGTGGTCGAAGCTAAAGACGGTATTCAACTCCTCCCGCTCGTCCGCGGTGAGCAGCTTATTCATCTCCGGCCCCGTGCCCGGCGTCTCGCCAACGGTAAACGCCTCGCCAAAGGCGCGCTGCCGAAGCTCGCGCAGGTATGCATGCAGGCGCTTTCCATAGAAATAGTGCTCCACGCCCGTGAACTGCATCAACGCGCCGAGTGTCTCACTGCCGTCCGCCAGCGAGGTTTTGCTGATGTAGTTGATCACGTCGAGCCGGAACCCATCCACGCCCTTCTCCCGCCAGAAATCGATGATGGCGCAGACTTCGTCACGCACCTTCGGGTTCTCCCAGTTCAGGTCCGGCTGCTTTTTTGAAAAGAGGTGCAGATACTCCTCATCCCGCGTGTCCACCTTCTCCCACGCAGGGCCGGAGAAGTAGCTGCGCCAGTTGTTCGGGTGTCCGCCGTCCTTCGGTTTGCGCCAGATATAGTAGTCCCCGTGTTCTCCCTGCGGATTGCGCGCGGAGTCGATAAACCACTCGTGCTCGTCGGATGTATGGTTCACCACGAGATCCAGTATGAGCCGCATGCCGCGCGCGTGCATTTCGGCGATAAGCTCCTCGGCATCCGCCATGGTGCCAAACTCCGACATGATGGCGCGGTAATCGCGCACGTCGTAGCCATTGTCATCGTTCGGCGAATCGAAGATCGGCGAAAGCCAGAGCGCATCTACGCCCAGCTCCTTGAGATAGTCGAGCCGGTGAATGATGCCGCGCAGATCGCCGATGCCATCCCCGTTTCCATCCTGAAACGAACGGGGATAGATCTGATAGACGACCGCTTCCTTCCACCAGTAGTGCGCATTGGACTTGGAAACCGGCTTGGTGTCCGCCTCCTGGTTGAACAGATCGATCATCGTATCGATGATATCATCCGCTTCCGGCAGCGCTTTGCCCGCAAATTTTGGAATCGCCGAGAGCTTGAGGTGCTTGACGATAGGATTGCAAACGAGCCTCTTATCCACGCCGGCATACTGCACCAACTGCGAGAATACATCCTGCGCGATGGGGTTTTGGAACAGCTCGCCAACCTTGGTATCCCTTGTGATCATATAGGCTATCCTCCATGCCGCGGCCGGTCACGCAACCAAAAGTATGCGCCGGCGCGCTTTTGCTTCGATCCATTCTACCGCGATCCCGACGCGCTTGTCCACGCCTTTGCCCCGAATTTTGCCGCGTATCCATTCGGCCGCGCCCCGAAAAATTGCGCGCGCGAAAAAAGCGGACGAAATCCTCCGTCCGCTTTGGGAACCTAAAACCGTGTTACTCGCCCGCGGCAGCCTCGTATACGCTGACCTGCTTCTTGCCAAAGTGCTTGGTCTCGAAGCGGACGACGCCGTCGACCTTTGCAAAGAGCGTGTCGTCCTTGCCGATGCCGACGTTGGTGCCGGGATGGAAATGCGTACCACGCTGGCGCACAAGGATGTTGCCCGCGAGCACAAACTGCCCGTCCGCACGCTTCGGCCCCAGACGCTTGGAATTGCTATCGCGGCCGTTGCGGGACGAACCGACGCCTTTTTTATGCGCAAACAGCTGAAGATTCATCTTGAACATATCGTTACACCTCCCTGTGTCGTATTTTGAGGGATTTGCGATACGCCTCCATGATGGAGTTGAGCCCCGCTTCCATCGTTAAAAACAGAAGCTCGGCCCGATCCAACCGCTCCTCGCGCGTATCGCCCGCGAGAACGCAGTGCATTCCTTGCGCATCGTCGATTTCACAGGCGAGCTCTTCGCCCTGCCGCAAACCAACGACTTGCGTCAACCCGAGAAAGCACGTCTGCGTGAGCGCAGAGATCGCGCTGCAGACGATATCCTCCCCCGCTTCGCCAAAGCCCGCGTGTCCCGACGCGGTGAAGCCCACCGTGCGGCCGCGCCTGCGAAGCATCGTAACCGTAACCACCGCGGCTTACCCGATCGAGAGAATCTCGACCTTGGTAAACGGCTGACGATGGCCGCGCTTTGTGCGGGAGTCCTTCTTCGGCTTATACTTGAAAACGACGACCTTCTTGCCTTTGCCGTGCTCGAGCACCTTGCCGCGAACCGCAACGCCGCTCAAAACGGGTTTGCCCACCTTGACGCCGCTGTCATCCGCCACCAGCAATGTTTCAAAATCGACTTCCGCGTTCACATCGGCTTCGAGCTTTTCCACCAGAACCTGGTCGCCAACCTCTACCTTGTACTGCTTACCACCGGTTTGAATGATTGCATACACGATAACTGCACCTCCTCCTACCAGACTCGCCCAATCGCGGTGGCGCGGCAAAACCGCGCGCTTATACCGCCCCGGAGCGGCTCACCGATGAATCATAACACAACGCCTGCGCCGTGTCAACGAAAAAACCGCCGTTTTTCAGGCACGGATCACCGCGTCAGTGTATGATCCTGCAGTCCTTCTTTGCTTCCGGCACCTTGCGCTCCGAAAGCGGGCGAACGGAGAATTTCTCGATGTGCAGCGATACGTTCGGGCGCACATAATACGTGCCGCCCTCTTCGGCCGGAAACAGACAGCCGTGCTTCTTCTCCGCCTGCTCCATGGCTGCTACCACATCCGGATTCGCCTCGATGAGCATGCGCTTGTTGTTGCTGCCCTTGATCACCTGAACCGTCTGCTTGCGGATGCGATTGATCATGGTCTCGGGCGCAAGCACCTTCGCGTCTCCGTTGCAATAAGGGCAGATCTGCTGCAGCGTATCCGAGATGCTCCTGCCGGTTTTCTTGCGCGTCATCTCGACGAGGCCGAGATGCGTAAACCCAAACACATGGGAGCGCGTGTGGTCGTCGCGCAGCGCGTTTTTGAGCGTGTTGAGCACCAGCGCGCGGTTCGACTCCTTCTCCATATCGATGAAGTCGATGATGATGATGCCGCCGATATCGCGCAGGCGCAGCTGCTTGGCGATCTCCTTTGCCGCCTCGCAATTGACGGAGGTAATCGTCTTTTCGAGGTTGTCCTTGCCGACGAATTTGCCGGAGTTGACGTCGATGGACGTCAACGCCTCCGTTCGGTCTATGATGACATAGCCCCCGCTCTTGAGCCAGACCTTGCGGGCAAGCGCCTTTTCGATCTTGCCCTCCGTGTCGTAGCGGTCGAAGAGCGCCTCGCTTTCCTTGAGCAGGATGCGCGCCTTGAGCTTCGGCGCCATGACATCCGCGATCTCGCGGAGCTTTTCATACGCATCCGCGTCGTTGACAAACACGCGGTCGATGTCCTTCATCAGCAGATCGCGCGCGGTGCGAAACAGCAGCGACTGCTCGGCGTGCAGCAGCGCGGGCGCCTTCTTCGCCGCGGCGCGCTTTTCGATCTCGGCGTAGAGGTTTACGATGCTCTCGAGGTCCTCGGAGAAATCTTGCTTGCTCTTGCCCGCCGACGCGGTGCGCACGATCACACCCATGTTTTTCGGCTTGATCTCCAGCAGGATTTTTCTCAACCGCTGGCGCTCCTCATCCCGCTCGATGCGGCGCGAAACGCCGACGTAGTCCATCGTGGGCATGAGCACGAGCGTGCGCCCCGCGAGTGTGATATGCGTGGTCACGCGCGCGCCCTTGGTGCCGACCGGGTCCTTTGCCACCTGTACCATGATGGTCTGCCCGGGCTTGAGGAGGTTTCGGATGTTCTTTGCATCCGGCACCTGCTCGATCACGTCGTCCGGATCGTCCGAAAGCACGATATCCCCCGCGTAGAGAAACGCGTTTCGCTCCAGCCCGATGTCGACAAACGCCGCCTGCATACCGGGCAGCACGTTCTGCACCTTACCGTTGTAGATGTTGCCGACGAGGCGCTCCGCCCCCTCCTGCTCCACATAGAGCTCGACGGGCGCGCCGTCCTCGACGACCGCGACGCGGGTTGCCACCCCGCTCGCGTCCACCAGGATTTCCTTATTCATTTTCCCTTCACTTTCCTATTCCGCAGGCAGATGCGGCAGCAGGCCATCTTCGGCAAAATACATGTTCGTACGCAGAATCTCATACGAACCCGTCGCAGTCAAACGCGCGAGCAGCGCGTCGATCAGTGCATCGACCCGCAACCCGCCATCGGCTTGCAGCTTGCCTAGAACGAGGAGGACGGTTTCTTCGCCCTCGACCTGCTCCACGGAAACCCGCAGGATATACGGACGCATGTCTACGGGGCGGATTCCGCCCTTCGTCCGTTTTTGTATGATGATTTCGCCCGAGAGCATGTCTGCGAGCGTTTCGTCCAGCTTCTCCTTCGAAACCGGTTCTTCAAACAGAATGCGCACGCGGTACGCCGCGGCGCGCAGCTTCGCCGAGAGCGAGCCAAACTGCTCCGGCGCGGCGAACGCACCCGAGATGGACATCCCCCGCGGCAGGGCGGCGTTTGCCCGCTCCATAAACCGGGCAGGATCGACCGGCTCCGAAAGCTGCACCTCAAACCACTCGCAGCAGCTGGCCATGCCCGTCGCCGCGGCGGTTGCAAACGAAAACTGCGGGTGCGGATTAAAGCCGTTGGAGTACAGCAGCGGCAATCCCGCGCGGCGAAACGCACGCTGCAGCGTCCGCTGGATATCCAGGTGCGAGATCATCGCGACCTCCGGCCCTTTATGATAAGCGGCAATCAGTTTCATATCGCGCTCCAAAACATCCATTGCAGTGCTCGCGGCAGTCCAGCGTCGTCCGCCCATCCAACGCGCGCTCATACTCGCGGCGCAGGTACGCCTTCGTCACCAGCATGTCTACAAAATCCCAAGGCATGGACTCGTCCGCCGCATACGTCCGCTGCGCATAGCCCTGCTCACTCAGGCCGCAATCGACAAACGCCTGCGACCAGGCTTGCGCCTGAAAATGCTCCGTCCAGGAGTCGAAACGGCAGCCGAGCGCATAGGCGCGCAGCAGCACGTCCGCAAGCCGTTCGTCCCCGCGCGAAAACGCCGCCTCCAGCACGGAGAGCAGCGAATAGTGACAGTTTAGCTCCGCGCCGCGCACGCCCTTGAGCGCGCCGCGCAGCAGCTCCTGCCGACGGCGAATCTCCTCCGCCGGCACCTGCGCGCACCACTGAAACGCCGTAAAGGGCTTGGGCACAAAGGTGGATACGCTTACATTGAGCCGCAGACCCTTGCCGCGCCGCTCCTTCGGCAGCTGATAAAACTGCCAACTGACTTTCTTCGCCAGCTCGGCGATGCCGAGGATATCCTCGTCCGTCTCGGTCGGCAACCCAAGCATAAAGTAGAGTTTCACGCTGCTCCAACCGGCCGAAAACGCGTCCTGCGTGGCGCGGAGGATGTCGTCCTCCGTTACGTTTTTGTTGATCACGTCCCGCAGGCGCTGCGTGCCGGCTTCCGGCGCAAAGGTCAGCCCCGCCTTGCGGACGGTCTGCATGACGACAAGATCGTTTGCCAGCTCGCTGTCTACGCGAAGCGACGGGAGCGAGACGGAGACCTTGCCCGCCGCCATCTCGCGGATGATCTGCGGAACGAGCTGATGCACCTCGGAATAATCCCCCGTGCTCAAGCTCAAAAGCGACACCTCGTCGTAGCCCGTGCAGGCGACCTGCCGCCGCGCCAGCTCCATGAGCGTCTCGCTCTTGCGCTCACGAATCGGGCGATAGATATACCCCGCCTGGCAAAAACGGCAGCCGCGCGTGCAGCCGCGCATGACCTCCAGCGCGACGCGATCGTGTACGATACCCAGATACGGCACGATCGGCTCGCCGGTGAACACGGCCTTGTCAAGATCCCGAACAATCTGCCGCACGACGACGGTATCCTCCGTTCTGAGCGAAGGCACATAGACCCCCCGCATCGCAGAGAGTTCCCGCAGCAACTCCGCCTTGCTTCTGCCGGAGCGCCTTGCGTCCCGAACGGCGAGCGCCACCTGCGGCGTCATCTCCTCCCCGTCACCGATGAGCACCGCGTCCATAAACGGCGCAACCGGGTTAGGGTTGCAGGTACACGGTCCTCCGCAGACGACCAGCGGATATTCCTCCCCGCGGTCCTTTGCCAGCAGCGGAATGCCGGAGAGATCCAGCATCTGCAGGATGTTGGTGTAGCACATCTCGTAGAGCAGCGCAAAGCCGACGACGTCAAACGCCTTGAGCGGGCGCTTTGTCTCCAGCGAAAAGAGAGGCATATGCTCCTCTCGCAGCACCTGCTCCATATCCGGCCAGGGTGCAAACGCACGCTCGCAGGCGATCCCCTCCACACTGTTGAGCGCGTGGTAGAGAATCCGCGAGCCGAGGTGTGACATGCCGATTTCGTATACGTCCGGAAACAAGAGCGCAAAGCGAAGCTCTGCCTCCTGCTTGACGACGCTGTTCCACTCTCCGCCGATATAGCGCGCGGGCTTCTCCACGCGGCTGAGCAGGCGGTTGAAGGCAGTTTGGTCCAAAGCGCTGTCCGTTCCATCCTTATGATTTCGGCGTAACCCATCGCCTTACCCGATCCGCAAAAGCCGAGATTTACACCTAATATGATAGTTTATCACACCCGCCGCACACGGTCAAATCGTACGCGCGTTTTTACACGCGGCGCTCCTGCAAAAACGAATATCGCACGCGGGTTTGAAAAAAGCATGCAAATTTGACGCGATGTGTTAGAATAGACTACATCATAATGCATCAAACTTGGGAGAGTATGCCATGCTTTTATTCAAAAACGGCCTGATCCACACCATGACGCAGGACGCGTTTGTGGGCGATATCCTGATCGACGGGGGAACGATCTCTGCCGTCGGCTCATCCCTCAGCGCAGACGGCGCAAAAGTCGTAGACCTTTCCGGCAAATACGTCCTCCCCGGGCTCATCGACGCGCACTGCCATATCGGCATGTGGGAGGACGGCATGGGCGACGAGGGCGCGGACGGCAACGAGATGACCAACCCCATCACGCCGGAGCTGCGCGCGGTGGACGGGCTGAACCCCTTCGACCCCTGTTTTCTGGAGGCGCGTAACGCGGGCGTGACCACCGTCGTCACCGGCCCGGGCAGCGCCAACGTCATCGGCGGGCAATTCGCCGCGCTCAAGACCTACGGCCGCAGCATCGAGCAGATGACGCTGCGCGACCCCATCGCCATGAAAGCGGCGACAGGCGAAAACCCCAAGGGCGTCTATGCCCAAAAGAAAGTCGCCCCTACCACGCGCATGGCGATCGCCTCGCTGTTTCGCGCTACGCTGACCGATGCGATCGAATACCAGAAAGGCATGGCAAAGGAGACGGATCAGCCGGATCGCGACATCGCCATGGAGGCGCTGCTGCCCGTGATCAACCGCGAACTGACCTTAAAGATCCACGCGCACCGCGCGGACGATATCCTGACGGCGCTCCGCCTCGCCAAGGAGTTTGACCTCAAGGTAACCATCGACCACTGCACCGAGGGCTATCTGATTACAGACGTGCTCAAAGACCGCCTGATCGAACAGGGCGCGGGCATCATCATTGGGCCGCTGCTCTCCGAGCGCAGTAAAATCGAGCTGAAAAACCTATCGTTTTCCGCGCCGCGGATCCTCGAGGAAGCGGGCATCCCCTTTGCGATGATGACCGACCACCCTGTGATCCCGATCCAATTCTTGCCGGTACAGGCCGGACTCGCCGTGCGCGAGGGCCTCGGCGAGCAGGCCGCGCTTCGCTCCATCACGCGCTATGCAGCCGAGATCGTAGGCATCGCCGACCGCGTCGGCACGCTCGAAGCCGGCAAAGATGCGGATATCGCCGTATTCGACGGGCACCCGTTCGACTACCACACCCACTGCGTGCTCACGCTCATCAACGGCGCGGTCGTGCACGATGCGCTCAGCCGGGAGGCATAGCCCATGCGCTCCACCTACGCATCCGTCTCGCTCGCCAATATCCGGCATAACATCGGGCTGATCCGCGCGCGCCTCAAGCCGGAGACGAAATACCTCGCCGTGGTCAAGGCAAACGCTTATGGCCACGGCATGGAGGCCGTCGCCAACTGCGCGCTCGAAAGCGGCGCAGCTTATCTCGGCGTCGCCTTCACCGAAGAGGGCGTTCGCCTTCGTCAGGCGGGCATCACGGCTCCGATTTTGCTGCTCGGTGCGACGGACGAAGATCACATGGACGACGTGATCCGCCACAGCCTGATGCCGACGGTGTTCACCGCCGAGACGCTCCGGTTGCTGCAGGCGCACGCAGCCAAGCTCGGCATGCCCTGCCGTATTCATATCAAGGTGGATACCGGCATGAACCGGATCGGTTTTACGAGCGAAGCTGCGTTTACGGAGGCCATTCTGTTGCTCAAACGCAGCCCAAATCTTGTTTTAGACGGATTGTTCACGCACTTTGCCGTTTCCGAACTGGAGGATACCGCGTTTACCCTGCTGCAGTCCGAGAGATTCTGCCGCTACGCGGAGCTTTGCTGTCAAAACGGGCTCCGCCCTATCCTCCACGCCAGCAACAGCGCAGCGGCACTGCACATCCCGCAGGCGCAGTTTGATATGGTCCGCGGCGGCATCGCCATGTACGGCTGCCATCCTGCAGGGCACGCGGTGGAAGGCGTGGATCTGCGACCCGTTCTGAGCTGGCACGCGTATATCACGCACATCAAGACCATCCCCGCAGGCGAAGGCGTCAGCTACGGCCTAAAGTTTGTAACGCCCTGCGACATGCGCGTCGGCACCGTAGCCGTCGGCTACGGGGATGGATACAAACGCTGCCTCTCCGACAAAGCAGATGTACTCATCCGCGGCAGGCGCGCGCGGCAGATCGGCACCATCTGCATGGATCAGATGATGATCGACCTATCAAACGTACCCGACGCGGAGGTGGGCGACGACGTCGTACTGCTCGGCCGGCAAGGCGAAGACGCCATCACAGCCGACGAACTGGCGGATATCGCCGGCACCATCAGCTACGAAATCCTGCTGAGCATCTCCGAGCGCGTCCCGCGCATATACACCAAAGACGAAAGCCCGCACGGCGGGATTTGAAGCGACACAAACCAGCTCCAAAATCGTTACGATATGCTGCAGCACCCGCCAGTAAAGCGGGCGCTGTTTGGCTCCCTTACGCTATCCTCCGTCACATCTGTTCAATCGTCTGCTTGAGCGCGTCTATGACGTCCCGCGCGAGCAGCATGCGCTCCTTAAGCAGCTCTAGCGCCATGTCGGCGGACGCTCCGAGCAGAAACGCGCCGCAGCTTGCCGCGTCGAACGCCGGCATTCCCTGTGCAAGCAGCCCGGTGATCAAGCCGGCGAGCACATCCCCGCTGCCCCCCTTGGCGAGCCCCGCATTACCAGTTGTATTCAAGCGAACCTGCACGCCGTTTGAGATGCAGGAGGTCGCGCCTTTGAGCAGCACGACGCACCCCCATCTTTTAGCATACGCTTGTGAAACGCCGATCGGATCGGATAGAATCGCCGCGATCGGCTCGCCGCAGAGCCGCGCCATCTCCGCCGGGTGTGGCGTCAGGATGACGTCCTCGTGCAGCCGGGTCAATGTTTCGAGCGCCTCGGCCATCCGATTGAGCGCGTCCGCATCCAAAACAGCGGGAATCCGCGCATGGAGCACCGCCTCGACCAGCGGCAGAATATTGCCCCTACCCATGCCGCAGCCGACGCAAACCGCGCTCTTTTGCGGCAAAAGCTGCTTTGCGCGCTCGCAAGCGGCCTCGTCCCAGTCCCCGCCGTCGCAGACCGGTTCCGCCATCGCCTCCGGCAGCGCGCAGAAAGCCGCCTTCAGCGCGCCGGGCACGGCTGCGCTCGTCAGCCCCGCGCCTGCCCGCAGCGCAGCTGCCGTGCTCAACAACGCAGCGCCGGTATAGCGCACAGACCCTACGCAGAGCAGTGCGCGCCCGTTTTTTCCCTTGTGTGAATCCGGCGGGCGCTTCGGCAGCAGCCGCGCAGCGTCTTCACGCGTAAAGAGGCAGACATCGCCCGCCTCCTCCAGCTCGCGCGAGAGCGGATGTACGATCGTCTCCCCGCAGCAGCCGCGGCCGGGAAACAGCAGATGGCCGCGCTTAAAAAACGCAAACGTCACCGTCTCGCGCGCGCAAATCGCGCAGCCAAGGATCGCGCCGCTCGTCGCATCTACCCCCGATGGGATGTCCACAGCGACGACGGGCTTCCCGCTTGCGTTGATTTGGGCGATCGCGTCGGCATATATGCCCGCAATAGGGCGTGAAAGCCCTGTTCCGAAGATGGCGTCCACCAGCACGTCGTATTTTGCGATCGACTCGCCGGTCAGTTCTTTGAAGAAACGTATCCCGCATTCCTGCGCGCGCAAAAAATTGATCCGCGCATCGCCGGAGAGCTTTTGAGAATCCGCCAACAGCACGCCGGCGCAGTCGATGCCGCGCAGATGCAGCAGCCGCAACAGCGCAAATCCGTCCCCGCCGTTGTTGCCTCCGCCGCAGACGGCGAGCACGCTGCGCCCGGAATAGCGCGATAGCAGCAGCGCATCCACGCCCTCTGCCGCGCGCTCCATCCAGGCAAGGCTTTCCGCCCGCCCGTCCGAGAATCGCGCCTGTTCATAGCTGCGCATCCCGTCCGCATCCACAACCCGCTTCATTCGCCCCGCGCCTCCGCCGCTTCGCGCAGCGCCTCGCGCGCTTCATCGTAGGAATACCCGCGCGAAAGCAGCCGACGGATCACCCGCTCGCTTCGCTCATGCTCCGGAAGATGCGCATACTGCCGCGCATACTTCCCCGCAACCGCAGCGGCGGAATCCCTCTGCGTCTCTTCATCCACGGCGGAAAGTGCGGCTTCGATGGCCGCCGCCTCCGCTTCGTGCGAAAGGAGCTGTTCGCGCAGGTGCGCGCGGCTGACTGGCTTGGTCGCAAGACGCGTTCGCACAAAGTCGGCGGCAAACGCTGCGTCGTTGAGCAATCCCAGTTCCTTGAGCCGCTCTATGGTCTCGTATACCTCGACCTCGCCATACTCGCAGGCATCCAGATGGCGCTCAACCTCGCGCACAGTGCGCGCACGCGCGCCGAGATAGCGCAGCGCAGCGTCCATCGGCGAACGCCCGGTCTGCGCGGCTTTCTTTGGCTTTGACATGCTTCTTCTCATGCCGCTATTTTACCACAGAATTCCCCTGTGGGACAGACGCGGTAAAAACGTCCTCCGGTTGCATCCGTCAAAGGAGAATTCGTGCAAATTTCTCATGAACATTCTGTAACAATTCCTTTGGCGCACCATTCCGGCGGTGCAAAAACACGGCGTATCCGTTACAATAGGAAAAGATGTTTCCGCGCACCGGCGCGAGAGCGCGCGCCGCAGCCGGCTGGTCCGGTCAGCGCGGCGGCATAGATCCCAGGAGGATGTTTACATGGAGGACTACGGGCGTAAGACGGATGAGCCGCAGCAGGAGTCGCAGTTTTCAGAGGTGATTCTGGAGCCGATCCAGGATATCGGCCTGCCGAAAAAACGCAAGGGCGCAAGCACGCTTGCCCGCAAACGCAAAAAGAGAAAACAACAACAGCGCATGATCATCGTCCTTGGCGTGATCTTTGTGGTTGTTTTGTCGTTTTTTATCTATATGTTCGTCAGCGGCCAGCGTCAAGCCGCCGCCGAGGCCGCGGCGCAGATCGCCGCGGAGGAGGCCGCGCGCGCGCAGCAGGAGAAGGAGCAGCAGGAGTTTCAGGCGCTGCTCCAGTCCACTACGTTTTTGGAGGGCGTCTCCGTCAACGGCGTGAACATCGGCGGCATGACGATGGACGAGGCAAAGGCGGCTCTCGCCGTCGTAGAACAAAACATCTCCGCACAGCGCGAACTGCAGCTGGTCTACGACAACAAGCTCTTCCCGCTCGACCTGAGCGGAATGCCGACAACCGTCAACACGGACGCCGTGCTCAAGGAAGCCTTTAACCTCGCCAAATCCGCCATCGACTACGCGGGAATGAAAGCGATCGTGGACGACGTAAAAGCAAACGGCCGCGCGTTTACATTGACGGCAAGCTACGATCTGACCGTGCTGAGCACCGGCGT
>JAEWQH010000057.1 GCA_023399275.1 Bacillota bacterium
GGGGACACCCTCCCACGCAGGAACGCCGGAACGCTTTGCTTCCGTTTCCGCGCCTTCACGCAGTAGCCCGGCAAAGAGCTTGGCGGCATCGTTTTGTTCCGGGTATGCGCCAACGACGATTCTGCTGGGATGCAGGTTGTCGTAGAGCGCTTTGGACTCGCGGAGGAACTCCGGGCTGAAGATGATATTGTTGATGCCGTATTTCTCTCTGACACAGTCTGTGTAACCGACAGGCACGGTCGACTTGATGACCAACAGCGCCTTCGGGTTCACTTTCAGCGCGTGCTCAATTACATCCTCTACCGCCGAAGTGTCGAAAAACTGGCCAACATCGTCATAGTTTGTCGGCGCTGCGATCACGATGATCTCTGCGGAACGATATGCTGCATCTTTATCCACGGTTGTGGTAAGGTTCAACTTGCGTTCACCCTTATTTGCTTCTTTGAAGAAACGCTCGATTTCTTCATCTTGAATCGGGCTGATAAACTGATTGAGTTTTTCTGCTTTTGCCGGTGTCGTCGTGACAGCTGTCACCTCATGATTCTGCGCAAACAAAACTGCCAAAGATAACCCGACATACCCAACTCCCGCAACCGTAATCTTCATAACCCATTCCCTTTCGTAAAACAAAATGTTATGTTTCTAGTAAGTAAGCAGATAGCAACTCATCTGCTTTAACACAAGTTTATATGCAATGATTTATGCAAACTAATAAACAACCTTCAAGCTTTCACTCAAAGGCGTTGATTTCAAGTCTATCACAACTAAATCGTGATAGCGGCATAGCTTCGCCATCCCGACAAAGTCGGTTATGTTGAAGTGTTGATCCCTTCGACCATTGCACCACTGAACTCTCAGCATCTGCCTGTTCGTCGGTATTGTATCGTTGAAATCATTCTTCTCTCGGTATTTATCTGCTGAATAGTGCATTCGGCTACTGTCAGCACTAGATTTCAACTTCATAAATTGTATACTAATTGCATCGTCCGGTCAACACGAAACGGCGAATATAAGTCAAGTCCAAATTTGTGTGTAAATTCGCTTTAGCATAATCAGGCAACAGATTTTTTTGCAGTTGGTTTATCCACCTGTAGCTGCTGAGTGAGATATCCTCCACCGCGGGTTTGGTGAAGCGGCGCGGCTTGTCCGCGCAGAATGCTTTCGCATTCTCTTTCTCTTTATCATTCCCTTTTGGTTTCTCTTTAGCTTTCTCTTTCTCTTTAGGTTCGGGTTTGGTTACGGTTTGGTTATTGCTTGGTTTCGCTTCGGTTACGCCTAGGTTTCCGTTTGGTTTCTCGTCGGTTACGCCGAGGTTTCTGTTTGGTTCCTCGTTGGTCTCCGTTTGATGTTCGTTTGGTTCCGACTCTTGCGATTTAACTGGTCTTCCGCCGCGCGCGCCCGCATCCCGCCTGCGGTTGTTGGCGTCGATCTGCGGACGCATGAGCGCGAAGAATCCGCGCGCAATACCGTTGGTATCGAAATCAGGTTCGATATCATAGAGCGCATAATCGGCAATCGCGTTATATAAAAGCAGCTGCGTTTCCGCAGGCAAGTCCTTCATTGCACTTCTGAATGATTCATAGAAGATAAATCCATCTCTCACGTCATTGTCCTCTTTCTTTGAGCGGGCATTCGTCACCTTGTATCCTAACGCATACAACGCCACAAAAATTATAAGAAATCGCCTTCTCGCGAATTATAAAAACGTATACGACGCTTTTTCGCTAGATGTGCCACTTCTTCTTGGGCGCGTTGTCCTTCGGCGTGTTCTGGTTTGCCCAGTCCGCCGCGGAGCGGACGACCACGCGACCATCGGGCGTGACCGCGATCCCGCCATCGTTGATCAGCTTGTTGAGATAGGTGACGCTCACGCCCAGCATCTTCGCCGCAGCCTTCTTCGGCAGCGTCTCGCCCCATGTGCGCACCCAGGATTCCCCGACCGAGCTGCTGTTCTTTGCTGTATGGAGTTTAGAAGTGATTTCGCTAAGAGCATTGGAAACCGATACCAGTCCCTGCACCGCCAAGGAAAGCTGTTGTTGAAGTTCATCAAAATCGATACGTGCACTTTCCGTCAATTCGGCCATCCCTTTCTTGGCGTAAAATTAACCTTTGGGAAGCAATTTCCCCAATGGATTGTTTCGCGCAAGCAATTAACTTATAGTTCGTAATTTGCGAGCAGCAACCTTTGTACCATGCAATAAAGCTTCCTTCTTTACTTGTTTTATCTTTTGCCAGCATTATCAATGTGGATTTCTATGGCATCGTATTAAACGATTTTCTTTGTCACCTAGTAATGGGAGATAGTTCTCTTTCCTCACCTTTCAGGGTATGACCGTTTGGACGCACCTTCGCAGCCATTTTCTGCTTTGTGGTCTAATCGCACGACCAGACCTTATCCTGTTTACTTTCTTCTCATGGTCAGAAGCCGTTCCATAACGTCGTCCTGCGGATTCACGCCCGTGTAATCGGCAGCGCAGTTTTCTTTGACGATCTGGAAGATTTCATACCAGAGCCGGTTCGTCTGCGCCATGTAATTTTGGCTCATGACTATATACGGAGACTGGATCGCGCTCCCGGTCGTCGGATGCTTTGCCAGGAACCCATATTCTGTGATCGCTGCTTCACACTGAATCCAGCGCGCCGCGCTCATAGCATACCTTTCCAGTACCTGCGGGGAGACTATGCTCGCGCAGCCGCGCTCATTCAGCCAATCCCAAGTTCCTTTGTAGATCTCCGAAGCGATGAGAGGTTTACCATCTTTTTGCACGGCGGAGAGCATTGTACTGGGTTGTGGCATTTTCACGCCTTGAAATTCAACAGCGTTCGGAAATTCCACGACCATCAGTTTCCGTTTGCCGGGATTGCCCTCGAGCATCTTATCCGCGAGCGGCTTTTTCTTCTGACCCGCACCAGGGCGCGGTCCGCCATGACCGTTTGTCATGTATGTTCCTCCTGTAAAACTTATGGGGCTATTCCCTGTCTTGAAACCGCGAATTTTCGTACGTGACCCTGCCACGTTGCACATAATAAAAAGCTGTACAGATGTACCTACCCCACGGGGTAGCTCTGATCGTCCTATTGACGTTCAATATTGTTGCTGCCGATCGGAATATTGGAGTGACAGCTCTTACACAGCGCCACAAGATTTTCATCGTCGTGCGTACCGCCGTTCGCCGGAGGAACAATATTCATCAGTTGTTGATCCATTCTCTACATCCTCCAAAATATGTATTATCTGTTCAAGTTGGTCAAGCACATATACTCTGAATCCCAGCATCCGCATCATCCGGTGTCTGGCTTCCTTCAAAGGCCGCGGCACCTTACCGGGAGCCTTGACCTCAACAAATCCCATGCGACCACCAGGCAGAAGCACGATGCGGTCGGGCATACCGTCGAACCCGGGGCTGATGAATTTCGACGCGATATCTCCCGCTTCTTTTATGGCATTTATAAGTTTTGCTCGATGATCTTCTCTTTCATAATCCATCCCCCAGTTCTACCCATGACAACTCGACAAAATTTCCTATACGCGCGTATATACGGGTGACAGGATATCTTTTTATATTAATTTCATATGTTTTTGTGCTATATAGAAAAAGCTGTCAAGTTGTCGGAGTTTGGGTCGTTTTTACCTGATCTGATGCGTTTTCCAGGGCTGACAACCTCTGTGACACGACAAGCCACAGAGGTTGTCAATATGGGTTGTCACAGCCGTTTATATATTCGCTGCAGTCCGTAGATGGGTAGATTTTTGCGTTCATCTGTTTTCTGCCACCCTTCGATACGAAGCATGATCGCAGCTATCGCATATGAATCGGCGGGCTTGATATCCTCCTTGCGCTTACCGAAGCATTCGCACCAGATCTCGATATTGCTCACGGTATTGCGCGCCGTCACGCCTTTCGGCTGCAGCGGGCTTTCCGGATCACGGACGTACTCCTGCCTTGCGTAGGAATCCATGTCGTTCCAGTTTTCCGGCAGATGCAGATTTAAATAATCGCTGACAAGCCCCTCGCGATCATCCTGTTCCATCGCAAAGGCCTGCTCCGCCGTGGAGTAGCGTTCCATATTGCTGTCGAGATAGAGCTTTTCACCCTGATCGATGAGAACCAGCACTTCCGCCCAGATCTGTTCGATGTCCTCCTTGGTCAGATCCCAAGGCTTCCATTTGCCAGTACCGGGCGTTCTGACCGTCCAGAACCGGCGGTTTCCGGTGATGTCCCGGAGATACCCATTCTGCGAGTTCGTCGTACCGAAGAAGATACACTGCCGCGGATGCGGCGTCACCCGGCGGCCAAACGACGCGCGATATTTATCGTCCTGACGGGAGATGAACGCCTTGACCTTGTCGATATCCGCTTTTTTCATGCCGGCCAGCTCACCGATCTCAAGAATCCAGTAACCTTGCAGCTTTTCTGCCGCGGTCTTATCGTTCATATCCGTGAGCGAAAGGCTGTCCGAATACCACTCGCCTCCGAGTTTGGCGATGAGGGTGGATTTACCGATGCCCTGATCGCCATTGAGCACGAGGATGTGATCGAATTTCATGCCCGGATGCTGAACCCTGGCCACAGCGGCGCACAGGGCTTTGCGCGTGACAGCACGGGTGTACGCATTATCCTGCGCGCCGAGATAATCGATCAGGATGGTTTCGGCTCTGCCTATTCCGTCCCACGGCGGAAGACCGTCGAAAAACGCACGGATCGGATGGTAGGACCGATCGTCCGCAACCTTGGTCACAGCGATCTGATAATTCCTTGCGGAAAAAGTACCGTAGTTGGCGTCGATATAACAGATCAGCTGCGCATCGTCCGCATCCCGCCAGAACCGCGCTGGGTGCTGCCAGGGAACATCGCCTTTGATCTCCATCCCGTCCGCCAGCTGGTTGAAGCAGACGTCTTTCAGGTTCGGATCGTTCTCCATGATCAGCGTGATGTTGTGCAGACTGTTTTGTAGCAGTCCGCCGCGATCCCGCTGTAATGCTTTTGTCCAGTCTTCGAATTCGCACCTCGCGGATGCCTGTTTTTCCTGAAGCAGCGTATTGCTGACAATCGCGTCTCTACTGGCAAAATCCATCATGGCATGGAGGGACTTCTTTTCATCGTCATCGCCGAATTTGTGGATTCGCACGAGGTCGAATGCGTTGAACAGCTTCCCGCAGGCAGGGTCCGTGGCATGGTGGCTGTAGGCGAATTTATCATCATAGATCACGACGCCTGCGCTGCTATCGGACGGGATGTAGTCGTAGCGGCCGTCCACCAAGGATGGCTCGTACACATCGGGGAGGAACGCAGCAATTACGGCTTCCACACCGTACGTCCTGCAAAACGCCCCGATCACCCCATCCTTGGTCAACGGGTCCTCCTGCGGCTTTCTGCTGCTTTCACGGACAGCACTTTCCCGGGATGATGTCGGTAGCAGCGAGCAATCCTTCCAGTTCGGATGCTGCGCCAGATACGCGTCCGGATCCAGCCACGCGCCGTCGATGCGCTTACTGATATACTCGCCGTTTGCCGGCGTGGTCGGCCAGTACATGAGCTGGTGCGGGCGGTAGGAGCATTCGTCGAACTGGTCGATACACCACTCATCGGCAAAGTAACGTGAGATGGCGACGAACTCATCCGGCGTGACGTCTCGGGTCAGCGGAACGATAATACGAACCCGCGGTGCGTCCGGCGTATAGCCATGCGTCGTGTATAGACAGGCTGCATGTGGACAGTCTTTTGTGAATCGGTCGATGAAACCGACGTCGGCATGGTCACAGTCCAGTGTTAACATGGAACGGCAGACGACGTTTTCACGTTTACGGCGATTGTCACGCAGTTGCCCGCCGACAAACCCGCCCTTATCCTTGATCCGGTCGCGCTCCGTTTTCGGGAGCGTCGGGTACTCCTCCACCGACTCAGTTGTGCGGATGGTCTGGCCCAACCGCACGCAGAGCTCGTCAAATGTGGTTGATTTGTTCGTCCAGGTCTTGGCAAAGCAACTATTGCCAAATGCGATCGGTAGGTTTCGCAATTTCATACACCTCCATAAAATGATCCCAGGCTGAGATGGAGTATCTGTTCATCGCTCTGAATCGTTCATCGTTGGTTTCGGATTTGCGGAGCTGCATGGCGCGCGCGCTCCATGATCTTGTCCGGCGAGTTCCACGCTTCCTCGCAGCTGATAAAATACGCGCGGCATTGCTTTCTTTTGGTTGAGTCCTTATATTCACTGAGCCGAAAACTGGGCTCAGTGAAACGTCTCGACACTGCGCTATTGCCCT
This sequence comes from Bacillota bacterium, assembly GCA_023399275.1. Lineage (GTDB taxonomy): Bacteria > Bacillota > Clostridia > Christensenellales > CAG-138 > UBA7703. The sequence continues at coordinate 6,269 of JAEWQH010000057.1, forward strand.
GTTCCGCGCAGGTATTGTCCAGAGAAGAGCACTCGTAGAATCCGCAATAGCAGGTCGGTCAGGTTTCCTTCCTCTTTACCTCGGAAGATGAAAAAAGAGCACTCACTTGAAGTGCTCTTTCTCCCGGGTGGCTGTCGTATTCTGTTTCGCTACCATAACACTATCACATGATCGATAGTGAAAAATAGTGAAGTTTAGTGAAATTTAGTGAAGACTTGCTGGAACGACAACGACTTCCAACGCTTGACGGCAAAATATTGGTATTCATATGGACTGTATTTCATCAAGCATTTCTCCGATCTGCGTCGCGTCGTCCAGGCAGTATACTGAAAAGCTGAGTGATTCCAACTGGCTCTTTCGCCTTACCTGCAGAGGGCGCGGTTTCTTCCCATGTGCTTTGACCTCAACAAACGCCATTTTGCCGTGCGGTAAAAGGACGATACGGTCGGGCATCCCATCGAAACCGGGGCTGACAAACTTGGGTGCGAGGCCGCCCATCGATTTGACGGTCTGTACCAGCAGCGCTTCTAACGTTTTTTCACGCATGATCGACCTCCCATGATTGAGACAAGGTGACGACGCGGACAGGATTTCTATTAATATCCCTACGCGGGTGTACAACTTGACTACTTACCCCTTTGCAGTTCACGAGTTTTATATAGTTGTCATGGTCACACTTGTCATCTGAAACCGTAGAAATCCCCACGGTTACTGGATTTTGTGTCCTTTGTCTGTGTTCTCTCATCTTAGTTTGTCACACTCCCATATGCACTGTTGATCGTACAGAGGAGTACGATTACGCTGGTCAGAGGATAATACGGTCGAGCATCTCATCGAAACTGGTGCTGATAAACTTTGGCGCAAAATCGCCCATCGATTTGACGGTCCGCACCCGCAGCGCTTCTTAACGTTTTTTCTCTCATGCAGACCTCCCACTCTTGTTCTCAATTCCAATAAAACCCTTTACGCGCGTATATAGGCGTTTTGCGTGTCCACAGTCTCTTATATCTATCTTTTTCAATGTATAAGGAAGCGTAGGAACATCGGAACAAGTCAGCCGAAGAGCCTTACAATCAATGGGGTTTACGCCGTTCCTACGGATTGTTCCGGCGCGATTGACACGGCACGTTTTTTGCGCCAGGAACTTGTTCCGATTGCCGCTGTGTTCTCGATTTTTCATGTGGAACATTCCTTCGGAACATAGATGCTTTAACTCGGAAAACGGATTCGGGATCCATCCGAATATCGATTTGTTATTCAGGTTGTATAGCGATTTGAGAGCTTATCAGCACTTTCATTGCGTCAATTCATTTTTCATGGAAGGTAATGGCGTAATACTAACACATCCGCCTACATTACAAAAGTGACATTTACTCTCACCTTATGAAGTTAGGTAGGAAAATGAAAAACCACCGGGGATCCCTCCTCGGTGGCTCGCGTCTATACTTTCTACACTGCCATTCTAACAGATCCACATATAACATCAACTCTCATTTACTCTCATCTTTTGGAACCAGACGAAAAAATGAAAAACGTCGGAAGTAATCCTCCGAGGCCGCCCTATTCTGTTTGCTATTGTAATACTAACACATTAGGCTGCATGACAAAAAGTGACATTTAGTGTCATCTTCACGGAATCGTGATGTTTTCCTGATTATAAGAGTAACAGAGTCAGCAGATGTCTTTCAGTGTCTTTTCATGTCTGCTTCTGATGTAGTAGGAATTTTTACATTCATCCTGCGCTTGGATGTGGGGCTTAGGACTGTAATGCAGATCGTGGCCCATATTCACCGCTATTCCCTCACAAAAGAGGAGACACAAGTGTTCGAGTTGCGGCTTACCCTGTTCATGCATGTACGAGGACTGTCCAAAATTGGACGTACCCCATTCCGCATCTCTTTGAAGTTGCGAATGTCGCGCAAAAGATACGCTACCTTCGTTCCGCTCCAAGTGTCAAAGTAAGAGGCCGGCTGAAAATTGAGCCGACCAAAGTCTTCACTAAATCCAGATTTGGTGTCAGTGATTTTTGCAATATCACCCAGTAAATGGAGTGTTCCTTTTCACAAATTTCTGTCACGAAAAGGCTGTCGACCCTAGCAATATCCTTGGTATCTGCACAACCACAGTAGTTGTCTTTGGTATCCGCTCTTTTGCAGGGGGTCTCCCCAAAATTGGACACCCCCCACTCAGGATCTTGCTCAACTATCTACCTGATATCACGAAGCACGTGGGCATGCCGCTTGCCCTTTGCAGAGCGTGAGAGCATGCAAACTTCCTTCGCCACTGGAATGGTGATAGCGTGCTCCTTCTTGGGTTTTGCCAAGAAGCTCGTCATGCCTGTTCGTCAAAAACGACGAATAGCCTAACCCCTCGTTTAAGCCCTTTTCGTGCATCCTGTCAAACCATTTCGCATATTTTGAGCCTATTACGAGCAGCGTGAAGCTCTCGCCAGTTGAGGGTGGGTTTCTCGCTTTCATATGGGATGGTAATCAGTCTGAACTTTTACTCAAAATTGAGTAAAAGTCTTTCACTTCATGATAGTTATTTGCACCGATTCAAAGGAACCCTCACGATAAAAACTGTAAAAAGTAGATGTCCGTTAGATAAAAGTGCTTTGTAATCATATACAAGCCGACAATAATGGAAGGGCGACTTCGTGGTCGGTTACCAGTTGCCAGTATGAACTTTCGGACAAAAATGTCTAAAAGTTAATCTGTCGGCGGATTAAAGGCCGAGATCTGACATTGTTATACACCTGGCATCCGAAATTGTGTTAACCTCTGCTATCTGATAAAATAAACGGCAGGGGATTTTCTTAATAACAGAGAAAGCAAAAACGGGGAAGAACGAGAGTCCGTCATCCCTCAACAGTCGCAAACTCCATCAGGCCTATCGAGGTCACCAGTTCCGAACAACGTTCGATCGAATGCATATCCAACTCAATGAAACCCGCACGAGAGACCAGAAAGGGAATGGGTACTCGCTCATGAAACACCGGATCCTCCTGATTGTTTGCCTATTATTCCTGTTTACCGCCACAGCTTGCGTCTTGGAATCGCCGGATGATTCATCACTGGTTTCGGTGACCGAGGACATTGTCTCAGAACCGGAAGAAGCGTTTGAGACAAAAATAGAAGAAACCGGCGATATGCTAAACGCATCCTCAGCGGTCGCAAAGGAAGGCGGCGCCGTGCTGATCTACAACGGTGAAATTGCCGCGGAGGGTTGCCCGGAAGCGCTGGTAAAGGTCGCGGAGCGTATGGGGCTGGAGGTGCTCTACTTCGATTCGGCGGACACGTTTTTGGAGCAACTGGACGATGCGGCTCTTTGCATGATCGGCGGAACGGAGGACGATCTCGATCCGCTTGTTTCGCAGTTTACGCCAGAAATGCAGTCAAAACTGCAGGGTTGGATCGAATCGGGCGGCGGATTTCTCGGCATCTGCGGGGGCGCCTACATCGGCTCCATGGGTTGGGAGGAAAGCGACGGGTTCGTCGCCATGCTGAATTTAGCGCCTGTTGAGACGGAAGAGTATCTGTCTGATCCCGACCCGCGGATCATATCCGTTGACTGGAACGGTGAACAGCGATCGATTTATTACGCTTATGGTCCTGCGTTTCTAACCGATGGTGTGCCAGCCGTCGAGGTCATAACAACCTACGAAGACGGTCGAACCGCCGCAATTGAATACGCGCGCGGTGACGGCAATGTGATCCTCTGCGGCCCGCACCCTGAGGCGGACGAAACCTGGCTGGATGACGACCCTGTGCCGCTGGACGCGGATCAATGGGAGGGCACATCCGATCTGATTCAGGATTTATTTGAACGGCTTATCTGACAAACACTAAATGACAGCATTCATCATTTTGATTCAATATTATGTATAATCGACTTGCTAATTTGAAATTAGAATTGTACACTCAGCACGCAAGTGAAAATTGCGTATACAGGTCAAATCATTCTCATAACACTATCACATCGGAGGTCACAGATTGGCAAAGCAAAAGAAACGCCTGCGCGCGCAGATCACAGTAGGACATGGCGCAGATGGAACTCCAGTTTATAGGTGGGCTAGCGGTCGAACTAAAAAAGAGCTTGAGGCAAATAAAGAAGAACTGCGTCGGCTGCATATAAATGGGGCCGTTGCGATTCGCAGGGATATCTTCTTTGGCGAGTTTGTGACCGACTGGTACCGCGTTTACAAAGAACCGTATCTCAGCGCAAGCTCTAAAGCAAACTACCGCAGTGTGCTGAATCACTATCTCTTCCCCGCCTTCGGGGACAAGCAGATGCGTGCCATCACGGCAGTGCAGCTTCAGGAGTATATGAACGACCTTGTCGGCACCGGGAAGACAACTCTCACCTATATCATGATCATTCTATCAAACTGCTTCTCGCTCGCCTGCGCGCAGGGGGTCATCGACCGCAACACCGCGGAAGCGCTCAAGCCGCCCAAAGCTGAGAGGACGAGCCGACGAGCCCTCACGCCGCAGGAGAGCGCCGCTGTGCAACAAATGATTAACACCCACCCCGACGGCTTGCTCCTCGCTATCCTCTTCTACACGGGCCTACGTCGCGGCGAAGTGTTGGGGCTTCGCTGGTCGGACGTCGATTTTACGGCATGCACTTTACATGTTGAGCGCGACATCGACTTCGTCATCGGAACGGTTGGTTCGGTCAAAACCGCATCGTCTGTGCGTACGGTGCCGATCCCCGATCCACTGATGGCCATGCTGCAAAAACATCGTCAAATCGGAAGTGGTTACGTGATTCGCGCCGCGCGTACAGACTCTTTCTGGACACAGTCTACGTTTTCGCGACACTGGCGCTCAATTCAAACGGAGTTGCTTCGTATCGATCCGAGCATTGAGAACGATACCGTCGGCTCCATTTTGACTCCGCATTACTTTCGGCACAACTATGCCTCCATCCTATATCGCACTGGCGTGGATGTTCTCTCAGCCCAGCGCTACCTTGGCCACACCGATCCGGCGACCACGATGCGCATCTATACTCACCTTGCAGATGAGACGGAGATGAAGGATGCTGAAAAGGTGAGAAAAGCTTTCTCTTGACCGAAAAAAATGGCCTCAAACCTGGCAAGAAATTGGCAAGAAAGTTTTTATTATCGCACGTTATCGTACGACATCCAAAACGCAAAAAAGCCCCAATTTAGGGCTTTTTTTGGCTGCGGAACTAGGACTCGAACCTAGACAATACGAGTCAGAGTCGTAGGTGCTACCATTACACAATTCCGCAACGCACGTATTTGAGTATCCCGAAGTGCCGTTCGTCTTCTTTATAACACCCGCCTCTCGGCAGGTGGGTACGTCGTGATCGCCGCGATCTTCCCATCCGTAACGGGCCTGATCTTGTCTTCTCAACGGAACGCTCCCGTAGTTACTTTGTGGGTTTATAACCGAAAACGTAACGCACACCGCAGGATATTCAATCTTCGCTGTGGTGGGATTAGTTGGGATCGAACCAACGACCTCTACGATGTCAACGTAGCGCTCTGACCAGCTGAGCTATAACCCCGCGTGCACATATTATTATACACACGGAGGATGAAAATGCAAGACGTTTTTTTCAGGCGGGCGCATCTCATCCTCGAAATTGATAGGGTTCGTCAAGCAGAAAACGCCGTCAAAACGAAACGCTCGCGTACGTGGCTGCCTTCCAGGAGCGTGACCATCTCATCCGCCGCAAGCCGGCCTTTTCTGCGCATGTTCTGGTGAATCGTCGTCAAAGCGGGGCTCGTCAGGCGGCACCAGTAGAGATAATCAGCCCTACGATGAAAACCTCCTCCGGCACACGGCGCGCGCCTTGTCGGATTCCCGCCATAATGCTGGCCGTCATCCCATCTGCCGTGGTAAAGACCGCCGCAACCCCCTGCTGTTTTCCACCCAGCGAGCATACCCTCCGCACCGGGCAGCTTTTCTTCGCGTTTTTGCACCATGGCACCCATATCTACTTCAAAGGCACGGCTGCCTCGCCCCCCTCGCCGACATATACGCCTGCCGTCGCAATCAGGCGGAGCCTGCCGACTCCGCCTTCCCGCGAAAGGTCCCTTGTGATCGGCGGCGTTTACGCCGATATCCGCCACCCGCTTGTCTTTGTCTGCAAGTTCCACAACTTGGCGTACAGCCCGTCTTTTTGTATCAACTCCGCATGCGTTCCCTGCTCTACGACTTTTCCCGCATCCAAAACGAGGATATTGTCTGCTTTCACCACTGTTTTGAGCCGATGCGCGATCATGATGACGGTGCGCCCCTGCACCAGTCGGCTGACGGCCTTTTGCATCTCCACTTCGTTCTCCGTGTCAAGGGAGGATGTCGCCTCATCCAGCAACACCACAGGCGCATCTTTCAGCATGGCCCGGGCGATGGAAATGCGCTGCTTTTCGCCCCCCGACAGGGTGGAACCGCCCTCGCCGATCATGGTATCGTAGCCGTTTGGCAGCTCCATGATAAAATCGTGGCATAGCGCATCCTTAGCGGCCTGCTCAATCTCCGCCTGCGTGGCGTTTTCTCGCCCATAGCGGATATTGTTGCGGATGGTATCCTGAAACAGATAGACATCCTGAAATACGACCGATATCCTCTGCATCAGCTTTTCAGGATCCATATCCCGTTCATTTGCACCGCCAAACAGCACCTTCCCCTCCTGCGGGTCATAGAAGCGGGAGATCAGCCGCAGCATGGTGGATTTCCCGCTGCCCGATGGGCCGACGATGGCGGTGAGCGTTCCCTCCTTCATTTCGGCGCTGACGCTGCTTAGCACGGTGTCCTTTCCGTAGCCAAAGGTGACATTTTCAAATCGAATATCGTGCCGCGCCGGCGCGCTCCTGTCCCCTGCCATGACTGGCTCGTCCATGATCGCCATGATGCGCTCGCCTGCCAGGTTATGATACTTCAGCTCGCCTAGTTTGATCACCGCCACGGCCAGCGGATCGAAGATGCGGGTTCCGGCCAGCAAAAACAGCGCGAACACCGGAAGATCGAGCGTTCCGCCCAAAATGAGGTAGACGCCTACGATGGTCACGAGGGAGACACCGGTCTTGAGGAACGCAATCGCCACGAGGAAGAACGGCCCAAGCCCGCCTTCCAACCGGATGCTCTCCTTCATGAAGCGGTAAAACGCCCGCTCCAGTTTGGTAAAGTTCTCCCCCCGCAGGTTGTAGGACTTGATGATCTTCATGCCGAGCAGATACTCTGAGAGCCGGTTGGATAGTTCAATGCGCGCCCTGGAGTGGCTTTCGCCCCAGCGACGCTCGAGACCGTTGACCGACCATAGCAGCAAAAGCGCCACAGGGAATCCCGCAAACATGGCAAGCGCCATGCGCCAATCCATAGCGGATAGGAAAACGGCGGCAAGGAGCGGTGCAACACAGCCTGCTATGACCTGGGGCAGGCAGTGTGCGGAGCCTTCCTCGATCTGCAAAAAATCGTTTGTCATGGTGCTTGATATCGCGCCGGGATCGCGGCCGGTGAGATATCCCAGCGGCAGCTTACGCAGATGCTCCGCCAGCTTTGCGCGCCCGTCCGTGGAGGAGGCATAGGAATCCCGGTAGCATGCCCGGTAGGACAGCGCCTCCAACAGATACAGTACAAACAGCGAAAGCACCATCCCGCCCACAGCCAGCCACATGGTCTTTGTGTCCATGGGCCTGCCCGGATCGGCGTAGTATTGGTAGATCAGAGAGATCACCAGCGCCGTCAGCCCAAAGGGCAGCATGTTAAACAGGTTGGCGAGTGCCGTCCAGAGTATGGGCTTTCCCATTTTTTTCGGATCGCCCGCCGTGATGTTGCGTAACAGTGCCTTCATACCGCCGCCCCCTTTTGCGCGCTTTGTCCCCGGCCGATCTCCCAGTCGGATGCCTCTGTGTAGGCCCGCCACATCCTGGCGTAGAGCCCGCCGCCGGAGATCAAGCTGTCATGCACTCCGATTTGTTCTATCCCGCCCCGGTTCAGCACGACGATTTGATTGGCATTTTGTATGGTGGTCAGCCGGTGTGCAATCATGATCACCGTCTTGTTTCGCATCAGCTCGCTCAGTGCCAGCTGCATCTGATGCTCGTTTTCTGGGTCTGCGTAGGCCGTTGCCTCGTCCAGCACCAATATCGGCGCGTTTTTGAGGATCGCCCGCGCCACCGATACCCGCTGTTCCTCGCCGCCGGAGAGATAGAGGCCGCCCTCGCCGATCTTCGTATCATAGCCATTTGGCAGCTTCTGTATAAAGTCGTGGCATTGCGCCGCCTTGGCCGCCGCGGTGACCTCTTCGCGGGATGCCTCCGGCCTGCCGATGAGGATATTGGCGTAAATCGTGTCTGCAAACAGAAAGGAATCCTGAAACACAAACGACAGGATTTGCATCAAACGTTCACTGGAGATGTCCTTGATGTTTACGCCGCCGATGCGAATCGCCCCCTCGCCCACATCCCAAAAACGTGGTATGAGCTGCGCGATGGTCGATTTGCCCGAGCCGGATGGCCCAACCAGCGCTGTGATTTCGTTTTGTTTTGCCGCGAAGCTGATATTGCTCAGCACCTCCCGTTTTCCGTCATATGAGAAGCAGACATCCTCAAATGTGACGGCATAGCCGTCCGGGGCGCGGCTCTCCTCCGGCTCCGGCACAGGCGCCTCTTGCAATACCTTGTCGATGCGCGAAACGCCCTCCATAATCATGCGCATGGAACCGGCGAGGTTGTTGAGCTTGATGACCGGCGTGGAGATGCCGGGCGCCGCGACAAGGAACAGCAGCAGCGTCAACGCGAAGCCAATGTTGTCCGGCTGGCCGCTGAGCAGAAACAACCCCACCGGCAGAATGAAGGTGCCCAGCGAAAACAGCAGCACCCGAAACAGCACAAACCCAAACTGGAAGTGATCCGAGTACTCCACGCAAAAGTCCCGGTACTTGACCATGTCGGCATAAAACTTTCGGAAAGAATGCACCGTCTGCCCGAATATCTTGATAGACGGCATCCCCTTGACGTACTGCAGTGAAGACGAGTGGATCTCCTCCTGGGCGTTGAAGTACTCCACCATGCTGGCCTGCGCTTTTTTGCCCGTCATCATGGAAAACTGCGCGACATACCCTGCGATGATCGGAATCAAGCAGGCCACCGCCAGCAGCGGATCGAGAACAAACATGGCGATCGCCATGGAAAAAAACAGCACGATGGCGGAAATCATATCCGGCAGGTGGTGCGCCACAAAGCCCTCCAGCTTTTCCGCATCCGCCTCTACCACGGTCTTGATTTTGCCGGCGGCGTTTTTATTGAAAAACCCCAGCGGCAGATTTCCGATGTGCTTTGCGATTTTGACGCGGATGCCATATAGAATGCGAAACGCAGCCACATGCGAGAGCATCCCGCCTGCATACAGGCTCGCGTAGCCCAGCACCATGCCCACGAGGCCTATGACCGCCCAGCGGATCATAAAGCTTCCGTCGGCCCCGGCAATATCCGCCGCGTTTCGAAGCAGCTCGCCCAAAATACCGTACACCGCAGCGAACGGAACCAACATCAAAAACACGCTGAGCGTCGAGAGGATTGCGCTTCCCACCAGCATCGTTTTTTTCTCGCCGGCGATGGAGAGCAGCCGCCCCAGCCCCGGCTTTTTCTTTCTTTCCACGCGGTTTCCTCCTATCCCTTTTTGAAAGACCTGATGCAGCCGCTTCGCGTTCTCCGGAGCGACAGAATAATCATCGGCAACCACACCGCCTTCGATGCGAACGATCCGCGTGCAGGCAGCTGCCAAAAGCTCCACGTCATGGGAGATCACAAGAATCGTTTTTCCGTCCTCGGCAAGCTTGCGCAGCAGCGCGCCGGTGCGTTTCATATTCTCCAGATCCAAACCGCTTGTCGGCTCGTCAAAGCAGAGAATGTCCGCGTCTTTCATATAAGCGACCGCAATGGACACACGCTGCTTTTGTCCGCCGGAAAGAGCGGCGGGGTGACACCGGCGAAACTCGGTCAACCCTAAAAAATCCATGATGAATTCCGCTTTTTGCAGCGCCGCTTTATCCTTGGCGCCGCCCAGCAGCAGCTCTTCCTCCACGCTCTCGGTAAAAAGCTGGTAATCCGCGTCCTGCATCACATAGTAGGTTTGTTTCATGCGCTCTTTAGGCAGCGCGCGTTTCCCGTTGATTCTGATCACGCCGGCCTGCTCGTCCCGCAGGCCGCAAAGCACCTCCGCCAGACTGCTTTTTCCGGCGCCATTGTGGCCCACAAGCCCGACGATCTCCCCGCGCCTGACCGAAAAGCTGATCTTGTCCAGCACGTTTTCGTAGCCGGGATAGGCGAAGGACACGCCCTCGAGCTCCAGCGCGGTTTCATCCGTCCCCGGCTGCGCCGCCCGGGGCACGCAAATCGCGCCGGTATCCACGCTGCGAAGGCCTAACCGCGCAGCTTCCACATTGGTCAGGGCGCGAAACGCATCGCCGGAAAGCGTTTGCGAGATCCTTCCGTCCTCGATGATGACAGCCTTGTCGATCAGCTCCCGCAGATAGTGGATGCGGTGCTCCGAGAGGATGATCGTGCATCCCTTTTGCTTGAGCGCCGTCAGGATTTGCCGGAGTTTCTCCGTGGCCTGCTCGTCGAGGTTGGCGGACGGCTCGTCCAGCACGAAGATACGCGGTTGAAAAGCGTAGACGCTGCCGATGGCCACACTCTGCTTTTCGCCGCTGGACAGGGTGAAGATGTCTTTGTCCAGCAGGCCCTCCATGCTCAGCTCGCAGCAGGTTTGCTTGATCCGTTCAGCGATATCCGGCCTCGGCATAGCGGCGTTTTCGCAGGCAAAAGCCATTTCAGCAGTGGTATTGGTGGTGAAAAACTGGCTGCGCGGGTCTTGAAAAACCGAACCGACCATATCCGATATCTGGTGGATCTTGAGATCACGAAGCTGTTGTCCGTCGATTAGCACATCTCCGGACAGCTCCCCTTCGAAAAAACTCGGAATCAACCCGTTCAGGATGCGGGTCAGCGTCGTCTTGCCGCAGCCGCTTTTTCCGGTAAGCAAGACGGACTCGCCATCTGCGATGCTCAGCTGAATATGCTGTAACACGTCCTCTTTCGAGGCGGCATACCGAAAGCTAATATCTTGAAGCTCTATCAAACGGACCCTCCTCTTTTTTAGAAAAGCCGGTTCAGCTGCAGGCCGGCAAACAGGAGGGCCAGAAACGACGCCGCCCCCGCATAATCATAGGCTCGCAGACGCACCTCTCGATAGGAGGTGCGGCCCGTTTCCCTGTCCAACCCGCGCGTCAAAGCGGAGGCCGCCAAATCCTCCGCGATCTTCATACTGCGCATCAAAAGCGGCACCAACGCATATTCCATGGTTTTCAGCGGATGGCGCAAAAGGTTGCTCCAGCCGATCCCAACGCCGCGCAGCTTCATGGTATTCTTGATGTACCAGAATTCATGCCGAACCGTCGGCAGAAAGCGGAAGGCAACCGCCAGCGAAATGATGACGCCCTTGGGCAGGCGCATATTCTGCAACGCGGAGATCAACCCGCTGGTTTCGGTGGAATCGATCGCCCACCCCGCGATCATGAAGGCGGGGATCAGGCGCTCCAGCACGTCGGCAAACATGCCAAGCCCCACCTGAAGCATGGCATTTGCCACATACCGCGTAATCAGCGCGTCGATTCCCAATACGATCAGATACAGCACGCTGTTCATGGCGGCCAACCGGTACTTCCCCCCGCCGAGCGGAAAGCAGAGCGCAATCAGAAAGAAGAAAACAAGCGTGGCGGTGTTTGTTCCCATGAAGGCGAACATGCTCATGGCAATGATAAAAAAGAGCTTGACGCGCGGATCAAAAGCAAAGGCCCTCTTTGCGGCAACGGCTTCCATTACACAATTCCGGCTTTTTCAAAGTGTTTTTTGAGAATGGCGCGCCCCAGAAACGCGCCGAGAATGGATGCCGCGATCACAGCCGCCAGCACGCCGATGCCGATCGGCCCGGCCAACGCGTTGTACGCCTGCTCAAAATAGGCGGCCCGGTCGCCAAACTGTGCGATATAGGCGTCCTTCATCACGAGGATCGGCGCAAACGACGCCACCGCCCATCCCGTCATAAAGATGGTGAACGCCAGGACCATCTTTGAGAATTTCTTCTGGCTGCCGATATCCCAGATCAGCTCGTTGATGATATAGATCACCAGCATGATGGCCGGAATGATCCAGTTGTTCATGAGCTGCAGCAGAATGACGAGCACGCCGCCCAGCAGCACGACGCCCTTTTTCGGCACCTTGCTGTAGAGCAGCATATACAGAATCCCGAATGGGATGGCCAGAACGGAATGCATGAATACCCAGCCGATGGGCGTGCTGCCCATAACGGTGCCGATCACCATAAACAGCACGGCGGCAATGGCGTTGATCACCCCGATGACGACGAAGTCCTTGACGTTCAGCTTTGTCTTCTCCACAACATCTTTCCTCCCGCAAATAGTTAGATGCTGTTAACAATATATATAGAATCCTCCGTCCATTTACAACACACGCGGCATGTGTTTAGCTCTTTGCGGATGATATTGATCCGATTGCGGAAGTTTTGTGTTTCGGCGCGCCTCTTTGCGCGCGGGCGGTTGAGCATACAGCTGTTTTGTGGTATATTGTGTTAGATGATTCAAACCAACGATCGGCCGATCGCACGGATCATCGGCCGCCGATTGAAACGGCAGAAATCCTGCAGATGCCATGGGCCAAGATCCACTTGCGGAAACAGACGGGGTGATGCGATGTCGGGCGAACTCGAGCAAATGTATGAAGACGTTTTCTGCAACCGGAATTGCATGCCCTGCGCCCCGATCGAGGGGCTCAATCCGGAGGGGGATTGTTTCGCCATTTCGCCAAAGGTCGGAAGCGGCTATTGCTGGGTATACCAGTGCAACGAGCATGTGTCCATCACCATGATGGATCAGGTCTATTACGAGGATTGCCTGTGTGAAATCATCCAGCCGGATTTTCTCTGCATCGGCTATTACTACTCCGTTTCCGGCGAGATTCTAACGCCTTATCGGCGGCTTTCCTCCGCAACGATTCACGCGCATATCGGAGTGCGCGGCCCATACCGGTTTCTGCATCACAAGAACATCCCCGTGCGCAGCATCAGCGTAACGCTCATGCCCGCGTACTATGAACAGTACTTGCAAAAGCGCTATCCGGGCGAGTACGAAAACCCAAGGGATGCGTTTGCCAACATCGACGGGATCGATGATTTTCCCGAACTCCTTTTGGTCCTCAACCAGATCAAAAGCTACATGGGGCGTGGCATGCCCGCCAAACTGTACTATGAAAGCAAGGTTCAGGAGCTCGTCTCCCTCGTGATCCAAAAATCCAAGCAGCAGGGGCAAAAAAAGACCGCGCAAAGGCCGGTGTCCCAGGAGGACGTTCAGGCGCTTCTCTCCGTTGCGTCCTATATGGATGATCACTATGCGCTCGATGTGCGGCTGGATTTTCTGGCGCAGATCGCCCGCATGAGCACGGCAAAACTGAAGTACACGTTTAAAGCCGTCTATCATTGCACCATCCGCCAATACATACAAAACAAGCGGGTCGGGCAGGCCGAGCACCTGCTGCTGTATACGGACCTGCCTGTTTCGCAGATCGCCAAAAGCGTCGGATACAAAAAACCGGGTAGCTTTTCAGAGCTTTTCAAGCAGCACACAGGCGCGACGCCCATGGAATGCAGGCGCTTCGGCAGGCATGGCACGTAATCGGATCGAACGGGAAAGCGGATCAAAACGCAGTATATGCCGTATACCGCGCCGCATACCTCGCTTTGGATTCAACAGACAATCATCCGCATATGGACTTCGGCTCCGATCGATTGTACAATAGTGCAAGATACAGATCTGAAACCTGCGGCGGCAGCCGCAGCGCGTCTGCAGTCGTTTCGCAAGCGCCGTATCCATGCGCGCTTTTTCGAAAAAGTCAGTTGAAAGGCGGAGTTCAATGCCGAAATCCATTGTCGCAGCGGAATCAAAAGTACCGGTTTACAAAACGGCGGATGTCGTGGTGGTGGGCGGAGGCATTGCGGGAATATCCGCAGCGCTCGCCGCGGCAAGGCTTGGGCAAAAAGTCGTGCTCATCGAAAAAAGCGCGGCGCTTGGCGGGCTGGCCACACTGGGCCACGTCTGCATCTATCTGCCGTTGGATGACGGCGTCGGCAATCGCGTCTTCGGCGGGCTTGCGGAAGAACTGCTGTACACAACGATTCGATACGGCTACAACAGCAAGCCCGACTGCTGGCAAAGGGGTGTTTCCCGTTTGGAAGCGCCCGCCGGGCGATATCAGACCCACTTCAATATCCCTGCGGCCATCTTCGCGTTCGACGAGCTATGCGAAGAGGAAAATGTGGAAACCGTCTTCGACGTTGTGTTTTCCGAGCCGGTCATGGAGGGCAATGCCGTAACGGGGATCATTTGCGAGTCAAAGCAAGGGAGAATCGCGTTTCTTGCAAAGCAGTTTGTGGATGCCTCGGGGGATGCCGATTTGCTCTACCGCGCAGGCGCCAAAACGAGCAGCAAGGACAGCATCTGCTCGCACTGGGCCTATGAACTCGAATGCTCCGCCATGCAAAAGGGAATCGAAACGCACGGCGATATCCTGCATGCGCTCCGCCTGCGCTGGCTTGGCGCCAAGCCGCACGACGGCGACAATGTCTACCCGGTCCCGGCCTTTCAGGGCACGACGGTGGATGGCGTAAACGGCTACCTGAAAACCAGCCGGAAGCTCGGCCTGGACTACCTGAAGCAAAACCAGCGCAAGGACTACGCCATGATCACCCTCCCCACGATACCGCAGTTTCGAACGAGCCGGCACATCGTCGGGTCAAGCACGCTCACATACCCCGAGGATGCCGATCGCTGCCGCGCGGACTCCGTCGGCATTGTCAGCTGCGGGCTCAAGGCCTGCTCGCCGGTGTTTGAGTATCCCTACGGCGGGCTGATCGACGAAACCGTATCCAATGTATATGCCGCGGGGCGCATCGTAGCCTGCGATGAAAAGATGGGCTGGGAGATGATGCGCCTGATCCCTGCCTGCGCCTTTACCGGCGAGGCAGCCGGCACGGCCGCCGCACTGGCCGCAAGCCGGAATGCAAGCGCGCAAACGCTCGATGTGCAGCTGCTGCAACACACGCTGGCGCAAAACGGAATCACGCTCCACCTCCTCCCCGCAATGAAGGGAAATCTGAAAAAACAATCGACCGTCGATCCGGATTGGGACATGATGGAGTTCGTCTGCATGGACTCTCTGGCGCAAAAGAGTTAGGCAGCCCGCGCGAACCCCGCTGCAAAACCCGGCAGCGGCCTGCGATTCGCGCACAAAAGCGGCATCGAGCGGTCTCACGCACACCAGCCATACGGCGACGAGATCGCGCTCGCGCTGCTCAAGCTTCCCTGCGCACAGTTCAAGACCAAAGGTCTTTGCAATTGGGTATTCTCCAAGCAGGGCAAACCGGCCCAATCGTGCCACCACAGTATCGGTTGCAGCCTCCCGCTGCGCCGGCAGCTTCGATCGGGCGGCATCGTCTGACTGTGCGGCGTTTTTTTGTTAAACCACTAAACAATATTGACATTCACGCCCATACGGAGTATGATTTTTGCATACGACGGGAGTGGTTTTTATGCAATGCGAGGTCATCAGCCGATATTTTCTGGCCGTTCAGGCGCTTTGGGAGCGGCAGAAAGCCCCCCGCGACTATGGCACGGGGGAAACGCTGTATCAATCGGAGATCAACT
Source organism: Bacillota bacterium (assembly GCA_023399275.1). Lineage (GTDB taxonomy): Bacteria > Bacillota > Clostridia > Christensenellales > CAG-138 > UBA7703. The sequence goes on from JAEWQH010000057.1 coordinate 22,022, forward strand.
TCATAGAGGCGGTATCCCGGCATCCGCACTCCAACGCGATCCAGCTATCACGGCGGCTGCATGTGACGCGGGCGGCGGTTACGCAGTGGGGAACCCGGCTGGAGCAGAAAGGGATCATCGCGCGCTACATCACCGCCGGCAACAAAAAAGAAAAGTACTATGCGCTTACGGAGCTGGGCAAAACCATCCTCGGAGGGTATCGGCAATACCACCTCGACGCAAACCGCCGTATGTGCAGCTACCTTTCCGGGTTGCAGGCGGACGAGCGCAGAGTGATCATGGATTTTTTGGAAAAAGCGGCGCTTTTGCCGATTAACGCGTTTGAATGCGCACATGCGGAAAACGCCGCGCAGCGCGGCTGCCAACTGCAGACGGCCCGCGTGTGCGTGCGTCATACAGAAAGATAGAGGAACTTGAATATGCTGGAACTCAAAGGCATCTGCTTTGAAGCCTCAAACGGAAACGGCGCGGATAAGGAGATATTGCGGGATATCGACCTGCGCATCGACAGGGATCGCTTCGTGGTGCTGACCGGCCCAAACGGCAGCGGCAAATCCACGCTGGCAAAGATCATCATGGGCATCCTTTCGCCTACGAGCGGCCGGATCCTCTTCGACGGCGCGGACATCACGGATGCGGATATCACCGAGCGGGCGAGGTTGGGCATTGGCTTCGCGTTTCAGCAGCCCGTGCGGTTCAAGGGCCTTCGCGTAAAGGACCTGCTCCGCTTTGCGTCCGGCCGGCAGCTCACGATGGATGAAGCCTGCGCGTATTTATCCGAAGTGGGCCTGTGTGCGCGCGATTATGTGGAGCGCGAGCTGAACGACAGCCTCTCCGGCGGGGAGATGAAGCGCATCGAAATCGCGATGCTGATGGCGCGCAACGTGAAGCTCTCCGTATTCGACGAGCCGGAAGCGGGCATCGACCTGTGGAGCTTTCAAAACCTGATTCGCGTCTTTCAAAAGCTGCGCGAGAGCACGCAGGGGGCCATCGTCATCATCTCGCATCAGGAGCGCATCCTTGAGATCGCGGATCGGATCGTCGTGCTGGACGGCGGGCGGATCGTGCAGGAAGGAAGCGCCGGGGCGATTCTGCCGGGGCTGCTTTCCGAAGGGGAAGCGTGCCAATGCATCAGGAAGCTGGGGTAAACAATGGATACGATCATCAAAAACCTGCTCAACGCAGTCGCCGGCCTGACCGGTGCGCCCAAGGGCGCGCACAACATCCGCCTAAACGGAAAAAGCGCCAGCCGCATGAGCACGAAGAACATCGAGATCAAGAGCAAGGAAAACGGCAGCGGCATCGACATCATCGTAAACCCCGGTACGAAGGGCGAATTTGTGCATATCCCCGTCGTGATCGACAGCAGCGGCCTTACAGACCTCGTGTACAACGACTTTTATATCGGTGAAGGCTGCGATGTGGACATCATCGCGGGCTGCGGCATCCACAACGACGGCGGGTACCTGACGCAGCACGACGGCATACATACCTTCCACGTCGGAGAAAACGCAAAGGTTCGGTATGTGGAGAAACACTACGGAGAGGGTGACGGCAGCGGCGAAAACGTGCTCAATCCGGTCACGGTGGTGCATCTTGCCAAAGGGAGCCAGATGGAGATGAACAGCGTCCAGATCGAGGGCGTTGACTCCACCAACCGCGTGACCAAGGCAGACGTCGGCGACCAGGCCACCTTCATCGTAAAGGAGATCATACTCACCAGCGGACATCAGACGGCAAAGACCGATTTTCAGGTAGCGCTGAACGGGAAGCAATCGAGTGCAAATGTCGTATCGCGCTCTGTGGCCAAAGGTCACTCCGCGCAGGTGTTTACCTCCGTTATCGACGGCAATAACCTCTGCGCCGGGCACTCGGAGTGCGACGCGATCATCATGGATCACGCAACCGTCAAAGCCGTGCCGGATGTGACGGCAAACCATGTCGATGCATCGCTGATCCACGAAGCCGCCATCGGAAAGATCGCGGGCGAGCAGATCATAAAGCTCAAGACGCTTGGCTTGAGCGAAGAGCAGGCCGAGGAGGAGATCGTCTCCGGATTCCTCCGCTAGCCGGCACGCGGGCGGGAGCGGCCTGCATTGGTTGCGCGCGGATATCCGTTTCGATTGGCCGTTGCTCCGCTTTGCGCATGGCTCCATCCCGCCGGCCGTCTTCTTTCCCGCTCATATCGGCCCGTGGATCGAGCCTCTTTCGACACAAGCCGACGGGCCTCGGGTCAAATCCCCGAAGCCCGTTTTTTTGCGCGGTCGCCGATCGCATATCCGACCTGCATCGCCAGCCAGTCGCGTGTAAATGGCAGGCACCCTCGACGTTCGCCCCGCGTCTTGCGCGCTCATCCGCGCAGCGTGCCGAGCATCCGCTCCGCCAGCGCTTCGATCCGCTCCGGCATTCCCGCGGCGCGCATCGCCTCGCCGGGATTGTTTGCGGTCTGCATCAGGCAGAATCGGGGCGGCAGCGTAAAGGTCTTGTTGAGGCAAAGCGCGCCGAGCACCTGCTGGGCGATGATGTCGCTGCCGCTGTAGCCGGAGACGACGACGGCGTAAAGCTGCTTTTCATAGAGCGAGTTGTAGACCAGCACGCTCGTGAGTCGGTTGATGAACGCGAGGATATTTGCGCTCACGCTGTCGTTGTAGTTGGGGCAGAGCAGCAGGAGCGCGTCGCACTCGTTGATGGCCGGGTATACGTCGTCGGTGATCACCCCGCCGTAAAAGCAGCTGTTTTGCCGCGCGAAGTGCGCGCAGGTCTTGTAGGAGCAGCCGCGGCAGTCGAAGATCGCTCCGTTTTGCAGCGAGATCTCGCGCACCACGCAATGCGGCGCGAGCCGCTCGGAGATCGCCATGCCGATCTGCAGCGTATTGGAGGTCGCCCGGTCGCTGGCGTGCAGCAGCAGCACCTTCGGCCGCTCTTTCGTCTGCGGCGAGAAGGAGATTAGTCTCTGCGCCAGCTCCCGCGCCGCCTGCCGGTATGCTTCCGCCGGCGGCACACCGCGCCGAAGCGCCTGCACATTCCAGTTTTCGAGCGAGCCTGTCGCCTCGACGAGCGGCTTGCCCGGAAAGCAGCAGCCCGCAAGGTTTGCCGCAAGCGCGAGCATATCCGCCGTCTGCTTGGTATACAGCTCGCCCGCGCCGTCTATGATCATCGCGCCCGTCGCGCCCTCCATCGCCAAGGGGTTTTGCCGCAGCGCAGCGATAAGCGAGACCACCTCCGCGTCCAGCCCGTGCGCGCTGAGGGAGAGCGCGAAGAGCACGCGCCTGCCCGCAAGCCGCGCCAACGCGGATGCGCAGTCCACATGCTCGCATGGGATCCCTTCGAGCGCATACGCAAGCGTCTCTGCAAGCCGCCCGCCCGCGCAGTTTTGAACGACGATCAATCCGCCCATCTGCCGTTAAACGCCTCCAGCCTACGGTAGCTTTCGCATATGCGCTCCATCAGCTCCGGATGCAGGCGCTCGCGCCGCTGCTCCGGTCCGCGCGCCGAAATCCGCGCGCAGCAGCCGAAATATGCCCCGCCAAGCGGCACCGCCGCATCGTGCCACTCGCCGCGCAGCGCGCGCAGCACGCTGATCGCAGCCGAGGAGAGCCCCGGGGCGATATACGGCTTATAGCCGTACGCGCGCACGGCCATGTTCGCCGTCTCCGCCTGATGCGTCAGCGCACGGGAGCATGCCCCGTCGTAGCCCTCGTTTGGCGCGTTGGCGATGACCAGCCCGTCTCCGTGCGGCCCGTAGACGCGGAGCTGCCCAGCGGCGATCTCCGCCCGCGCTGCGCAGTAGTCCGCCCGCGCATGCATCACCCCGAGGCCGAAGCCGCGCACCTGCTCCGGCAGCAGTCCGTTCCAGTCAAACTCCCCTTTTTCGTCCTGATTGCTCATCAGAAAGACCGCGCGGCTGAGCTGATCCACCGGGTCGGAAATCTGGCAAAACAGCCCGGCAAAACCGCTTTCCCGCGCGCGCCGCGCGTAGGCGCGCAGCAGCTCGCGGTTTGCGGCATACTGCATCATCCGCACGTCGCCGCCGCTCTCGGCGCCGACCTCCGGCACCGCGCGCGCCGCGGTAAAGAGCAGCGCGTCGCAGTCAAACAGCGCCTGCTCGGGCACGATCGCAACCGGCGGCAGCGTCGCGCCGTCGTGCACCGGCAGCACCTGATTCAGCTCCGCCTCATAGCGTAGGCATTGGTTCCGGTCGTGGTCGTAAACACCGATCCCGGCCAGATCGGTCCCGAGCAGCTTCAGCCCGAGCGCCGTCGTGCCGCCAACGTTGCCAAGGCCGACGAGATGGATGCGCTTTTGCTCCCTCTCCCGCGCACAAAAAGCGCTCAGCACCAAAAACCAGCGTGAAAACGCCGTGTTGACCACGCGTGCGCCATGCGCCTCCACAAAGCGCGAAAGCTCCGTCTCCTCCTCCGTCTCCGGCGGCGGCAACAGCAGATTCGGCCCCTCCGGCTCATCCAGCTGCGCAAGCGAACCGATGGCAAAGTATCCGCGGCTCTTGAGCGGGTCGCGCCGGATCAAAAACACCAGCGGATCAAACGGCCGCGCAATCGCTTCCGCTCCCTCCGGCGCGCGCCCCCCGTGCTCCGCGAGGCAAAAGCCCCGGTATTCATACAGCTTCATACGCTTATACATCCTCCGCATTCGAAATGCGCCGCATCTGGCGAATGTCGTCCTTCAGATAAGCCGAAGCAACCACGTTGAGGTCATATTGCATATGCGCGCCCTTGTCGGGCAGCCGCGGGCGCACGAGCGCCTCGCCGAGCCGGCGCAGCGTCAGGCCCGTGCCTTGCAGTTTCAGGTAGCGCTCCTCCAGCACGGTGAGGATCGTCAGCGTGTTGCGCAGCGCCACGCGGGAATACTGCCGCACCGCAGGCGGCGGCGCACCATGCAGATACTTGGGGTACTGATACGGCAAAATCAGGTTGATGCTCGGCGGATAGTCCCGCTCCACGATGCCGCCCGCCACGCTGTCTCCCCCGATAAACGGGTAAAGCAGGCTCTCTGTGAACCAGTAGAGCATGTTGGGGATGAAGTATTCGCAGTCCACGTTTCGCTTTTGCTCGCGCATGAGGTCGAGTCCGCGCCCGGAGAGGATGCCCACGATGATGCGCTCGATCTCCACGCCCTGCTCGCGAAACAGCGGGTCGAGCTTCTCGAGGCGGTAGCCGTTGTGCAGCAGGTCGTCTATGAGCAGAACCGGCCGGCGAAAGGACTTGATCGTCTTCACCTGGTTGCGCAGCGGGGAGTATCCGGGCGATTCGTCGATGTCAAACCCGCTCTCATTGGCGTGAAACACCTTATCCGCGTGCAGCGCCTTGGTCACCGTGTTGGGTACGATGGTCTCCGCCAGGATCTTGCCGTAGGGCACGCACATCGCGCGGCCGAGCGTACGCTCCGCCGGCGGCACACCGGATACGCCGTTGAGCGCGCGCACCTTTTCGATGAGCCCGTCGTTGATGGCGTCCATGCCGAAGCAGAGCAGCAGCGTCCCCGGAAACATGGCGCAGATCGAGCGGCGCAGCGCGGGGCGCGTGGACTCCACCGCCGTTCGGACGGCCTCATCCGAGGCAAACGGCTCCTTGATGCGCTGCAGCGTGTCCTCCAGCAGCACGAGCGGCGCGCGCATGTCCGCAGCCAGCAGCACGCCCTGCCCCGGCACGGGCAGAAACCCGATCTGCTCGGCGATCTCCCGTTCACCCGCGTCCGCGCAGCGGTAGAGCGCGTAGGTGTGCTCACGAATCAGCGAGCGCGCGAGCAGGTCGCAGAGCAGCGCGCGCAGGGGCTCGCCCGCCCCGTCGGTCTCCTCAATCCAGAGGATGCGGCCGGATGCCAGCCGGCGCACCGTCTCCGCGTAGCCGCGCATCTCGCCGAGCACGTCGTACAGATCGGTTACGCTGATGCTGCGGCCCCGTATACGCGCGCATACCTCGCCGGCGCCGTCACGGTAGACGGCGGCATACTCATCCCCCGTCTCGCGCACCTCGCAGCGGCGCGCCGAAAGCGCGCTGATCTCCTGCTTGTACTGCGGCATGCGCAGATACAACCCGCGCGTATAGATAAAGTCCTGCACCACGGGGTCTACCAGCATGCCGATATCCATATCCTTATCGATATACTCGCGGATCTGCGTGGAGCTCGCGCTTTCATAGTAGGCCGGCAGGGAAAGCGATATCACCCGCCCGCGCAGGATATCTTCGGCGCGGCGGCCATCGTCCGCGTGGGCGGTCTCCACGCGGGAAAAGAGGATGTGGTGATACGTCGCCGCGGTGCCGGGGCCGCTCTGGCGGTAGGCGCTGGCGTTGAGGATCACGTCGCTGCCCGCCACGAGGTAAAGCTCCCGGTCGCAAAAGATGCGGCCAAGGTTCTTGAGATCCTCCGGCACGGCAAGGTTGACCGGAATATCATCCGGAAAAAGATACACATCCGGCAGGTTTGCGGCGGACATGTTCACGATCTGCCTGCGCAGCAGCTTCGCCAGCGTGCGCTTGCTCCAGGAGAATTCGTCAACGGCGAGATACACCTCAAATCCGTGCGCGCGGATCTCCTCTACAATGCGTTTATGGCCCGCCGAAAAGGGGTCAAACGTGCCCGGGAAGAACGCGACGGGCTTGAGCGGCTCAAAGCTGAACCCGCCGCTGGTCTCGCAGAGCGTAATAAAGCGGTAGAGGTGGTTGAGCATGGCGGCCTCGTTGAAAAACGCGAGCATGCCGTCCCGCCGTTCGCCGAGCAGCGTCAGCAGTTTTTTACCGAATCGCACGAGGCAGGCGCGCCGCGCGTCGAGCGGACAGTCGTCGTTGCCGAAATACATGCGGCAGACGACCTCCAGCGCGGTGAGGCGTATGCTGTCGTCAAAGTGCGCCACGCCCGTGAGCAGCAAACCAAAGACACGCTCGTAAACCGCGCCGGCGCGCGCGCCAGCCCCGGCCGTGCAGCCCGAGAGCACCACGCAGAGCGTGGAGAGCGCGGCCCGCGCAGCCCGCGTGTTCTCTGCCCGCAGCAATGCCTCCAGATAGTCGATCCCCTCGTCCATCTCCTTTTCCGGCACGCTGCAAATCAATCTGCCGAGATACGGCGGTATGTAGCCGGAGATCTCGTTTTGCCCGGTTTCCAGCTCGCGCAGCAGATCGACCATGATCTCATTCTTCTGATCGACCGAGAGCACGCCGGAGATCTCGACCAGCGCCTCGCCCGCGCGCTCGCGCACAGGCAGATGCTCGCTCACCGAGAGCAGGTTGCTCAGGTGCATGGCGATATGAAACGCCTCCTGCGGGTTCTCGCGCGCATATGCGCAGAGGCAGTCGATGTGCACGAGCTTTATCGTCCAGGTGATGCTGCTTTTGAGGTTGCTCAGGTAGATCTCCCCGACCGGCGGCGCCGGGAGCGGCAGCGTCTCCAGCCCGGCGCGCGCGCGGAGTTGGCCGAGCAGCCACGCGGAGGCAAACTCTCCGTCCGGATGCGGGCTGAGGTTTTCGCAGGCCAGCCGCAGCAGCGCCGGCTCCCCCTCCGTAAGGGCGGCGAGCGCGCGCAGCGCACGGATGCGCACCCGCGCCTCGGCAGATGCGGCGGCGCCGGTGAGGACGGGAAGCATGCGCTCGATCTCGCCGCGCTGTATGATTTCGCGCGGGATGTGCGCGAGCGTATCCA
>JAEWQH010000018.1 GCA_023399275.1 Bacillota bacterium
AAAGAAGGCAAGCCATGAAACGAGGGCAGACCGAGGCGCTGCACCGTTTGAAATGACAACGGAAAGGGCGGCGCGCGACAACCGATGAACATCTTTATTTGCGACAACTGCGCAGAGCAAACGTCGCTCTGCAAAAAAACGCTTCAACACCTTGCGAACCGACACGGCGTGCACGCGAAGATCCGCAGCTTCCCTTCCTGCGAAGCCCTGCTGTTCGAGGCCGAGGATTCGTATGCGACGCTCGATCTGGTGTATCTGGAGATCAATATGCCGGGGCTGAACGGGTTGGAGACGGCCAAACGCCTGCGCGAGATCGGCTATCTGGGCGATATCGTGTTCTTCACCGTCACGCCGGACTTCGCCATCCAGGGCTACGACGTCAACGCGCTGCACTACGTGCTGAAGGACAAGACCTCCGCCGAGAAGTTTGAAGAGATCTTTTTGCGCGCCTATGCGCGAAAACAGCGCCGCGAGAGCGAAGTGCTCGTGCTCACCTGCGCGGGTGAAAGCCGCTGCGTGCCGCTCGAGGACATCCGCTACTTTGAGATCCAGCAGCGCATCGTAACCGTGGTCTACGCGGATCAGCGCTTTGAATTCTACTCCACGATGATGCGGCTGGAGGAGCAGCTTTTCAACAAAGGCTTTGTGCGCACGCACAAGTCCTTTCTGGTAAACAAGCGCTTCATCCGCAGCATCGACAGCGCGCGCGTATTGCTGGATACCGACGAGGAGCTGCCCGTCGGCAAGCGCTACTATGCCGAAAGCCTCGCCAGCATCGGCGTGGCAAGCTGACGCGGCCGGCGGCGGCAATCAGAAACACGAGGAACGCGATATGAAACGACAAAACGCCTTGCTCTCCATCGCAGCGCTGCTGGCATTTCTGCTGGTTTGTTTTGTCGCGCCTTCCTCCGCGAGGGCCGTCAGCACACCGTCCAACGACAACCACACCGATACGGCAGACTACTGCATGCGCGCACATAACGTCACCATCGGCCTAAGCGAGTTTTCCACAAAAGACCGCGCGCAGCTGGAACGCGATATCATCTCCGCTTCGTCGTTTGCATTTTTGATTCGGGACAGCGTCAGCGCCTCGGGCCAGTTTGAACCTTTCACCTCCGGTTATTCTGTCAATTTTTCCAACCTCGCCGCGCAGCCAAGCAACAGCGGCTATGTCATCACCGTCACGCTGCCCGCCATCACGATGGAGACGGATTCCGTGATCCACTTTCGCGTATACGTGGTAGACGACTCACCGGCTCTTTACACGGTATCCTATTGCTTTGTCAGCGCGACGGCGGAGCGCGCGCTGCCGGATGCGGTGCTTGCCCAGCTGCCCGCGCAGCAGCAGCTGCCTTCCGGCGCGGAGATCATGCTGCCCGGTGCGTTCTCCGCCGTATCCGACGGCTCGGGGCAGTGGACCTTTGCCGGTTGGTCCCCCGAAGACGCCGTGCTTATGGAGACGGACGTAACCTTTACCGGGTCGTGGGTCTGGTCGCCGCTGCCGGTCTACACGGTCACCTACCGGTTCGTCAGCGGCTCGGACGGCCGTGCCTTGCCGGACGGGGTGCTCTCCAAGCTCCCTGCCGCTGCATCCGGCATCAGCGGAGATACGTTCACACCCCCTGCCTCGTTTGATTCCTATCATACCGGCAGCGGTACATGGCGGTTTCGCGGCTGGGACGCGGAGAGCCAAACCATCGGCTCGGAGAACCTGACGTTCACAGGCGTATGGCGCTGGTATGCATCCGCGGTCGCAACAGCCAAGCCTACCGCAACGCCCGCGCCGACGCCGACGGCAACACCGACACCTACACCGACGCCGACACCAACGCCCACGCCGACACCGACGCCCAGCCCCTCGCCTGAGGCGCTGCAGCCAATCGACCCCGCCCCGCCCGCAAACGGCGGCACGACAGGAGGAACCGCAAAGATGATGATTGCAACCGTACTGACCGCACTCGTCGCCGTGCAGGCGTTCTTCATGGTTTCCGATCTGAAGGTGCTCAGGTGGTATGACGCCAAAAAGACGGCGGCGCGGAGGGCACACGCATGAACTGGTGGCTCAACGTGCTGATCGGCGTACTCGTCGTGGCGCTGATCGCGCTGATCCTCATCCGCCTGCGCATCAAGCGCCGGCTGGAAAGCATCGACGGAATGGTCGGCGTCACCAAGCACGGCGCATACGACGGCAAGGTGATCGGCGGCGAGCTTACAAAGGTGTACCCGCATAAAAGCAAGGAATAGCAGCGCGAAAGCAGGTGCTTGCGCGCTGCGGGCGGCGGTTTTGATTCGCGCTTTGTAAACTTTTTTCGGTGCGTGCGCCCGCGTCTTTTTACCATAATTGCAAGAACCTGCAAACAGTCCGCCGCGCGGCTGTTTTTCTTTTTTTACGGCAGGGCGGGCGTTTCGGAGGCCGGCGCGACCACGCCTCGGCGGCATTGCGAGCGCCAATATATTGTGTTAGTATAAATTCAGCACACAACCTGTTGCGATTTTACAGGAACCGTATCCCCTGCATGAACCCGCCGAAGACCGGCGGGCTCTTCGGCGGGAGAACACGATCCGGAGGGCGATGAAACCAACATGATGGAGATCATCAAAAGAAGCGGACTGGCCGAGGCCTACGACCGCAACAAGATCACGAGCGCCGTGCAAAAGGCGTTTGTGAGCACGCATACGGAGATTTCGCAGGCCGCGCTGGAGTCGATCACCGCCGCGGTTGAGGCGCGCATCCCCCTGCTGCCGCCGCCGGTATCGGTGGAGCAGATTCAGGATCTCGTGGAGGAGACGCTGATGCTCAAGGGCTATTTTGCCCAGAGCAAGAGCTACATTCTCTACCGCAACGAGCGCACGCGCATGCGCGCGCAGAGACGCAGCATCTGCTCGCTCTTTGCAGACGGCGGCGCGCTGGAGACACTGCTGGCAAAGGTGCAAAAGGACTACCCGCAGGAGATGTATGAACTCTCGCGGCTGGACGACAAGTTCCGCTCCTTTCTCAAGCCGGAGATGGGCGATGTCGCAAAGCGCGCGGCCCTCGTGCGCGCCGCAGCGGAGCTGACCACCCAAGAGGCGCCCGACTGGGAGTTCATCGCAGCCCGGCTGCTGATGCACGATTTCCAGGCGGAGCTTTCGCGCACGCTCGCCGAGCTGCATCTTTCCGGCTATGGAGACAAAGTGCGCTACCTGTGTGAGCGCGGGCTTTACGGGTCATACATTCTGGAGCACTACACAAAGGAGGAGCTCGACGAAGCGGAGACCTTCTTAACCCCTGCGCGCGACGAGAAGCTCACCTATTCCGGCCTCGAGCTGCTGCTGCGTCGCTACGTCATCCGCAGCCATAAGGGCCAGCCGCTGGAAACGCCGCAGGAGATGTATCTTGGCATCGCGCTGCATCTGGCAATGCCGGAGACAAAGGACCGGCTCATGTGGGTCCGGCGATTCTACGACATGCTCAGCTCGCTGAAGGTGACCATGGCGACGCCGACGCTCGCCAACGCGCGAAAGCCGTTTCACCAGCTCTCGAGCTGCTTTATCGATACCGTTCCCGACAGCCTGACCGGTATCTACCGCAGCATCAACAACTTTGCTCAGGTCAGCAAATACGGCGGCGGCATGGGGCTGTATTTCGGCAAGGTCCGCTCCAAAGGCGGCACCATCCGCGGCTTTGAGGGCGCGGCGGGCGGCGTGATCCGCTGGATTCGCCTCGCCAACGACACCGCGGTGGCGGTCGATCAGCTCGGCGTGCGCCAGGGCGCGGTGGCGGTCTACCTCGACGTTTGGCACAAGGATCTGCCGGAGTTTCTGCAACTGCGCACCAACAACGGGGACGACCGCATGAAGGCGCACGACGTCTTCCCCGCCGTATGCTACCCGGATCTTTTTTGGAAGAGCGTGCGCGACAACATCGAGGGCAGCTGGTATCTCATGTGCCCCCACGACATCCTCGCCACAAAGGGCTACTGCCTCGAGGACTTCTGGGGCGAGGCGTGGGAGGAGCGCTATCGCGACTGCGTTGCGGATCCGCGCATCGAAAAGCGCGTGATCCCGATCAAGGAACTGGTGCGCATGATCCTCAAGAGCGCAGTGGAGACGGGCACGCCGTTTGTCTTCAACCGCGACGCGGTCAACCGGGCAAACCCGAACCACCATAAGGGCATGATCTACTGCAGCAACCTCTGCACGGAGATCGCGCAGAACATGAGCGGCATCGAGGACGTGAGCCAGCAGATCGTGGAGGCGAACGGGGAGACCGTGATTGTGAATACCACCAAGCCCGGCGATTTCGTGGTCTGCAACCTCGCGAGCCTCTCGCTCGGACAGCTCGACCTCGAAAGTGATGAGTTGGAAACCGTCACCGGCCACGTCGTGCGCGCGCTGGACAACGTCATCGACCTCAACTTCTTCCCCGTTCCATACGCAAAGGTGAACAACCTGCGCTATCGCCCGATCGGGCTCGGCGTGAGCGGCTACCACCACATGCTTGCCAAGAACCGCATCGCCTGGGAGAGCGAGGAGCACCTGAAGTTCGTCGACCGGGTCTTTGAGCGCATCAACTACGCCGCCATCTCGGCCAGCGCGGACGTCGCCGCAGACAAGGGGCGCTATGCCTTCTTTGAGGGCAGCGACTGGCAGACGGGCGCATATTTTACCAGGCGCGGCTACGTCGGCGAGCGCTGGCAGGCACTGGCAAAGCGCGTTGCGGCGCAGGGCATGCGAAACGCCTGGCTGCTCGCTGTCGCGCCTACCAGCAGCACGAGCATCATCGCCGGAACGAGCGCGGGCATCGACCCCGTGATGAACCGCTATTTCCTCGAGGAGAAGAAAAACGGCCTCATCCCGCGCGTTGCGCCCGACCTCTCGCCGGAGACCTATTGGTATTATAAGAGCGCGCACCTGATCGACCAGACGTGGAGCATCCGCGCCGCGGGCATCCGCCAGCGGCACATCGACCAGAGTCAGAGCATGAATATCTACATCACCAACGAGTTCACCTTCCGAAAGGTGCTTAGCCTGTATATCCTCGCCTTCGAGCAGGGCGTTAAGACCGTTTACTACGTGCGCAGCAAGAGCCTGGAGGTGGAAGACTGCGCCGCGTGCTCGTCCTGAGCCGCAACGAATCGAGCAAGGAGCGCAATACGATGGAAGTACTCAAGCAAAAGCCACTCTTCAACCCCGACGGCAGTACCGACCTCAACGAGCGGCGCATGATCGCGGGCGACACGACGAACCTCAACGACTTCAACAACCTCAAGTACGGCTGGTCGCACGACTGGTATCGCCAGGCGATGAACAACTTCTGGGTGCCGGAGGAGGTCAACCTCTCCACAGACGTGAAGGATTATCCAAACCTGCCCGCCGCCGAGCGCCGCGCCTACGACAAGATCCTCTCGTTTCTGATCTTTCTGGACAGCATCCAGACCGCAAACCTCCCCGCCGTAGGCGAATACATCACGGCAAACGAGGTAAACCTCTGCCTCGCGATCCAGACGTATCAGGAGGCCATCCACAGCCAGAGCTACAGCTACATGCTCGACACCATCTGCGAGCCGCAGGTGCGCGACGAGGTGCTCTACCAGTGGAAGAGCGACGAGCACCTGCTCAAGCGCAACACCTTCATCGGAGAAGCGTACAATCACTTTTACAAGGAGCGCACGGCGGAAAACCTCATGCGCACCATCGTCGCCAACTATATCCTCGAGGGCGTTTACTTCTACAGCGGATTCATGTTTTTCTATAACCTGGGGCGCAACAACCTCATGCCCGGTTCGGTGCAGATCATCCGCTATATCAACCGGGACGAAAACACGCACCTCTGGCTCTTTCGCAGCATCCTGCTGGAGCTCAAGCAGGAAAACCCCGAGCTGTTCACGCCGGAGAAGGTCGCGCTCTACCGCGACATGATCCGCGAGGGCTGCGAGCAGGAGATCGCCTGGGGGCACTACGTCATCGGCGACGACGTAGCCGGCCTGACCAAGGAGATGATCACAGACTATGTGCAGTACCTCGGCAACCTGCGCTGCACAAACCTCGGATTTGAAAAGCTCTACGACGGGCATGACGCGGAGCCGGAAAACCTCACCTGGGTGAGCCAGTACAGCAACGCCAATACGATCAAGACGGATTTCTTTGAGGCACGCAGCACCGCCTACGCCAAGAGCGGCGCGCTGGTGGACGATCTGTAACGCCGCACGCACTGCAACAAAGCTGCCCGGGAGCGGTTTTCATCAACCGCTCCCGGGCAGCTTTGTTATGCTCGGCCGCTATGCGCGGAAACAGGCGCAGTAGAAGTTCTCGCCCAGCGAAAAACTGCAAGTTTGCTCCATACCGGCGGACAGCGCCAGCCGCGCGACTTCGTCCTCGCCGATCCGCACGGCGGGCGGCGGGCCAAAGGGCGACGGCGCCTTGTGAAACTCAATCACCGCCAGGCAGCCGCCGGGCTTGAGCTTCTCACGCACCGCGGCAAGAAACGACGCCCGTTCGGCGATCTCGTGCTGCACGGTGCACAGCAGCGCAAGGTCGGCAGCCCCCGCCGGCAGTTTTGCGATATCGTCAAAGATCTGCACCTGCTCCAGGCGGCCTTTACGTTTCTTTTCCTCCAACATGCCGCGCATCGTTTCCGACGGATCCACGGCGAAAACCGGCGCGCGGGTTCGCGCCGCGGCCGCGGTGGTAAAGATGCCGCTGCCCGCGCCGATATCCGCAAACGACATTCCGTCCTGCAATCCGAGCCGGGCAAGCGTCTCCGGCGGAGAAAGCTCCGCCAGGCGCACAGGGTTTTCCAGTTTATTCATAGGACTCCTTCGGTCATGGTTTGCTGTTCTATTATACCGTCAACCCTTCCGCGCGCAACCCCGCGTGAGTGTCTGCATTTTTCTCAAACACTCCAACCCAAGCTCTGCTGCTGGATGCCGAAGAGCCGCGCATACAAGCCGTTGTTTTGCAGCAGTTCTTCATGTGTGCCTTCTTCGGCGAGCCGACCCTCTTCAAGCACGATGATCTTATCCGCATCCGCAATGGTGCGCAGCCGGTGCGCAATGACAATGACCGTCTTGCCGTGGATCAAATGCGAGATCGCCTGCTGGATCTGGGCCTCGTTCTCCGGGTCGAGCGAGGCGGTCGCCTCGTCGAGCAGCACGATCGGCGCGTCCTTGAGCAGCGCACGCGCAATCGAGATACGCTGGCGTTCGCCGCCGGAGAGCGTGTAGCCGTTTTCGCCAAGCATGCTCTGATAGCCCCCCGGCAGATTTTCCACAAACGCGTCGCAGCAGGCAGCCTTGGCCGCTGCATACACCTGCTCTGACGTCGCGTCCAGATTGCCGATGCGGATATTGTTATAGACCGTATCGTTAAAGAGCACCACATCCTGGAATACAAACGCCATGTTGCGCATGAGTTGCTCGGGGTCCATGCTCTTGACGTTCACCCCGCCGACGGTCACGCTGCCGGCGTTTACATCCCAGAAACGCGCAATCAGGCGCGCGATCGTACTCTTGCCGCAGCCGGAGGGGCCGACCAGCGCCGTGATCGCATCCGCCGGAATCTTCACGCTCAGGTCGTCGATGACCGACTCTTCGTCCTGCTCATTATAGCGGAAGGAAACGTGATCAAATTCGATTTCATAGGCCGGGATCTTCTTCTCCGCGTCCCCGTCCATCACCGGCGCCTCCATAAGCGCGCGCATGCGCTTTGTCGACTGCCGGTGGTAAAACAGCTCCGGCAGCAGCGTAAACTCCGTGAGGACCGGCCCGTAGATGCGCACGACGATCAGAAAGAACATCAGCAGCGGAATCAGCTCGATCTGCCCGCCGGTGAGCAGCTGCACGCCGACGAAGACCACGAGGCCGACCCCCGCCTGCAGCAGCATCTGCGCGCCGGTGACAAACACGCCGGTGACGAGCTCCATACGCATGGCCATCTTCATCATGGCATGCATCGCACGATCCAGCGCGGAGAACTTTGTGCCATCCAGTCCGCAGGCCTTGATCACCTTGACGCCCTCGAGATACTCCTGCACCTGATCGGACGCCGCGAGCTTGGTCACGGTGTACTTTTCGTTGAGCTTGTTCTGCAGCTTTTTGCTGCCGAGGATCACGAGCAGCGAGAGCGGCACCGTGCCAAAGATGCACAGCGCCATGCGCCAGTCGAAGATCGCCATCATGGCGCAGACCAGGGTAATGGAGATGGCGTTTGCCAGCAGCTGCGGCACGATGTGGCTGAGCACGTGCTCCGTCGTCGCGCAGTCGCCCATGATATTGGTGGTCAGCTCAGAGAGATTTTTGGTGTTGAAGAAGCTCATCGGCAGTTTTCGGATCTTTTCGATCACGCTGATACGGGAGTTCTCCGCCTCGATGTAGGAGGTGACATACGTCTTTTTGTAGTCGTTTTTGCTCGCGATAAATACGATCAGCGCCGCGGCGACCCCCGCGCCAAGCAGCATCCAAAGCGCACGAACCGAGAGCGGCTGCCCCAGCAGCGGGTTGAGCAATTCGGTAAAGAGCCGAATGGTTACAGCAAACGGCAGCATCATCGAAAGATTCGTCAGCGTGCAGGCAAAGACCGCCCGCTTCAAATCCCGATAGCCCTTGTCTGTGAGCAGCAGCAGTTCTTTGAGTTTACGCATGCCGCACCGCCCCCTTTCGATCCATCTTCCAGTTCAACGTCTTGTTATACATCGTCCAGAGGTCGTAATAGCGCCCCTGCACAGCGATCAGCGCATCGTGCGAACCCTGCTCGATCAGTTTGCCGTGGTCAAGCACGAGGATCTTGTTTGCCCCGCGCACGGTCGAAAGCCTGTGTGCGATCATGATCACCGTCTTGCCTTTCATGAGCGTCTCAAACGCGCGCTGGATCAGGTGCTCGTTTTCCGGGTCGGAGAACGCCGTCGCCTCGTCCAGCACGACGATGGGCGCGTTTTTGACGATGGCGCGCGCAATCGCGACACGCTGCTTTTCTCCGCCGGAGAGATGGATGCCCGCGGTGCCGATCACCGTGTGATATCCCTGCGGCAGCTTTTCGATAAAGTCGTGACACTGCGCAGCCTTCGCCGCCGCAATGACGCGTTCGTCCGACGCGCTCTGGTCGCCGAGGCGAATGTTTTCAAGGATGCTCTGCTTAAAGAGGAATACGTCCTGAAACACGAAGCTGACGTTCTCCATGAGATACTCGCTGCGCATCTGCCGCACATCCACGCCGCCGATGCGGATGCTGCCATCCGAGACATCGAAAAAGCGCGGGATGAGGTGCGCAATGGTCGTCTTCCCGCCGCCGGAAGGGCCGACTACGGCGGTGATCTGGCCCTGTTCGGCACGGAAGGTCACGTCGGACAACGCCGGCGTCTCCTGCCCCGCGTAGGAGAAGCGCACATGGTCAAACGAGACGTCGTATTGCGCCACGGTCTTCGGCGCCGCAGGCTGCGGCAACTCCGGTTCGGCGAGGACTTCATCCATGCGCTCCACACCGCCGTTGATCTGCATGCCGCTGCTTGAGACATACATGAGCTTCATCAGTATCGTCGCGATGCTCGGCACGAGGATCAGGTAGAAGATAAACGTGCTGGCAAACCCCGCATAATCATTTGTCGTAGCACCGATGAGGATGCCAACAGGGATCAAAAAGAGGTAGATGTTGTTGACCACGGTGGTGAATGCGGACATGTAGTTTTCCCAACTCAGCGTATAGGGAATCACCATCCTCGTGTAGGACTTGATGGCCTCATACATCCGCCGGAGCGAGTAGACGCTCTGGCCGAAGGCCTTGACCACCGCGATTCCGCGCACATACTCCACCGCGGCGTTGTTCATGTCCTCGAGCGAGTCCTGGTACATGTCCATCATCTTTTTTGCGCCGTCGTTGCCGTAGGCGCGAATCTGGATATAGAGCGCCGTCGCAATGCCGACCAGCGCGGCAAGACCGAGCCGCCAGTCCACCGCAAGCAGGATCGCGAGCAACACGATCGGCGCAACGACCGAGGCCACGATATCCGGCAGCTGATGGGCGATGAAGCCCTCGATCTTTTCGATGTTTTCATCCATGATCTTGCGCAGTTTTCCGCTGCCGATCAAAATATGGAAGCCCAGCGGCACGCGCGCCAGATGCGACGCAAAATCGACCTTCAACCGGTAGAGCGTGCCAAACGCCGCAAGGTGCGAGCACATCAGCGCTGCGAAGTACGACACGATGTTGAACAGTATCCCGCCGAGCGCAAGCCAGCCGAGGCGGATGAGCGCGCCGGTATCCAGCGCGGCAAAATCCGGATATGCGGCCAGTATTTCGGATACGATGTAGTAAATCGCGATGAACGGCACAAACGACGCGACCGACGCCAGCGCGGACAGCACGGCGGATGCGATTACGAGCGGTTTTTTAATCGCCGCAATTTCGAGCAGCCGCGCAAACCCTTTCTTTGGTGTGTTGGTTTGTTTCCCCATTCTCTCCTCCTATCGGGCGCATGGGTTCTTGCCCCGCAAAAACCGCTCGCCCTTCGCCCATTGAGTTAGCACCTTCTAACTCATTTCGAACCACAGTTTATAGTATCTAACCATTTCTGTCAAGAGCGCGCCTTTCCCAATGTCGCAAAACGCTTCCTCACCGAACATCCTGCGCAAAAAATGGATTGACGCAGTCATGCCGCGTCGCTATAATCCGGTTAGATAAATCTAACTCCATGCCAAATACACCAACCGGAGGTTCTATGCTCTTCTTTCTCTCGCTGGTACTTGCGCTGGCCTTTTCTTGTGTTTTTCAGCCGTGGATCACGAGGCGTCCTTCCGTCTTTTACGGGCTGACGGTCGCGTTTATCCTGCTGCTGTTTGCAAGCTATTACACCGGGATATACGGGATGTTCCCCGCCTGGTTCACCGACTATATCGTTATGCTCTACGCGCGAGGGTCTCTCTCGACGGCGGTGTTCGCCATCGTCATGTATCTCGGTGTCGTCCCCCTGCGCTTCGGTCCCGCCAAACGGCTGATGCGCATCCGCGGGGAGATCTCCATCATCGGCAGCATCCTGGCGCTTGGCCACAACATCTACTACGGCATTTACTACTTCGCTCACCTGTTCACCGCGCCAGGGGAGCTCGCGGTGCCGTACCGCATCGCTACGATTCTCTCACTCGTTCTCATCGCGATCATGCTGCCGTTGATGGTCACGTCGTTTCGCTCGGTACGCAAAAGAATGGCCGCCTCCGGTTGGAAGCGGCTGCAGCGACTTGCTTATGCGTTTTACGCGCTGCTGTACGCGCATGTGATGGTCGTGCTCTGCGCCAACATCCGCGGCGCGTCGACGCTCATCAGTATCGCGGCTTACTCGCTGGTATTCCTGCCGTACTTCGTGCTTCGCATCCGAAAGTACGCGCTCGCGTGCAAGGCGCGCACAAGGCGCATTCAGCCGAGCTGATCCGGCAGGGCGCGGCTTTCCGGCGCCTTTTCCGCCCGCCGCGCGCCTGACACGACAAGGATCACGCTCAGCACGATCGCCGCACAGCCGATGAGCTTTCTCGCATCCATCGTCTCATGGAGGATCAGCACGCCGAGCACAGTGCTCGTCACCGGCTCCATGGTGCTCAAAAGCGAGGCCGCCGTCGCGCCGGAGTAGCGCACGCCGAGCTGAAAAAACCGCACGGCGATCACGCTCTGCAGCGGCACCATCAGCATCAGCAAGGCAACGCCTTTGACCGTCGCACCGGAAACATCCAGCGTATTGGTCGAGACGCCCAGCCCCGCCGCCGCGACAAGGCAGCCCAGCGAGCTCCAGAACGCAAACGTCCAAACGGGGATCTCCATCAGCGGCGTACGCTCCAGATAAAGGATGTAAAACGCATAGCTGCAGCCGGAGCCGACCGCGAGCAGCACGCCGGCCAGCTGCCCCGCCGCGCGCAGATCCGTCATCAGCGCGATGGCGGCGACGCTCAGCAGCAGCGCGATCAGCTTCGCCGCGTTGATCTTTTCGTGAAAGAGCAGCACGCACGCAAGCATCACCACGGACGGATACACAAAGTGCAGCGACGTGGACACGCCTGCCGGCAGATAAGCGTAGGAGGAGTTGAGCAGAATAGCCGTCAACCCCTGTCCTGCGACAAACGCCAGCAGCGCGTCGACAAGCAGCCGACCCTTCAGGAGGATCGGCTGCTTTTTGACGCCTGCAAGCACGCCAGCGATGGCCATCGTTACGATCGAGCGCACCACCACCTGCGTGGTGGTGTTGATGCCGGTCGCGGCAATCGTCTTGAAGAAGATCGGCGACGTGCCGAAGAGCACCGCCGAAAGCACCGAAAACAAAACGCCCTTGAGCTTGACCGGGAGCGCCGTTTTCACGGATTCACCACGTTGCGCGGCGCGCCGGACACCCAGGCGGAGAGATTCTCCACCGCGGCGTCCATCAGCCGCTGGCGGCTTTCCTTCGGCGCCCAGCTGATATGCGGCGTGATGATGCAGTTTTTCGCGGCGAGCAAGGGGTTATCCGCGCGAATTGGCTCCTCGGATACCACATCCAGCCCCGCGGCATACACCTTGCCGCTGTTGAGCGCGTCGGCCAGGTCCTGCTCGACGATGAGCGGCCCGCGGCTGTTGTTGAGCAGGATCACGCCATCCTTCATCTTCGCGATCGACACGGCGTTGACGATGCCCTTCGTCTCGGGAAAGAGCGGGCAGTGCAGGCTGATGACATCTGATTCGCGCAGCAGCGTGTCGAGATCGACATAGTCCGCGATGGCGCGGCCCGCATCGTTTGGATACGCGTCGAAAGCCAGCACGCGCATGCCGAGCGCTTTTGCAATCTCGCCCGTACGCTGGCCGATGCGGCCAAAGCCGATAACACCCATGGTCTTGCCTTCCAGCTCGATGAGCGGATAGTCCCAGAAGCACCAGTCGGCGTTGCTGCTCCAGCGGCCGGCATGCACGGCGTCGCTGTGATGCGCTACATGGTGGCAGATCTCCAGCAGCATCGCGATGGCAAACTGACCGACTGCGGCGGTGCCGTAGGTCGGAATGTTGCAAACCGGTATGCCACGCTCTTTGGCGGCGGCGATATCCACAACGTTGTACCCCGTCGCCAACACGCCGATATACTTCACGCCCGGGCAGGCCGCGAGCGTCTCCTTCGTAATCGGCGTCTTGTTGGTCAAAACCGCGTCCGCGTCTGCGATACGCGCAGCGATCTGCTCCCCCGGCGTGCGGTCATAGACCGTCACTTTGCCGAGCGCATCGAGTCCGCCCCAGCTCAGGTCACCGGGGTTGAGCGTAAATCCGTCCAATACCACAATTTTCATCGTGTTTTTCTCCTTACATGTGAGATTGACCCAAGCGGGTCAATGCCCGCCTGGGTCGATATTGTATCCTATATTCCGCCGCGCGGCAACGTCATCGTTTGCTGCGGTCGCAGATTTTTTCGGGATCGACCACCGCCCAGATGGCGGTGTCCTCGCGGCCGGCTTCGTCGATATAGTCGCGCGTGGCGTTCTGGCCAAACGGAAGCTCGACGGGCTGCTCGTCCTGAAAAAAAATCCATTGGTCGACCGGATAGCGCGTGAGCACGAGGTCGATCAGATCGCGCATGCGGAAACACCGGATCACCGCGTTGCCGATGGTCGAGATACGAACCTTGCCCGCCTGCTCCAGCCAGAGGCCCAGCTTGTTGAAATCGTAGGGAAATTCATAATAGTCCCCCGTCGTGGTCGGGCGCGGCTGGTAGTCCATCATCATGCGCTCCTCGAGCGTGCCGTCGGGATGACGCAGCGTCACCTGCCGCTCGATGGTGTGCCGGTCCGGCACCTGCGCGAGGTATTGGCCGAAGTGGTGGCTCGTGGAGTTGACATAGGTCACGCCCGCGAGCACGACCTTCGTGTCCAGCGCAAGCATCTTGCCAAACGCGCTGCGCAGGTCAAACGCCGAGACGGCTGGGTCTACGTCCGTAATCATCTGCGCGTGCTTGCCGACCGCGGAGAAGCTATGCCGGTAAGCAAGGCTCCTCTTCGCGCCCGGAAAATGGCGGATCGCCTCGCTGATGGCGCCCATCTCGGACTTATCGTTGACCGGATCGATCACCGGGTGCTCTTCCACCTCGTGGATGAAGCAAAACGCGGGGGCGACCAGCGTACCCGCATCTTTGCCAAGCGCCTCGTACAGCGCCTCGCCGATGGTCTTGCCCGCACCTTCCACATAGCCAAACGGGCGCATGGCGGACTGGAGCAAAACCGTGTCCCCCGCCTGTACGCCGACGGCGCGAAAGCCTTTCAGGGCGTCTTCAAACGTTACTGTCGTCATGCTGTTCTCCTCTTTCGCGTCTTATTGTTCCGGCTCAGCCGACGGCTTGGATCGCGTCGTTTACCTGCCGCTCGCTCTTGACGCCGACGATGGCGGAGACCACGGCCGGCTGCTCCAGCGTCCAGCGCAGCGCATAGGCGCTCATCGAGAGCCCTCTCTCTTTTGCGCTCGCCTCGATCGCCTCCAGCTTGTCGTAGAGCGCGCCGTCCGGCGCGGCAAGCCAAGCGGGTTTCTCCTCCGCGCGGGAGCCCTTCGGCGGCTCCATGCCGCGCTGATACTTGCCCGTAAGCAAGCCGCCTTGGTAGATCTGATACGGGATCACGGCGATATCCTCCGCTGCGCACAGGGGGATCAGCTCGCTCAGCGCATCCTGCTTGAGCATGCTCAGCGGCGGCTGGCAGACCACAGGACGCGGCAGATGCAGCTCATCCGCCGCGGCAAGCAGCGCCTTGAGCTGCTCGGCGGTATAGTTGCTCACGCCGTAGTAGCGGATCTTGCCCGCAAACACCGCCCGCTGCAGGGCGTTGAGGATTTCCGCAACGGGTGCGTTTGCATCGTAGCGGTGCAGATAATATAGATCGATATAGTCCGTTTTGAGGCGCTTGAGACTTGCGTCCAGCTGCTTTTCGATCGCCTTTGCGCTCGTGCCCTCATCCTCCGGCGCGTCGCCGACCTTCATGCCGACCTTGGTGGAGACGATCACCTGGCCGCGCGCCATACCGCCGATAGCGGCGCCGACGATCTCCTCGGCTACGCCGCCCGCGCTGCCCGCATAGCGGTTATAGCCCTCGTACATATTCGCGGTGTCGATGTGGTTGATCCCGCGCGAAAGCGCATACTGCGTGAGTTTCACCGCGTCGTCAAAAGCGACCGGCGAGCCAAACGTCATCGTGCCCAGCGTAACGGGGGACACAGAGATCTCGGTCTTCGGAATTCGGTTCATCTGTCGTTGCTTCCCTTCTTTTGTATCATTCAACCGCGCGCAGCCGCTCGACCAGCGGCCCCGCTTCCGCGAAAAACGCGCGCGCAAACGCTGCGTCGTACTGCGGCGCGGGCGAGCGAAAGACGCGCTCGTGCATACCCAGCTCGTGCAGGATGCACGCAAAGCTCTGCAAAAGTCCACGGCGCATGACCACGGCGCAGAGCGCGTTGAGCTCACCCTGCAGCGCAAACGCATGCGCATAGTCCCCGGCCTTGGCCGCGTGGTAGGTGCCCGCATACGCCTTGGGGAACACCGTGGCCCACATGCCGATGCCGCCGTCTGCGCCATGGATCACCGCAGGCGCGAGGTATTCGTCCTTGCCGTTGAAGACCTTGCAGCCCTCCGGTTTTCCGGCCATGATCTGCTGGGTAAAGAAAAAGTCGTTGGTGGAGGATTTTACCCCCGTCACCCCGGGTACCGTAAGCGTCTCGAGCACGTTTTCGAGCGAGAAGCTCACGCCCGGCTGGGGCATGTAGTAGAGGATCACGGGGATGCCCGCGGCGCGGCTCAGCGCGCGGTAGTAATCCATCTGCTGCGCGTGGCCCGCGCCGGGCAGCGGGACGGAGGAAACCCCGTCCGCCCCGCTCACCGCGGCATGCTCGGCCAGCTCCAGCGCGTCGCGCATGGTATAGCTCCCAACCTGCACGAGCGCGGATTTGCCGTATTTGTGACACAGCGAGATGCCGATCTCGGCGGCGGCCTTGCGTTCCCCCAGCCGCATCTTCATACCGTCCCCCGTACCGCCGCAGAGGTATGCTCCGTCGAGCGGCTCCTGCAGCCCGAGCTCGAGCATGTTGGCAAACTCCGTCTCCAGAAAGCGGTCCTGCGCGTCGCAGGGGGAGCAGGCGGGCACAAGCACACCGCCGGTCACCGGCTTGATCGCCATAGTCGTGTTCTCCTTCGCTTTCGCTTACTTCGTCGCCTTGAGGTCGGCAATCGCGCTCTTGATGGAGTCCGCAATGGTCTCGATCACGCTGTCTTCCATGCCGCACCACATGGGCACGGAGAAGCTGTTGTCCCAGAACTTTTCGAGCACCGGGCAGTCGTGGTCACCCTGGCCAAGCTTCTGGAAGAGCGGGTAGCGGTAGAGCGGGTAATACTGCACGATGCTGCGGATGCCGTACTTCGTGGTCAGCAGATCCAGCAGGTCGTTGCGATCCTTGCCGAAGGCGCTGCCGTCAAAATGCTGGATATACTGGTGCCGCACATGGCGGAAGCCTTCGGGAATCTTGTTGAAACGGATCTCGGGCACGTCCTTAAGCAGCTCACGAAGCTTGTCGTTCTGCGCGATGATGATGTTGGTGAACTTTGTAAGGTTCTTGAGCTCCATGCTGCCCAGCGCGCACTGCGCCTCGCCGATGCAGAAGTTGTTCGGCCAGAAGCCCTCGATGTCCAGATCCACGTTGCTCATGGCGGGCACCCAGTAACGATCGCGCGGATAGGTGAAGCCGCAGACGCCGTTGTGACGGATGCCGGGGACGAGCTTCGCATCCGCGTCGCTCTTGACGGTCAGCATGCCGCCCTCGCCGAGGGTGGTCATGGTCTTTGCGCCGTGGAAGCTGAAGCAGCCGAAGTCGCCGAAGGTGCCGACATGCTGGCCGTTGATGCGGGCGTCGAGCGCCTGCGCGCAGTCTTCGACCACGCGGATGTTGTGCTTCTTGGCCAGCTCCATGATCGCCGGCATATCGCAGGGCATGCCCAGCAGATGGACGCAGACGATGGCCTTCGTCTTCTTCGTGATCTTGCGCTCGATGTCCTTGACGCTGACCACCCAGGTGTCGGGGTCGATATCCGACCAGACGATCTTCGCGCCTTCCTTGCCAAACGGGATGGCGGAAGCGCAGAAGGTGTAAGCGGGAACGATGACCTCGTCGCCCGGCTTCACGCCGCAGAGCGTGGCGGCGAGGCTCAGCGCCTGCGTCGCGTTGCCGACGGCAAAGGCATGGTTCGCGCCGGTAAAGGCTTTGAAGTCCGCCTGAAACTGCTCCTGCATCGCGCCCTGGGTCTGGCCCGGCACATCGCGCATTACGCGGACGACTTCGGCGATCTCCTCTTCGGTATAGGGGCGCTGGCGCGCGGGAATGGAAACGCGGTATCCGGCGACTGCACCGCGGCCGGAAGCATCACCCTGAATGGCTTTGTTGGACATGATCGTATCCCTCCAGATTTCATAATGTTGCAAGCGTTTGCGGATCGCTCCGCACGGTTCATCCCTATCATATCCACCGCCGCCGGGACCCGCCATGCCGAAACCGCGCGTGTTTGTTCCAGTTCGCGCGGTTTTCATACTACCCCCGGCTTGACGCGGCCCGCCGCCTTCGCGCTATAATGGAGCTGCTGGAGGAATTCCGATGGAACGCATGAACCAACCCGCTCCCGATCAGGTCTTCACCGTGCGCGCTTTCGCGGGCGAGCTGCCCGTGGAGTGCTTCTTTTCCGCGCGCGGTTTTCTGGAGGACCACAACCCCTCTTTCTCCGAGGATCACGTCCACGCGAGCTTTGAACTGCTGCTCTGCCGCAAGGGCAGCGGATATCAGTTCATCGAGGGCTCCGCGCACGCGTATGCCGACGAGTCGGTCTTCTTTCTCGCGCCGTTTGTAACGCACGCGCATATCGGCAACCCCGGCTCCGCCGAGGTGCGCTGCTCTATCCGCTTCATCCTGCCGGAGGCCGCCGCGTTCTCCGGCCGCTGCGAGCCGCCGCTCTCCGCCGCACTCGAGCAGCTGCGGCGCGAACAATACGCGCAGTTTCCCGCGACGCGCCAGGTGATCGCGATTGCGGATCTGCTCGCCGACGCGGTCTGCTCCGCGGAGTCCACCGCGCTGCTCGTGCTCGGCGGCCTGCTATCCGCGCTGTTTTCAAGCGTGTTTGCCGAGCTCATCCGCCACTACGGCGGCGGGAAAAACGGCGGCGCGCCACGCCTCCGGGCCGAGAGCGACTCCGCGCGCCGGCTGATCATAGACAGCTTCTTCGGCCGCTCGCTCGATGGAACGGCACGCATCGAGGACCTCTGCGAACAGGTACACCTGAGCCAGAGCAGCCTCAACCGCGTGATCCGCGAACTCTACGGCACCTCGTTTAAGCAAAAGCTCATCGAAGCGCGCGTGGCCTACATCAAATACTATTTAAAGTACACCGACCTGCCCGTGCGCGCCGTCGCCGAAAAGACCGGCTTCGCCGAGGACAATAAGCTCTCCCTTTTCTTCAAGCAGCACGCGGGGCTCTCCCCGACGCAGTACCGCCAGCGCGAGCGCACCGCCCCGCCGGAGCCTGTCTAGCGCAAACCCTCCGGGGAAGAGGGGCATCGTGCCGCCGGCGCGGGGAGCCGCGTGCATTGACCATCTGGCAAAAGCAGCCGCATCGGGCTGCTTTTTTATCGGCGCATCGATCGCTCCCGCGGTCACGCTACGACGCGCTCGCTCGCCATGCCGATGTCCGTACGCGCGCCGGGCAGTTTGGTATTGATGTGCTTTTCAAGCGCATAGTTGGCAAACGCCGCGCAGTTAAAGCGCTCCAGCGCGATGCCAAAGAGCGCATAGTATGCCAGCGCAAGCACGACCAGCAAGCCGGTATAGGCGGGCAGCAGCCACAGCAGCAGCGCGATCACCGCGACCGGAAGCAGGTTTTTGAGCAGCGTCAGCGCGCTTTTCGGCAGCTCCAGAAACGTGATCAGAAACGCGTTTTTAATCACCTGCCCAAACGAGAGCCGGTAGGTCACCAGCAGCGTGTAGATCACCTGCCGCATCAGCAGAGAAAAGAGGATGACCACGGCGCAAAAACCAAAAAGCAGATAATACCCTACGCCCACATTCTCGGCAAGCGCGCCGTAATACTGCAGCACGCTGTACGCCGCCAGCGGCATCAGCCCTTCGATCAGCGAGAATCCCAGCGCCTGCCAAACGTTTCGCTTCATACCGCCAAAGAGCGTCTGCCAGCGCATACAAGGCTCCCCGCGCGACCAGTTTCGCATCAGCAGCGATACCCCCGCCAGCATCGGCCCGGTAACAAAGAGGCAGACGGCCAGCCCCAGCAGGTAGGCGCCCATCACGGGCGTCGACTGCGCGGTTTCACTCTGCTGCAGCAGGGAGCTCAGCGTCATCTCCGTCCATACGCTCGCGGGCAGATAGAAGATGTAGCACACCAGGTTGATCGCGAAGAACCAGCTCCAGTAGTTGCCGAAGGTCTGGCGAAACAGCTCCCTGCGCGTCTTCGGCCGCTCCTGCGGCGGCAGATCCTCGATGGGCGGCTTGGGAAAAAACAGATTCTTAAACATGCTTTTCACGCTTTCTGGCCGCGCCTTCCCGCGCGGGGCCGGTGGAGGCTCGCACGATGAGCCTCGGCGAATACTCTACCTTATTGATTACGAGCGGGAGCGACGCCTCGCTCAGCTCCCGCCTGCGCACGGTGATCTGATCCACCGCAGCCTTGCAGCGCACCTGCAGATGATGGTCGATGGTCGTCAGCTGCGGCGAGGAGATGACAGAGGTGAAGATATTGTCAAACCCGCAGACGGAGAAGTCCCCCGGCACGCTGTAGCCGCGCGCCTGGATCTCGTCGATCAGACCGATGGCCGTCATATCGTTGACGCCGATGATGGCCGTCGCGCGGACGCCCTGACCGAGCGCCTGCCCCATAAGCCGCCTGCCGACGGCGTATTCGTAGGGCATCGCGTCCGGCAGCGCATCCGTTTCGCTCTGCGCTTCGGAGGCGAGCAGCTCAAGGCTGTCCTCGCCAAGCCCCTTGCCGCGCAAAAACGCGCGGATGCCCTCCAGCCGCTGCTGGCGCGCGAGCGTGAGCTGGTTGAACGGGGTCGAGACGAAGAGAAACCTGCGGTGCCCGAGCGCGTAGAGATGCTCCGAAAGGATCTTGCCCGCGCGCTCGTTGCTCAGCTCGATCGAGCAGATCGGCTGCTCCGCGCGCTTTTCCCCGATCAGCACCGAGGGCACGCTGTCCGCAACGTCCTCCACGATCTCCGGAAAGCTCGGCAGAAACGTGAAGATCATGCCTTCGATGCGCGTCTTGAGAAACGTCTCGAGATAATACCGCTCCAGCTCCGGCTTTCGCAGCGTGTTGCAGACGATCACGCAGTAGCCGCACGCGTCGGCATAACTCTCCACCGTCTGCACCAGCTCTGCGTAAAACGGGTTGTTCAGCGTCGGCGTAAAGAGCAGCAGAATGCCCGCGCGCGAGGAAGGCGCGCGCCGCTTGCGCTTCGGCAGCTCGTAGCCAAGTTCCTTTGCCGCCTGCACCACGCGCCGCTTGGTCTCCTCGTTGAAGAGAACCTTGTCGCTCTCGTTGAGGATGAGCGACACCGCGGACTGCGATACGCCCGCGCGCGCCGCGACATCCTGCGAAGTGACTTTTTTCATGTAATTATTACCTCATGTTACCCCGAATTGAAACTAATATTTCCTAATAAATATTATCCTTTCTCTGCCTCTTTGTCAAACGATATTTTGAAACGCTATCGGTTTTTTTGCCGTATTTCGCGCTTTTCGCCGGATCTTATCAAAAAAGGCACAAAAGAACGTTCCTCTGCACACGTTTGGATTCTTGACTTTTTATCGATAATTTGCTATTTTATTAGATGTGAGTATTAGTTAAGCCGTTTCAGCCGCGTTGCAATCGTTCCAAGGCAAACATCGAGACCCGGCGCAGCCTCTCTGCGCCCGAGGGGAACACATTATGACAAACGCATGCAGCGCGCAAACACAGCCCCGCAGCGCCGGATCCATCTTCTCGCTCGGCGAGCTATTGGTAGACCTCATCCCCGTGGAGAACGGCGGCCGAATCGAACAATCGGGCGCCGTCATGAAGACGGCCAGCGGAAGCGCTGGTATTTTCGCGTGCGCTGTGGCGGCGCTGGGCGCAAGCAGCAGCTTCCTCGGCAAGGTCGGCAAGGACGCGCTCAGCCGCCTTGCGTACGAAACCGTGCGCGCGGCCGGCGTGGATATGAGCCGCGTCATCCGCTCGGACGAGGGGCAGATCGGCCTCGCCTTCATCGAGTATTTGTCGGACGGCAGCCGCAACTACGAATACTACCGCGCCCACTCGGTCGGCAGCCTTTATCGCGCCGAGGAACTGGATCCGGCCGCGCTTGAAGGCGCGTTTGCGCTGCACTTTCCAGGCATGCTGCTCGACCTGAGCCCGGAGCTGCGCGAGGCGAGCCTCTTCGCCGCGCGCGCGGCGAAGGAACGCGGCGCGCTGCTCAGCTTCGATCCCAACATCCGTTTTGAGCTCAACAACAAAGCTTCCCTCGAGCGCATGGTCTCCGTCATCCAAATGGCGGACGTCATCGCCCCCACCCTCGCCGAAGGGCGGCTGATCACCGGCAGGCAGAGCGTTGGAGACGTGCTGCGCGCGCTGCACGACATGGGCCCCTCCGTCGTTGCGCTCACGCGCGACAAGGACGGCGCGGCCGTGAGCTGCGGCGGCCGGGTTGCGCTCTGCGGCGGTATCGACGTGCCCGTAGTGGACCCCACCGGCGCGGGCGACACGTTTGCAGCCGCGCTGGTCGTAGCGCTGCAGCGGGGGATGCCGCTGGAGGATGCCGCTCTGTTTTGCAACTGCGCGGGCACGCTGGTCGTGACCCGGCGAGGCGCCATTGGCCTGGCGATCCCGTCACTTACCGAAGTGACCGCCCTGATGGACACAAAGCCCTGCCCGGTTCGTCTCGTCCCGCTCGGCGAGCTGGATTGATATTCCGGAGGTATCGAACTATGAATCTAAAACAACGTTTACGCAACGGCGAGCATCTGCTGGGCACCATGGTAACCACGTTTGCCGCCGCCGACATGGCGAAGCTGCTGCAGCAATACGGCTTCGATTTCTTCATCATCGACTGTGAGCACGGCGCTTTCACCACGCGTGAGGTTGCGAATATGATCGCAGTCGCGCGCGCCGTCGGACTGCCCGCCTTGGTGCGTATCCCGGAGATGCGGCGCGAGCACGCGCTCAAGTTCACCGAGATGGGCGCAAACGGCCTGCTCTTGCCCAATACGGAGAACGCTGAGCAGGCGCAAATGCTCGTGGACTGCACAAAATACGCGCCCATGGGGCACCGGGGCGTCTCGCTTTCGCGCCCGCATACGGACTTCGCCAAGGTGGACGGGCGCGCCTACATGGCGCGTGCCAACGACGAGAACATCCTGCTCTGCCAGATCGAGAGCCGGGCGGGCGTGGCCCGCATCGACGAGATCATGGCGGTGGACGGCATCGACGCGGCGCTGATCGGGCCCAACGACATGACGCAGGACTATGGCAAACTGGATCGTTTCGACGACCCGGAGATCGTGGACGCGATCTCGCGCGTGATTGCCTCGGCCAAGGCGCACGGGAAGTTTGCCGGCGCGCACTTCGGCGCGTCCGCTCCCCTGCTGCCCTGGATCCCGCGCGGCATGCAGTTGAATATGTGGAGCAGCGATATCGGTCTGATGGCCCTCGGCGCGGCCGGCGGGTTGCCCGCCCTGCGGGAAGCGGCAAAACGATAGCATGCAGGCGATGCCTATGCTCAGGGGCGCATCCGGTCGGATCTGCGCCCCTTTTTTTATTCCTTTTTGATTCGATCGCAATTCCAAAACCGTGTTTTCAGAGCACGGGATGCGGCGCTATCTCCTATGCTGCTCGTCCCCTTTGAGCCGCATGCGGTCCCAAAGCCCATATGTCTCCGTGGTCGAGAGCGCGTGCATGAACTTCTCCTCAAAGTCCGGCACAAGCCCGGCCATATGCCGTACGAGCTGCTTGGCCTCCTCGCGCTTGGTGTGCCCTGCGATGTCGCAGTTTGGCGGTAAGATCGGCAATTCACGCGCGCGGGCAACGCTGAGCGCATGTCTCTCCGGCAGAAAGATCAGCGGGCGGATGACCGTCACATCCCTTCGCGAAAGGTAGGTCACGGGCGCAAAGGTGTTGATCCGGCCCTCGTAGAGCAGGCTCATGAAGAACGTCTCGATCACGTCCTCGCGGTTATGCCCGAGCGCCACTTTGTTGCAGCCATGCTCCACGGCGTAGGTATTCAGCGCGCCGCGGCGCAGCTTTGCGCACAGGGCGCAGGGGCTACGCTCCTGCCGGTATTCAAAGACGACCTTGCCGATGTCGGTATACGATACTTCAAAGTCGATGCCGATGCGCTCCGCAAACGACCGGATACCCGAGACATTCTGCTGCTTAAGCCCCAGATCGAGCATGCAGGCGATGACCTCAAACTTCGTGTACGAAAACCGCTGATAGAGCTTGAGCGCCTCCATCAGCAGCAGGGAATCCTTGCCGCCGGAGACGCCGATGCAGACCCTGTCACCATCTTCGATCATATGATACCGCTCGTCCGCGCGGCGAATGCTGCCCAACACACGTTTCATGAGGGATATTATAGGGGTTTGGGCAAACGATGCGCAAGGGTTTGTTTTTCAGGCCGGCAGAATATGCCGCGGGGGCGGCTGACGCCGCCCCCGCTTACGCATACCGCTTTGCCTATTGCAGATTCAGGTTCTTGCGAAAGATCGACCGGATCAGCAGGAAGAACAGCACGCATAGCCCCGCAAAGAGCACGCCATACCAGCCGAAGACAGACGTGATAAACACGCTGATCTCCTGCACGGTGTTGAGCGTCAGGCTCGCGAACCCCTCGCCGAGCGCAATCAGCGACATAAACGTCGAACTGATGATGCCGACTCCCATATTGATCAGCAGATACATGCCGATGGCGGCGAGGATGCGGTGCTTTTTGGCTACCTGCCCGCCGACCACGATGGCAAAATAGATCTCCAGCATCTGCGCCGCAAGCGCGAGAAGGCCGATGACGACCGCCTCCACGATCACGAGCGGAATGCTGACATACTGCGCCGCCTGCGGCAGCACATCCGTAAAGAACATCCGGATCGCCGCAAGCACTTCGCCGTTGATCAGCGTATTGGTCGTCGTGCCGAAAACCGAGAAGATCAGCAGCGTAACGATGATGACCACCCCGTTGATCAGCGTCCAGAATATGCCGGTAAGCAGCTTGCTCCAGATCAGCTTACCCGTCGAAACCGGCAGCGTGAAGGTGAGGTACCCTTCGTCCGCAAGGAAGCTGCGGTAAAAGTGATAGCACACCAGCAGCAGCGTCACCAGTGACGAAGCCACGATCGCGATACCGATCAAAAACGCGGCAGTGGTGGAAATCGCCATGATCAGCTCGCGCAGCAGCGCAGAGCCGCCCATGCTGGCGGTGCTTTGTCCCAACCGAATGGTTATCGCTGTGAGCAGCGTCGCCACCAGTCCGCCGCCGAGAATGCCGATCTGCAGCGGAAAGAGCGTGCGCGAAAGCGCACGAAAGTCGTGTTTCATCAATTTCTTTAGCATCTGAATACCTCCCGAAACAGCTCGTCCAGCGACTTGCCCTGCGTCTCGCGGACGTTGTCCGTCGTGTCGTGCATGGTGATGACGCCCTCCTTGAGGAAAAGGAACTCGTCAAGCACCTTCTCCACATCCGCAATCAGGTGCGTGGAGATGAGGATCGTCGCCTCGTTGTCATAGTTGCCGATGATCGTATCAAGGATGTAGTCCCGCGTCGCAGGGTCCACACCGCCGATGGGCTCATCCAGCAGATAGAGCTTCGCGCGGCGGGACATAACGAGCACCAGCTGCATCTTTTCCCGCGTGCCTTTGCTCAGTTGCTTCATACGCTTGCCCGCTGGCACGTTCAGGCGGGAGAGCATCTCCCTGGCACGCGCCATATCGAAGTCCGCATAAAAGTCCGCAAAATAATCGAGGCAGTCATCCACCGTCATCCAGTCCGGCAGATAGGTGCGCTCCGGCAGATAAGAGATCAGCGCCTTGGTGCCCTCGCCTACCGGCTGGTTGTCCACCAACACGATCCCGCTTGTCGGCGTAAGCAGCCCGGCTACGATCTTGAGCAGCGTAGTCTTGCCGCTGCCGTTCGGCCCCAGAAGGCCGATGATTTTCCCCTTGGGCAGTGTCAGGTCTACGTTGTTGAGCGCAAGCGTCGGCCCATAGCGCTTGCTCAGCGCCCGTACTTCAAGAATGGATTGCATGTTCCCCCTCCTTCTGTTCTTCTTTGGCAAGCCGCTCGAGCACCTCTTGACGGTTTAAGCCGAGCGCCTGCATTTGCATCAAAAACGTCTGCGCCAGCAGGTTCGCCTTTGCGTCCCGCGCGCGGCAGACGGCCTCTTCATCCGTCGTCACCGTTCGACCGGTGTTTCTCTGTGTCGTTACCAATCCCATTTCCTCCAGTTCCGCGAGCGCCCGCTGCATCGTATTTGGATTGACCGCAGCCAGCACCGCCAGATCGCGTACGCTGGGCAGCCGCATCCCCATCTCGTATGTGCCGTTGAGAATGCGAAGTTCTATCTCGTCCACAATCTGTTGATAGATGGGCCGGTTCGATGAAAATTGCCAAGCCAATTCGCGTTCCTCCTTTCGTGTATCTCTGTATTATTATCTTAATACAGTTATACACTTCTCCAGCCGTCTTGTCAAGCATGTTTTCGAAACTTCGGTGCAAAAAAGGGGATGGTTTCAAAAATCACGCCAAATATATGAAAAAAACGCGTGAAATCTGGCTTCACAAGAGCACACCCCCGTAAAAAAACCGAAACGAGGATGAGAATTACTTGTCCTAACCCGCCGTGGGGTTGTATAATTACTTGTTTTGTAAGAAAGAAGGTATTCCAATGGATATTCGAAACGTCGCCATCATCGCGCACGTCGACCACGGCAAGACGACGCTGGTCGATCAGATGCTGCGCGATGCGGGCGTACTGCGCAGGGGCGAACAGGACGTCGAGCGCATTATGGACTCCAACGATCTCGAGCGCGAGCGCGGCATCACCATCCTCTCGAAAAATACGGCGGTCACCTACGGCGGCACGCGCATCAACATCGTAGACACGCCCGGCCACGCGGACTTCGGCGGCGAAGTGGAGCGCATCCTGCAGATGGTGGATGGCGTGCTGCTGCTCGTGGACGCGTTTGAGGGCTGCATGCCGCAGACGCGGTTTGTGCTGCGCAAGTCGCTCGAGCTCAACAAGATCCCGATCCTGGTCGTCAACAAGGTCGACCGCCCCGGCGCGCGCCCCGCAGAAGTGGTAGACGAAGCGCTGGAGCTCTTTATCGAACTCGGCGCGAGTGCGGAGCAACTCGACTTCCCCGTGGTCTACGCCAGCGCGCGCGATAATATGAGCGGTATGTCACCGGATCATATGGAAAACAACATGGTCGCGCTCTTCGACACGATTCTCAGCGCGATCCCCGCACCGAAGTATCAGCCGGAGGAGCCGCTGCAGATCCTCTTCTCTTCCATCGACTACGATGACTATGTCGGCCGCATCGGCGTGGGCCGCATCGAGCGCGGCACAGCGAAAAAAGGCATGCCCGTCGTCATCTGCGGCGGCGAAGACAACCGCAAGGTCGACACCAAGATCACCCGCCTCTATCGCTTCGAGGGACTTAAGCGCGTCGAGGTGGACGAGGCGCCCTGCGGGGACATCATCTGCGTTGCGGGGATGGAGCATCTCAACGTAGGCGAGACGGTCTGCGATCCGGCCTGTGTCGAGCCGCTTCCGTTCGTGCACATCGACGAGCCGACCGTGAGCATGATGTTTATGCTCAACGACAGCCCGTTTGCCGGACGCGAGGGAAAATACGTCACGGGCCGCAACCTGCGCGACCGTCTCTTCAACGAAATCAAGACCAATATCTCTATGCGCGTGGAAGAGACGCAGACGACCGATACCTTCCGCGTAAGCGGCCGCGGCGAACTGCATCTGTCCATCCTCATCGAGACCATGCGTCGCCAGGGGTATGAGTTTGCGGTCTCCCGTCCGAAGGTCATCCTCCATAAGGATAAGGACGGCAACGTTACCGAGCCCATCGAGGAACTGACCATCGACGTGCCGACCGAATACGTCGGCGCCGTGATGGAAAAACTCGGGCAGCGTAAAGCCGAGCTGACCGACATGACCAACCAGGGCGACAACAGCGTGCGCCTGCAGTTTCTCGTGCCTGCACGCGGATTGATGGGCTACCGCTCGGAGCTGCTGACCGACACACGCGGCAACGGCGTGATGAGTCATATTTTTCACGACTATGAACCATACAAAGGCCCCATCGAAGAGCGCAAAACCGGCTCTCTCGTGGCCCATGAGACCGGCGACACCAGCAGCTACGGCCTGTTCAACACGCAGGATCGCGGCAAGCTCTTCGTCGGCCCCGGCGTACCGGTCTACGAGGGACAGATCGTCGGCGAAAATGCGCGCGCAGAGGATATCGTGGTCAACGTCTGTAAGAAGAAGCACGTCACCAACATGCGCGCCTCCGGCTCAGACGAGGCGCTGCGCCTTACCCCGCCCGTAACGCTCTCGCTCGAACAGTGCCTGGAGTTCATCGCGGACGACGAGCTCGTAGAGGTCACGCCAAAGAGCATCCGCATGCGCAAGCGCCTTCTCAACAAGGATCAGCGCATGAAGTACGCAAAGCAGCTGGACGCGCAGTAGCCACCCGCTGCACGCCGGCGCGAAAGGAGCGGGAAGCGCATGCTTCGCCTCGTCGAGATCGACCGCTACAACTATCTGTCCGTACTGGATCTCTCCGTTGCCCCGGAGCAGCGGCGCTTTGTCGCGACCAATCAGTACTCGCTCGCGCAGGCATATGCCCAACCGGAGTGCGTGCCGCTCGCGCTCTATGCGCAGAACCGGCCCGTCGGCTTCGCGATGTATTGCCTCGACGAGGACGACCACCAGTACTGGATCTACCGGCTGATGATCGACCGGCGGTATCAGGGCGTCGGCTACGGCAGGGAGGCGATGCGCCTGCTGCTCGACCACATCCGGGCACTCTCGGATGAAGACCACACGTACGTCTACATCAGCTTCGAACCGGAGAACGCCGCTGCCAAGTCGCTCTATGAGAGTCTCGGTTTCCTGCCCGACGGGCGCGTGCTCTACGGAGAGGTCGTCTATCGTTTAGCGCTGTAGCGGTTCTTTCGCTGTGCTCCAAACAACCGACACGATGCAGCAAACCCGCCGTCCGATCGGACGGCGGGTTTTGTTCTGCTTGCGCGGGATAACTACAGTGTCTTCATCAGACGTGCAAAGAACTGCACCGTCTTGACGATCTTATCCGTCGGGATACGCTCGTCGTTGCCATGGATGCAGCCGCGCTCCTCCTTGGAGAGCGCCATGGCCGAAAAGCGGTAGACATAGTCGGAGATCGCGCAGTAGTGCCGCGAGTCCGAGCAGGCCACCATCAGATATGGCGAAACGAGCGCCTCGGGCCACGTGGCCGAGATCGCCGCGGTGAGCTTCTCCCAGCCATAGCCCTCCGTTTCGGAGACCTTGCTCGGGTTCATGCCCTGCACGATGCTTGCCTGCACGCCGTCGTCATCGATATGGCTCTTGAGGGTTGCCAGCGCTTCGTCGCAGGTGCTGCCGTTGATCACGCGGAGGTTTGCGACCATACGCGCACGCGGCGGCAGCACGTTGCTCGCCTTGCTGCCCTCCGCCATGGTAAACGCGCAGGTGGTGCGCATCATGGCGTTGAGTTCGCCGCCGGATTTTTTACACATGGCGTCCAGCAACGGCAAAAAGCACCAGAGGTTGGCAAAGATCAGCCGGTATACAAACGACGAGCGCCGACCGAGCGTATCGAACATCTCCGCCACGGGCTTGGTCAGAACGCGCGGAAACGGCTTGGCCTCGATGCGCGTCACCGCGCGGGCAAGCCGGCCGATACCGGTGTGCGGCGGCGGCGCGGATGCGTGCCCGCCCGCGCCTTCGATGACAATCTGCGCGTCCATCAGGCCCTTTTCCGCAATGCCGACCAACGCGCAGGGCTCCTTGACCCCGGGGAAGATACCCTCTACGACCGCGCCGCCCTCGTCCACAACGATGGCGGGGCTTACGCCGCGCGCGCGCAGCGTCTCCACGATGACAGGCTGCGATTTGCCCGCGACCTCCTCGTCGCCCGCAAAGGCAAAATACATGTCGTTTTCAGACACAAACCCGTCTTTGAGCAGCAGCTCCGCCGCCTCGAGCACGCCGAGCAGCGTACATTTCGTGTCCAGCGTGCCGCGGCCCCAGAGGACGCCGTCCTCGATGATGCCGTCAAACGCGGGCTTCGACCACTGCTCCTCATTCACGGGCACCACGTCGTAGTGCGCCATAAACACGGCGGGCTTTTCGGCGCTCTTGCCCTTGAGGGTAAAGAGCACGCCACTTGGCCCCAGCTCCTCGTAGGCGCAGCGCGCGAATACGTTTGGATACAGCTTCTTCAGCAGCGCGCGAAACTTCGCGAACTCCGCCTTATCGATCCGCTCGTCCTCATAGTAGGATACCGTCTTGCAGCGGATCATCTCGGCGAGATCATCGATGGCCTTCTGCTCGTCGAGCGCCACCGGGCTTGACGCGGCGGACGCGGCAGCCTTCGGCTTGAAGCGCAGCGCGCGGATGAAGATCACCGCAAGAAACGCGACGACCAGCGCGACAAGCGCAATCCAGAAATACGTCATGGTTATCTTCTCCTATCCCCGTTTCATTTGAAACGGTCAACATCGCTTGATTGCGCCGCATGCCCGCTTTACGGGGCGCGCGGTGCGATACGATTACAAAAGCTCTTTTTTATAGAGGATGCGCGCGGCGCCGATGGCGATCAGCGCGCCTACCGGCACAAGGATGCCCACCGCGCTTGCCAACGACGGCACGAGCAGGAACAGCGTGATCATGACCACGAGCGGCGCGACGGCGATCTTCCAGTTCTTGGAGACAAACACCACGCCGAGCGCGCCGAAAAGCGCGGGCAGGATGTTTTCAAACGCGGGCTGCAGCGCAGGGCTCTCCAGCACCGGCGCGATCTGGGAAAGCAACAGCACGCCGAGCGCGATGATCAGCGTGGTGACGATCGAACTCGTGGCAATGGCGATCGTCGAAACGACCTCGCCTTCTTCCGAGCCGGCCTGGACGCCCGCGCGATCCATTGAATTCAGCGCGCAGGGCACCTTGAGGTTGGACAGGTTGCCCGTAACAAAGCCGAGGTAAGAGCCGCCCGTGCCGAGCATCGGCACGTAAGTGAACACCTCGATCACGCCGACCGTCCAGAAGATCGGCGCGATGCTCAACAGTCCCTTGAGCACGCCTCCGATCGGCGGCCACGCGTCGTAATAGATACACGTCGCAACCGGAACCGCCATCAGCAGCGCCAGCGCGCTGAAGATCCATACGGTTCCCATGGCGTGCACGCTGTCGCGATATGATTTTTCCTGTTTCATATGCGTCTCCTTTCCTCAACCCACGATGCTCTGCACCAGCGATGTAATCGGGATGGACAGCGCCATCCCTCCCAGCAGGCTGATGGGCAGGGCGTAGTCCTCAATCCACTTGGCCCCCAGCAACTTGCGAATCAGCCCGCAGACCATCATCAAAAGCGCGCTGGCAAGCATGACGAACACGGGAATCCACCCCGTCAGCCCCTCGTGCACATCCGCAAACACCATGCCCAGGAAAGCGGAGATCATGCCCAGAAATAAGCTGGAAAGGAAGATCTGCCCCCACTTGGAGTCCTTGCTCTGAATGTTGCTGATGCCCTTTTCGATCTTCTTGCCGAGCAGCGGCACGAGCAGCAGCCCGGGTATGATGCCAAGCGCCATCACCCACGAAATGGTGGTAAACACCTTGGGGTCGGTCACGCGCTCCGCCAGCGTGGCGCCGACCGCGCTGGCCGCGGCGGCGGCCGCCGTCGCCTCATAGGTCAGCGAGCCGATCACCGAAAGCCGAAGCCAAGGCAGCGGAAAGCCGAGGGCATTGCTCAGCGCGATGACGCCGAGCAGGATCGCAAACGCCGGGGCGATCGTAAAGACCGCGGAAGACCCGACGGTCTTCTTGAGCGCCTTCATGTCCATGCCCAGTTCCTTACCGCGCCGCCACGCCTTGATGAAAAAGACGACCGACTGGAGCAGCACAAACGCGATCACTACGGCGACCACGACATACATGAATGCGCCGTTTGAGTTGAATTCCATCCCATTTCTCCCTTCGGGCAGACGCCACGCGGATGACGCCGCCTCTGTGTTTCGATATATTATATCAGATTT
Organism: Bacillota bacterium; assembly: GCA_023399275.1. Classification (GTDB taxonomy): domain Bacteria; phylum Bacillota; class Clostridia; order Christensenellales; family CAG-138; genus UBA7703. The sequence goes on from JAEWQH010000018.1 coordinate 31,320, forward strand.
TGGATGCATTTCAATCGAGTTAACGGAAAAAGCGTTTGTATTTCAACACGATGTTGATTATTTATTTGGATTATATCCACTCCATCAAAAAACGGGTGGACGCCATCTTGGCAGCCACCCGTACCAGGGTCTTCTTTTCAGTTGAGCGGGTCGTCGTCCATATCTGCGTAGCCCATGAACTCACGCGCGGCGATGCGCTTTTCATCCCGCTCCCGCTCGACCATGTCGGAGAGCATCTCCTTGACCTGCCTTGCGTGCTTGATGCGTTTGATCTCAAGCTCCGGCGCACTTTTGTCCGCCGTGTTGAGGCGGATGGTACCCAGGCCCCAGATACGCTGGCCAAACGGCCGCTGCAGCGTGATATCGAGAATGCGGTAGAGGCGGATCTCATCCTCCTTGCGGCTGATGAAGCCCGTGTCCACGATCAGCTTTTCCTGTGTCAGGGAATATCTCGTAAACGTCCACGGCAAGCCGAAGATGATGCGCTTGCGATCCTTCCAAACGACGTCCGCCATGCGTATGTTCCTCCGTTCAGTTAATGGAGAGCATTATACCACACCGCGCCGCGCGTGAACAGCACGGATCGCGGCACACCACCCCCGCAGGACTGCCCAGCTAGATAAAGAGGTTTACATTGCTCTCTTCCGCGTCGCCAAGATATGCGCCGACGCCGCCGAGCTCCACGCCCGGGAGCAGCTCCTCTTCTTTGATGCCCATGATGTCCATGCTCATCGTGCAGGCGACGATCTTCACGCCGGCCTTCATCGCCTTCTGGATCAGCGTTTCGAGCGAATCGACGTTCTTTTGCTTCATGACCATCTTGATCATCGCCGTGCCCATGCCGAGCATGTTCATCCTGCTGATCTTGAGCTTGCCCGCGCCGCGCGGCATCATGCCGCCGAACATGGCCTCGACGAAGCTCTTCTCCACCTTGACCTTGCTCGCTTTGCGCAGTACATTGAGCCCCCAGAAGGTGAAGAACATCGTCACCGGCCTGCCCATAGCGGCGGCGCCGTTTGCGATGATGAAGCTTGCGAGCACCTTATCCAGATCGCCGGAGAAAACGATGATGGTCTTCCCGTCGCCCGCCATACCCGAAACCGCCGGCTGGGCGGCCGCGGCGGCCGCGCCCTTCTTGACCAGCGCCACATAGTCGTTTCCGCGGCGCTCGTTGCTCAGCAGCGTGTTGCCCGTTCGCCGCGCCCAGGCGACGATATCCCGCGCAAAGCCCGGGTCGCTGGCGGAGACCTCCATGACCTGCCCGTCCTTCATCTGCTTCATGGTCTCAAACACCTTCATGATGGGGCCGGGGCACTGCATGCCGCTGCAGTCGATGCGCATCGCCGCAACGGGCGTGTTCGCAGTCTCCGCGTGTCCGCTGTCGTGGACAGGCTCATTCTTCGTATACGGCATGGGACTGACCTCCTTGTAGTGCGTCGATTGATAGAACCGCGTGCCGCCCGGGTAGACCGAAACATCCGCAAACCCATGCTGGCTGAGGATGCGCGCGCCGTTGTAGGCGCGCACGCCGATGGCGCAGAACACCACGTATGCTTTGGCGGGGTCGAGCTCGCCGAGGCGATCCCTGAGCTGGCCGAGCGGGATATGCACCGCTTGCGGCAGCGCATACGCCAGCAGCTCCGCGTCCTCGCGCACATCCAGCAAAATCGCGTCCGGATCTGTCTTGTCGATATCCCACGGCGCGATCCGAACCAGCCCGTTTCCGGTGTTTTCCGCCACAAAGCCAAGCATGTTGACCGGGTCTTTTGCGGAGGAGTACGGCGGCGCATAGGCGAACTCCAGCGCCTTGAGATCGGTCACCGAGGCTCCGAGCCGCGTCGCCACGCCGATGGCGTCGATGCGCTTATCCACCCCGTCCCGCCCGACGATCTGCGCGCCAAAGATCCGGCCGCCGTCTTTTGCAAAGAGCAGCTTGAGCGTCATGGGCACCGCACCGGGATAGTAGCTCGCGTGATTGTTCTGCGTGATGATGATCGCTTCATAGTCCTTGCCGCGGGCAAGCCCGCGCTTTGCCAGCGCCTTCTCGTTTTCGCCGGTGCTGGCAACCGTGAGGTCGAACACCTTGGCAATGGAGGATCCCTGCGTACCGCCGTACGCCGCGTCCAGCCCCGCGATATTATCCGCCGCGATGCGCCCCTGCTTGTTGGCGGGGCCGGCAAGCGGGATCATCGCAGGTTCCTTGCTGATGAAGTCCTCCACCTCGATCACATCGCCGACGGCGTAGATCGCGGGATCGGAGGTGCGCATGTGGTCGTCTACCACGACGCCGCCGCGCGCGTTGACAGCAAGGCCGGCCTCTTTGGCGAGCTGTCCGTTGGGACGCACGCCGATGGAGAGAATGACGAGCTCCGCCGGAACGGTTTTCCCGCTCTTGAGCCGGATCTCCACGCCGCCGACCACATCCTGAAACGACTCTACTGCGTCGCCCAGGTGCAGGTCGACGCCGTTTTGCTCGATGGTTTCGTGCAGCAGCTGCGCCATCTCAAAATCGATCGGCGACATGACCTGGTCGAGCGCCTCGATGAGGCTGACCTCCAGGCCGGTATGGCGCAGGTTTTCCGCCATCTCCAGGCCGATGAATCCGCCGCCGATGACCGCCGCGCTCTTGATCCCCTGCTCGCGCACGAGCGCGCGGATGCGGTCGGTATCCGGCACGGTCCAGAGCGTCTGCACGCGAGAAGAGTCGATCCCCGGGATCGGCGGACGAAGCGGCGAAGAGCCGGTGGAGATCACCAGCACGTCGTATGGCTCGGCGTAGGTTTCGCCGGTTTCGGCGCGCCGGACGAACACGCTCTTTTTTTCACGGTCGATGGAGAGGACTTCGTTTTGTACGCGGACGTCCACCGCAAACTTCTTGCGCATGGCCTCCGGGGTCTGCAGCAGCAGCGCCTGCCGCGTCTTGATCACGTCGCCTACGTGATACGGCAAGCCGCAGTTTGCGTAGGAGATGTATTCGCCCCGCTCCAGCAGCACGATCTGCGCGGTTTCATCGAGCCTGCGCAGCCGCGCCGCGCAGCTGGCTCCACCCGCTACGCCGCCGATGATGACAACCTTTTTCATTCGCCCTGATCCTCCTTCTTTTTGCCCGGAATTACGATATAGCCAAGCAGCGTGCCGATCACGCCGCCGTATACGGTCGAGATGACCGGGTTGGACGTAATGGGGCATGCGCCGCTGACGCAGCCGACAAAGCGATAATACAAAAAGCCACCGATTGCGCCGGCCACGGCGAGAAGCATCATCGGCAGATACCGTTTCCATGTGTTCTGTTTGGGGTCGCGTTGAGTTTCGTCCTGTTCCATAAAGATATGTCGCCTTTCTCGTTTGGAACAAGAATACGATAGCGCCAGATCGATAGTCGGTGACTTTATTACGCTGGAAATGCGCGTTTTACCGCGCTTCGTCACCGACTATATTATCAGATTCAATTATGATAATCTATAAAGAAAAGAACCTTCGGGAGGTGCCTTCCCATGGAACACAATCCGCCGACCCCCATCACCGAATACATCCTCGCGTTTCCGCCGGAGGTGCAGGCAAAGCTCAACCAACTGCGCGACGCGATCCTGAAGATCGCGCCGGAATCCACGGAGAAGATCTCGTGGCGAATGCCTACGTTCTACCTAAACGGCAATCTCGTGCATTTTGCGGCTTTCAAGCGCCATATCGGCTTCTACCCCGGCGCGGAGGGCATCGAAGCGTTTGCCCACGCGCTCGGCGCGTATCGCTTCAGCAAGGGCGCGGTGCAGTTTCCGCTGGATCAGCCCGTGCCGCTCGATCTGGTGCAGCGCATCACCGCGTTTCGCAAGGCGCAAAACCTCGCGGAAAAGTAACCGCATCGTATCCCCCGGAAAGAGTCCCGGGGGATCGTTTGTCTCGCGCTGGCGTCCTCCGGACGCAGGGACGATGAAACATACGGCAAGGCGCCATAAGCGCCCGATCAAGACCGCACTGCCGCCGCAGGCACCTTGGCGCGCGGGCTTTTCCTTTTGTTTCAGCATGCACATGAACCGGTGCCGTCGGCAGATGCGTCCCTTCTTCCTGCGGCGGAAAAACCCGACGCGCAGGCCGTCTCTGATCCCTATTCCTGCGCCTACGCTTCCGGAGAACGCTCGTCCAGCGGCGCTGCGTGGTTGCCGCGCCAGATTGCAACGGCGAGCAGCGCCAGCGCCGCCGCCATCACGTACACCACACCCTCGATGAGCCAGACATTCGCACCCGCGCCGGAGAGGATGACCGCGACCGCGTCCACAAAAAGATGCAGCAGGATCGCGAGCGGAAAGAGCCAGAAACGCTTTTTGTCCTTCGCCGCAAACCACACGAGCACCGAAAGCGATAGATGGATCGCGATCGCCGCGATACGCTCCACCGCGCCGACGAGGAACATCCACCATGGCGTGTCGAGCAGCACCTGCGCCGCATCCAGCCCTCCGAGCATGGAGGCGGCTCCCGCATTGAACTGAAGCGCGGCTATGATGTTTGCAACCATCGACACACTCAGCAGCGCAACCGCCTCGATCCCGCCGTGCCCCGCGCCGTACATGAGCACGTTGCAGTCGTTGCCACGCTGCCTGCGCAGCACGGTCCGAAAGGCGATAAACCGCCCCGCCTCTTCAAAGACGCCGGCGAACAGGCCCCCGACAAGCCCCAGCAGCCAAAGGTTGCCCATGATCGCCGTCCAAAGCGGAAGCCGCCGCAGAAAGTAATAGGCGATCTGCTCCAGCACGAGCGCGAAGAGCACAAACACGGCGCAGCCCACCCAAAACGGCAGCTGCTTCGCCCCTTTTTTTCGAAAAACAGCATACAACGCCGCCGGAACGAGCAGCCCGACGAGCGCCGCCCCCCCCATCGCGAGAATGGATGCCGCGGAAACAGCGTTTTGCATAGCATTCTTCCCTCCGTTTCAATTGCTTTCCCCTCGCTTTGACACAACTCCTATGATACCATCCGTTTGGTAAACGCGCCAGCCGGCGCGCGTCCGTCCGGCGTTTTTATTCGCTCCGCACCCTGCCGTGCGGCAGGATTTTGCCCGGTCGCAAGAATATATTTTGAAAATTCCGGGGGCAAGCACGCGCAATTTTCGACGGAATTCCTGCATGAATACGCGGTTTCCCTCCGCTTTCGTGTCACGCGCGCGCCGCAATTGTTCCCGCGCGCACAATCGAGCCGACATGGCGACTCTACATTCTTCCGCTATTCTCTTGCCACTCCCTTCCGGCGGCAAGGCATGGCTGCGGGCGCCATACCGCTCCGGGCGCCTTTGCGCCCGGACGAAGCGCGCCGACGCGCCGGGCGGGCCTGCGGGCGGCACCTGCGCCGCCCGCTTTTCTTTTTGCAAGATTTCAATTCTCTGGCGTCACTATTTCATTGCAAACGGTTGTTTCTACACACCGCGCATGCTATATTCTAATCAGAAGATTCTATTTTCGGGGAGGAACGCGCTATGCTGACCTATGGCGGACGCGAGGCGACCGCGGCGGAGTGCACCGCGGCTGCGGACTTTCTCTCCCACTTCTCCCAGCGGGAGGAGACGCTGCGCTTTCCCGAAGTCGCCGTGCTGGAAACGGACAGCTTCGGTCGGGTTATGGTGTTTCTGCGCGTGCTGCACGAGGATGGCCTTGAGGAGCCGCTGCTCGTCGTATTCAAGCAAATCCGCCCGGACGGCGGGTATCTGGCCGGGCCAAAGTCCATTCTGCGCGTACGCGCCGCATCGTTTTACGCAGGGCTGGAGCACCACAAAACCCGTAATAGTTGGGAGTGCCCGCCGGATGCAGAACCGCGTTTCGATCTCTAAAACGCAGGAATCGGAGTCCGATCATGCAAATTTCAGTATTTTTTTCAAAGAATATCGATCTTGACAACCGGCAAAAAAAGCAGGATTCTAGCATCGTACCCCTCTTTTTCCCGCGAGCGGTTCTGTCATGAAGGCGGCGGGATTGATCACCGTTGCAGGGCAGTCGCAGCGCATGCATGCATTCAAGCCGCTCCTGCCGATCGACGGAACCCCCATGATCACCCGCACGGCCGACGTGTTTTTGCAGGCTGGGGTCACAAACCTGTTTGTCGTGGTCGGGAAGCGGGGCGAAGAGGTCATCTCCGCACTTTCAGGCTGCAACGCCCGCTTCCTCTGGAATAGGGACTATGCGCAGACGGAGATGTTTACCTCCCTGCAGATCGGCCTTCGTGCGATTCGCCGCGCCGGCGGATGCGATGCGGCGTTTGTGCTGCCGGGCGACATGCCCGCTGTCGAGCCCGCCGTGCTCCGCCTGCTGATGGCACAGCTGGAATCGGGCGGGTGGGACGTCGTTTTCCCGAGCACGGGCACGCGCCGCCTGCATCCGCCGCTCATCCGGGCCGGGCTGTTTGACGCGCTGATCGACTACGACGGAACGGACGGGCTGCGCGGTGCATTTCGCACTCTCGCGCCGCGCATCGGCTATCTGGTCACCCCGGAGCCGGGCTGCGACATAGATGTGGACACGCTGGAAGACTACGCGCGCGTGCAGGCGCACTTCACGGCAAAACGCGGGAGGGAAGCGCACCCATGAGCACGACCGCCATCATCCTCGCCGCAGGCGAGCCAAGGCAGATGAGCCACTTTCAGCCGATGCTCAAGCTCAACGGCAAGAGCGTCATCCGCCGCCAGATCGAGGCCTTCCGCGCCGCGGGCGTGAGCGATATCCTCGTCGTCACCGGCTACCACGCAGGCATGCTGGAGCGGCACCTCTCCGGCGAGGCGGTTCGCTTCGTCAAAAACGCGGATTATGCCACGACGGACATGATGGCCTCCGTGCAGTGCGCCGTCCGCGCACTGCCGCCGGCGTGCGAATGCGCGCTGATCACCCCCGGCGACGTGCCGTATCTCAACGCGGATACCATCGGCGAGCTGCTGCGCTCGGCGAAGCCCGTCGCCATCCCCAGCTTCCGCGGCAGCGCGGGACACCCGGCTATGATCCGCAGGAGCTGCTTTCCCGCCCTGCTGGACTACGCGGGCGAACGCGGGCTGCGCGGCGCGCTGGCACAGTGGAAGCGGGAGACGGAGTTTGTGCCGACGGATGAAAACGGCATGCTCACAGACATCAACACCGAGCTGGACTACCGGCGCGAGCAGCGCGAGCAAACCCCGCGGATCTCCCCCGTGCTCACGGCATCCCTGACGATCTCACTCGGGGAAACGGGCGTGGATGAGCGCGGCATCCGCTTGCTGGAGTGCATCGAGCAGGAGCAGTCGCTTCAGCGCGGCGCGGCACAGGCGGGGCTCTCCTACAGCAACGCATGGCTCACACTCAACCGCATGGAGGAGGCGCTGGCCTGCCGGCTGGTCGAGCGGAAGCTCGGCGGCGCAACGGGCGGCGGCAGCAGCCTTACGCAAGACGGGTTGGACTGGGTATCCCGCTACCGCCGGCTGGAGCAAAAGCTGGCCGAGACGCTACTCTCCATTCAAAAGAACGAATTCGACTAAACCCTCTCTTTTTTCCGGCCGCGCACGGTTGGAGCGACAACCGGCTTTTCCGCCGCCGCATACACCCAATGTAACGGACCTATTCTTCAGCAACCACCGCAACGGAACTATCCTGAGGCAACCACAGCATACATTTCGACTTCGGATCCCGCGATCCATTGTTTTTCGTCCTCAAAATACCGGCCGGCCATTTCCCAAAGAGGGGTTTCCATACTTCATATCAGAAATGAGAGGAGAACTGTTCTTGAGAGATTTTGTGTATCTTGCTC
>JAEWQH010000008.1 GCA_023399275.1 Bacillota bacterium
CGTATACGCAGGGCGTGATCATCAACTCGCCCAACAATCCTTCCGGCGTGGTCTATTCGGAGGAGACCATCCGCACGCTTGCCGCGCTGCTTGCAAAAAAGAGCGCCGAACGCGGGCGCCCGATCTATCTGATTTCCGATGAACCGTATCGCGAGCTGAACTATACCGCAAAGCCCGTACCGTTCATTACGGATTACTATGACGCAAGCATCGTCTCCTACTCCTACTCCAAGAGCCTCTCGCTGCCGGGCGACCGCATCGGCTACGTGCTTTTGGGCAACGACATGCCCGATTTTGAAGACGTCTACGACGCCATTGCGGGCAGTGCGCGCGTGCAGGGCTACGTCTGTGCGCCGACGCTGCTGCAGCGGGCGATTGCGCGCGCTGCGGAGATGAACCTGATGCCGGATCTCTCGAGCTACCGCAAGAACCGCGATGCGCTCTACGAAGGTCTGTCTTCGTTTGGCTACCGCTGCATGCCGCCGGACGGCGCGTTTTACCTCTTCCTCGAGGCGCCGGGCGGAGACGGAGACGCATTCTCCAAAGCCGCGATGGAGGAAGACATCCTCGTCGTACCCGGGCGCAGCTTCGGCTGCCCGTCCTATGTGCGCGTCGCCTATTGCGTGGCATACGACACCATCGTCCGCGCGTTGCCGGGCTTCGGCCGGCTCTATCAACGATATGGCGGCTAATCCGGCATAACAACGCCCCGGAAAAACCCGCGGCGTCATAATCTATCAAAACTTGGTTTTTGATGGGATAGCCTGTTGATTCCGTCGCCCCGTGGGCTTCCTGCCCGCACCCCCGCCATCGCCGGAATGGGCGGGTTGTGGGCTGCAGCGTTTAGCGATCCCAGTTTTTTGAGACAAGCAGCGACGCCGGGGTTCTTCCTGCGGCGTCGTTTGTCGTTTGATTCCGCACTGGCGGGCCTGCAAGAGTACCGGATCTGTTACCGTGCCTCCGGGTCTACCTAATCCTCCAGCAGCGGACGCACGAATGCCGCCGCGCTTTCGAGATCCTTCTCGTCCGGGTGTCCCTTTGCGATGCCGCCGATCAGCTTAAATGGGCCAAAGGTGTCGAACCCGCGGCAATGCCAGCCACCGGCGTCCACCGCGCCGCGCGCCGTCAGCCGTGCGCGCACCGCCCCGTCGAAATTTCCGCCCGTCGCGCCGCAGGTATAGAGCGTAAAGCACCGCTTCCCCTCAAGCCCCGGCAAAGAATCGATCAGCGCATCTACCGGCTTGCCAAACGCAGACATATAGATGCCCGACGCGAAGCCGACGAGCTCGTATTCGCTCAGGTTCACTTCTTCCCGCACCGGAACGCCGACCACTCGAACGGGCAGGCGCTCGGCGAGCGCGTCCGCTACCTTTCTCGTATTGCCATGATGCACCGAATAGCAGAATAAGACCGCTTTTTTCATGCGCTGCTTCCTCCCGTCAGATGCGCGTGATCACATGTGAAACGAGCAGGACGACCAGCGCGATCGCCGCCCCCCGGTGCGCCCAGAGCAGCCCCGGGCTGCGCTTTTTCCCTCGATACATCGCAGCGCCGAGCGCCACCGCGGCCACCGCAAAGACGGCGGCTGCAACCCCCGTGAGCGATACCCACTTGAAGAGGAGCTGCAGCACGATGTGTGCAAGCATCAGCACGGCCGCGCCGCCGCCAAAGAAACGGTGGTTCTTTACGAGAAACCGCATTCCAGCCGTATATCCGCGCCGAAATCCGCTTCCCTTGGTGAGCTTCGCCACCCAAATTCGGTTGACGAACTTGACCGCGAAGTTCAGCAGTGCGAGTATGAAAAGCGCCGCGGCCAGAATGCCGAGCAGATTGCCAAGCTGATCCATCATACAATCCTCGTTTCCTTCATTTTCACGTTCAACGGTATCATGCCGTCGAGCCTCAGGCAAGAGGACCTGAGAAATTTGTGAAAAAATCGAGACCCAATGTCAGATTTTCCCCGCTATGATGGATATATCAGGTGAGAATTCTCAAATTCATGCAGGAGGTTCCGTCATGGATGCTGTCACCGAACTACTCAGACGCGACCCCGAGCGCGCGTTGAACCAGATGCTTGGCGCATATACCGGCCTGGTCTACCACGCGGCGGCCGCCGTGCTGGGCCGCTCGTCCCACGAGGAGATCGAGGAGTGTGTCAGCGACGCGTTTCTCGCGGTCTACCAGAGCCGTGACCGGCTCGATTTCTCCCGGGGCTCCGTCAAGGCATATCTCTGCGCAACGGCGCGCAACCTCGCCATCAACCGCTTGACACGGCGCAACGCCGCGCCGGAGGTTCCGCTGGACGAATGGATACACACCGCGGAGGAGACGGAGACAGCCGCCCTGCGAAGCCTCGAGGCGGAGGAGTTGGTCGACGCCGTGCTCGCCCTCGGCGAGCCGGACAGCCGAATCGTCCTTTTCCGCTATTACTTCGGCCTGCCGAGCAAGCAGATCGCAAAGCGGCTCGGCATGAAGCCAAACACCGTCGACCAACGCCTTCGCCGCGCGCTGGCGAAGCTCAACCGCCTCACGAAAGGAGGAAATCTTCATGTCGAATCATGATTCGTTTCGCTTTCCCTCGCTCGACGCGGAGCAGACGCAGCGCCTGCTTTCCGGCATCCCCGCGCTGCCGCTGCCGTCGGGCGCGGCCCGCCGCATCCGCACGAGCGTGCTAAAAGAAGCAGCGCCCAAGGCGCTTGCCCGCAACCGCGCACGCCGGGTACTCATCCCCATCGCGGCGTGCCTGCTCGCAGTCGCGGTCTTCTTCACCGCCTTTCCCAAAGCCGCGCTCGCGGTGTCGAGTTTTCTGGGCAAGGTTTTTACGCCCAGCCGCTATATGAACGACGACCCAACGCAGAGGACGTCCGTCCCCTCGATCGAGGAAGCCATCGCCAATGCCTCCCCGCAGGAAGTTGGCTATACCGTCACGCTGATGCCGGATCTGCCGAACGCGCAGGAGTTGATCGACTATCGCGCAGCAAACGGCTATGACGCATTTTCAGAGGAGACCTGGGGCTGGCTGAAAGACATTCAGCCTGAGATCGCCGAGGTGCTCTACGACGGCAACCAGCTCATCTGGAACACAAATCTCTACACGTCCAACGAGCACGTGCGGGAGTTTATGGAGGGATTCGGCGTAAAGTCCGGCAGCAAGCTGCGCGTGGACGCGCTGATGGGCGACGTAAGCTATACCATACAGGGTGATCCAACCGGCTATCCGCTCAACGTCAGCGGACATGGCATCACGCCGATCTTCGACGAAACCGCGCTATCTGGCGCGGATCACGTGGTGCTGTACTCCGACTTCGGCCTTCCGGGCAATCGACCGTTACCAAGCGGCGTGCTGACCATCACACAAAACATCCGCGTCTGCGAAAACGACGCGCTGGACTACGGCGCAACGGTCGCCGTCATCACGCACACGTTCACGTTCGATACCACACAGGGTAACACCGCTTCGGCGCAAGGCCAAGAAACGCTGCTCCCCCTCTCGGGAGACCTCTATCTTTCGATGGATCACAAAAAAATAAAGACAGATGGCGATTTCGAGAGCTGGGTTATTGAAACGAAAAAGGTCTTCTTGGACGGTGTGACGCTTCGTGTGTCTTATGAATACCTGCCGACGGGCATCTCCGTTCTCATAAAGGTTGCGGAAAAGCCGATTGATTGGACGGATGATATGGTGAGCGGATTCATGCGTATGACATGGCGCAACCTCTACGATGAATACACTTCAAACGGCGTTGCGGCAGATCTTTATGTGGACGGAATATTCGTTTCGGAAGCGCCAACGCCGGACAGTTGGCAGGCTGACGAGTTGCGCTATATCCTGCCGGTCTTCCCCACCGACTACGCCAACACGCAGTCGGTCGTGCTCAAGCTCAGCTATGCCCACTATGTAACGCTGGGAGGAACGGATCAAATCGGGGGCGATATCTTCACCGTGCCCGAGGATGAGTGGGATTACGATGCAAAGACGGCGCTGAGCCCTCTGCTCGAAATCACGGTCCCTATACCCAAAAGCTGACCCAGTCGCGTCAAAGCGGGCGCCGTCTGCCGACGGCGCCCGCTTCATCATCATTTCTTTTCGCTCCAGCGCTCGCGCAGCGCCTGGACCTCCTCATCTTCGATGTACTCGTCGTAGCTCTCTCGCTTGTCGATCACACCGCCGGGGAGAATCTCCAGAATACGGTTTGCCACCGTCTGCGTCACCTGGTGGTCGTGCGAGGTGAAGAGCATCACGCCCGTAAACTCCTGCATGCCCTCGTTGAGCGCAGTGATCGCCTCGAGATCGAGGTGGTTCGTCGGTTCATCGAGGATGAGCACGTTCGCGCCGGAGAGCATCATCTTGGCGAGCATGCATCGGTTCTTCTCGCCGCCGGAGAGCACGCGCGCTTCCTTGAGCGCCTCTTCACCGGAGAAAAGCAGCCGGCCCAACCAGCCGCGGATGGTGGTCTCATACTGATCCTTGGAGAACTGCCGCAGCCAATCGACCAGCGAGTAGGTCACCCCGTCGAAATATGCGCTGTTGTCGCTGGGCAGATACGCTTGCGTCGTGGTCACGCCCCACTTGAAGCTGCCCGAATCCGGCTCCAGCTCGCCCATCAGAATCTGAAACAGCGTGGTGCGCGCCAACTCGTCTTCGCCCACAAACGCGACCTTGTCCCCGCCGACGACCACGAAGCTCACATCGTTGAGCACAGTTCTGCCGCCGATGCTCTTCGTCAGCCCGTCCACGGCAAGGATATCGTTTCCCACGTCGCGGTCGGGCTTGAAGTGGATGAACGGATAGCGCCGCGAGGACGGCGCGAAGTTGCCCATATCGAGGTTATCGAGCATCTTCTTGCGCGAGGTCGCCTGCTTGGATTTGCTGGCGTTTGCGCTAAAGCGCATGATAAACTCCTGCAGTTCCTTCGCCTTCTGCTCGTTTTGCTTTCTTTTGTCCTTCTCCTGCCGCGCGGCAAGCTGGGTGTATTCATACCAAAAATCGTAGTTGCCGACGTACATCTGCATCTTGCCGTAGTCGATATCCACGATGTGCGTGCAGACCTTGTTCAGAAAGTGCCGGTCGTGGGATACCACGATGACGGTATTCGGAAAGTCGAGCAGAAACTCCTCCAGCCAGTGGATGGCGTATACGTCGAGGTTGTTCGTCGGCTCGTCCAGCAGCAGGATGTTTGGCTTGGCAAACAGCGCCTGCGCGAGCAGCACCTTGACTTTATTCGGCCCGTCCAGCTCCGCCATGGGGGCGTTGTGCAGCGCAGCGGGCACGCCGAGTCCGTTGAGCAGAATCTCCACGTCCGACTCCGCACTCCAGCCGTCCCGCTCGGCAAACTCGCCCTCAAGCTCCGCCAGGCGGATGCCGTCCGCGTCATCAAAGTCCGCCTTGGCGTAGAGCTCCTCCTTGAGCTGCATGATCTCATACAGCCGCGCGTAGCCCATGATGACCGTCTCCATGACGGTGAATTTGTCAAATGCATAGTGGTCCTGCCGCAGCACGGCGATGCGCTCGCCGGGGGTGACAAAGACCTCTCCCTTATTTGGCTCCAGTTCTCCGGAGAGTATCTTCAAAAACGTCGATTTTCCCGTTCCGTTCGCGCCGATGAGGCCGTAGCAGTTGCCGTTGGTAAACTGGATATCTACGTGCTCAAACAGCGGCCTGCCGCCGAACTGGAGGGATACGTTGTGTGCACTGATCATGGTTTCATACCTGCTTTCCTGTCAAAACAACCGCTATCATACCATACCGCGCGCACAGAAGCAAAGCGTTACGGCAATTTCGCGCCGCCAAGATAGAGCAAATCAAGCATACCGATGCCCGTCTTTGTTCGAAAGATCTTGTTCCGCACGGTGCGGATGGCATCCTCGTCCATATCGTCCTCATACGCGTTGACCAAAAAGTCCGCTTCAACAAGGATCTGATAGTCGAGCTCCCGTATGTCCGTATACGTATGGTGATGCGCGATCAGCCAGCATACGCGCGCAATCAGCGCGTCGTCCGCGCCAAGTGAAGAGAGCAGCCTCCTCGCCTCCGGCGGCCCTTCGATCTGCTGATGCGCGCCGCTGCAGCTGCCGTATTTTTGTTCGCTGAGGCGGATGCCGATGTCGTGCGTCAGCGCCGCGATCTCAAGGACCTGCTGTGTGCGCACATCGAGTCCTTCTTTTTCCCCAATGGTCTTGGCAAAGCCAAACACCTTGAGAAGGTGGTTAACCCGCCGCACGTCTCCCGCGAAATACGCGACCATCGCAGCCGCAACATCCTCTGTCTTCACGCCATATCCTCCGCTTTCAATTCTTTTTCTGTATTCTACACGCTTTTGTGCGCGCCGTACAGCAACTGCCCACCCAGACGCGGAAAAAAGGAGATTCCTCCCCGAAACATCGGCAAATCCCATCCAACACATTTGAAGTTTGGCCGGCGCGGTCTTCGCATCAGCATTGCCGGTCTTTGCCGGATTATGAGAAAACGGCGCAAGAGTGCATCCGTAAAACAGATGGCTCCGTCCATCAAAACACCGGTTTGAAACGGACAAACGCCCGCGCAGGCGATTCCCACGCGGGCGTTTGCTCTGTCGATGGCGCTATGCTCGGCGCCACGGTCAGCTTTGATCGTTTTGAACGGCGGACAGTACCTGCTGCTGAAAGAACCCGCGCGCCTGCTCGGCGGCGATCACGCTCTTGACCCCGTTGAGCGACACCGCGACGCCCGGCTTGTGGCACTGTTTCATGCAGAAGGAGGAAGAGAAGGCGATCCTGTCGTGAAGCCCCTGCTCCTCGATGAGATGCTGAAACGTGGAGATGACGTTATACGCGCCTTTGAGATGGCAGGCGCTGCCGATGCAGACCGAGAGCTCCGTCATGCGCGCCGACCTCCGTTTCTGGTGTAGTCTACGTGCAGCAGCTCATGTACGCGGCCCTTGAGCACGTCCCCATAGAGCGCCTGAACCAGGGCGTTTTCCTCCGAGCGCTTCACGCTAGAAACGCGATCCGCCGCGTAGAGCCCTTCGCCGCGCTCCGCCTTGCCGGCAGAGGAGCTGTAGGGCTGCCCCGCGCCGCTGACGCAGCCGCCCGGGCAAGCCATCACCTCAACAAAATCATAGCGCTCTTCTCCCGAGAGAATCTTTTGTATCAGCGCATCCGCATTGCCCAGCCCGCTGACGACCGCGATGCGCACCTCGCGATCCAGATACGGCACGCGCGCCTCCTTTACGCCCTTCATGCCGCGCACGCCTGTCAGCGCCGCTGCATACAGTCCCCCGCGCGACTTATCGGACGCCAGCCTGCGCAGCACCGCCTCGGTCACGCCGCCGCTCACGCCAAAGATCACGCCCGCGCCGGACGTGATGCCAAAGGGCAGATCCAGCGCTTCCGGTTCCAGGTCTTCAAACACCACGCCGGATTCCTTCACCATGCGGATGAGCTCCTGCGTGGTGATCACCGCGTCCACATCCGGCGCGCCGCCGCGGCGGAATTCTTCGCGCGCCGCTTCAAATTTTTTCGCCGTGCAGGGCATTACCGCCACGTGAAACTGCCTGCGGGAGGAGGTCTTCTCCTGCTCCTTGATGACGGCTGCAAACATCTGCATCGGAGAGCGGCAGGTGGATACGCTGCCGAGCATCTCTGGATGCGTCTTTTCGCAATATTGCACCCACGCAGGGCAGCAGGAGGTAAACAGCGGCAGCCCGCTTTCACCCTCCAGATGCGAAAGCAGCTCTTCGCTTTCCTCCAGCACGGTCAGATCCGCGCCGGTGGAGGTATCGTACACCTCGTCGAAGCCCATGCGATGCAGCGCGGCGACGATCTTGCCCATGCCGTTTTCGCCCTCGCGCAGGCCCATTTCACGCCCGAGCGCAACGCGCACGGCAGGGGCGATCTGCGCGGTCACCTTCACGCCTGCGTCGTCCAGCGCGCGCCAGACGCGCTCCGCATCGTCGCGCACCACGATGGCGCCCGTGGGGCAAACCGCCGCACACTGTCCGCAGCCGACACAGGGAGACTGGGAGATCGGCATGCCGAACGCGGTGCTGATCTCCATTTTGGAGCCGCGATAGGCAAAGTCAATGGCTCCGACCGACTGGATCTCGTTGCACATACGCACGCAGTCACCGCAGAGGATGCACTTGCTCGCGTCCCGCGCGATGCAGAGCGAGGAGTCGTCCTGCTGGCGCTTCGGCGCGGTGTTTGGAAAGCGCACGCCCTCGATGTTGAAGCGCATCGCCAGATCCTGCAGCTTGCACTTGCCGTTGTTGCTGCAGGTGGTGCAGTCTCTGCAGTGGTTTGCCAGCAGCAGTTCGAGTATGTTCTTTCGGTAGCGGCGCAGGCGCTCGGTGTTGGTCCTGATCACCATCCCGGCTTTCGGCGGCGTGGAGCAGGCGGCTTCCAGCCCGCCGCGCTCGGTCTCCACCATGCACATGCGGCATGCGCCGTAGACCGAGAGTTCGGAGTGATAGCAAAACGTCGGCAGCTTGATGCCGGCTTTGCGGATGAGCTCGAGCAGGTTCTTCTCCCCGTCGATCTCCACCGGGATGCCGTCCACCGTCATAAATTCGCGTTGTTCCATGTATCAGCCCTCCAATATGGCGTGGAATGCGCAGGTTGGGATGCACGCCTCACACCGGATGCACTTTGTCAAATCGATGGAAAACGGCTGCTTAATCTGCCCGCTGATCGCCCCCGCGGGACAGGATCTTGCGCACTTGGAGCAGCCCCTGCACAGCGCCGGATCGATCCGGATGCGCTTGAGTTTCTGGCAGCCGCCCGCGGGGCAGCGCTTTTCGCGGATATGCGCTTCGTACTCCTGGCGAAAACTTTGTATGGTGCTCACCACGGGCGACGCTGCCGACTTGCCAAGTCCGCAGAGCGCGGTCGCCGTAATGGTGTCCGCCAGTTCCAGCAGCAGGTCGATATCGCCTTCTTCGCCCTTTCCTTCTACGATGCGCTCCAGAATCGCGAGCATGCGCTTGGTGCCCTCGCGGCAGGGCACGCATTTTCCGCAGGATTCGTTCTGCGTAAAATGCATGAAAAACCGCGCGACCTCCACCATGCAGGTGTCCTCGTCCATCACGACGAGCCCACCGGAACCGATCATCGCGCCCGCTTTTTTGAGTGAATCGAAGTCCAGCGGCAGATCGAGGTCCTCGGTGGTCAGGCAGCCGCCGGAAGGGCCGCCGATCTGAACGGCTTTGAATTTCTTGCCGCCGCGCACTCCACCGCCGATGTCGAAGATGACCTCTCTTAGCGTTGTGCCCATCGGCACTTCGATAAGCCCCGTATTGGCGATGTTCCCCGTCAGCGCAAAGGCTTTCGTGCCCGGGCTGTTCGCCGGGCCGATGGACGTATACCACTCCGCTCCGCGCGAGATGATCAGCGGCACATTGGCAAACGTCTCCACGTTATTGAGCACGGTCGGCTTGTCGAACAGGCCGTGTTCCACCGTGCGCGGGGGTTTCACGCGGGGCATGCCGCGCTTTCCCTCGATGGACGCGGTCAGCGCGCTGCCCTCGCCGCAGACGAATGCGCCCGCGCCGCGCGCGATATGCAGTGAAAATGAGAAATCCGTGCCGAGGATGCGCTCGCCGAGCAAGCCCGCCTCCTCCGCCTGCGCGATCGCGCGGCGCAGCCGCCTTACCGCGAGCGGATACTCTGCGCGCACATAGATATACCCTTCACGCGCGCCGCAGGCCAGCCCCGCGATCATCATGCCCTCGAGCATACGGTGCGGATCGCCCTCCATGACGCTGCGGTCCATAAACGCGCCCGGATCGCCCTCGTCGCCGTTGCAGACGATGTATTTCACCGACTCCTTTTGGCGGCGCACCTGCGCCCATTTGCGCCCGGTGGGGAATCCGCCGCCGCCGCGCCCGCGCAGGTTTGATTTTGTGATTTCGTCGATCACCTCATCCGCCGTGCGGTCAAAGAGCGCCGTTTCCAGGGCTGAGTAGCCGCCAAACCCCAGATATTCGCGGATGCTCGTCGCGTCGATATGCCCGCAGTGCTCCAGCACGAGGCGGGTCTGCTTGCGATAAAACGGGATCTCCTCCTGCTTGGGATATGACACGCCGTCCTTTTGAAATGCCAGCCGCTCGATGCGCTCGCCACCCAGGATCGTGCGCGAGACGATCTCCTCGCAATCGGAAAGCTGCGTCTTCGTATAGAGCCAGCCCTGCGGTTCGATGCGCACCAGCGGACCCATCTCGCAAAAGCCATGACAGCCGCATTCCTTCAGGCCGACGCTCTCCCCATGCGGTTCGTGCGCAAGCTCGACCGAAACGGGAATGCCCCGCTCTTCCATAAGCGACCGGAGCCGCTCAAAGATCTGCATCGATCCGCTGGAGACGCATCCAGTGCCCGCGCAGACCAGCACACGCTTGGTTTCCAGTTCCAACGCACCGGCGCACGCTTTGCGCAGCGCGATGAGTTCCTCCCTGCTATTGAGCTTGCTCATGCCGATGCGTCCTCGCTTTCCGCCGCCAGCTGCGCGCGCAGCCCGGCGATGAGCTCGCCCGCCTTCTCCGGCGTCATGGCAGGGTAGACGGTTTCGTTGACCGTGATGACGGGCGCAAGCCCGCATGCGCCGAGGCAGGAGACGGTCTCCACCGTAAAGCCGCCGTCGGGCGTGGTCTTCCGCTCCTCGGAGAGCCCCAGTTCCTTGCGAAGCCGCTCGAGAATCGGGATGGACTTTCGCACGTGGCAGGCGGTTCCGTCGCAAACGCGGATGACGAACCGCCCCTTGGCCTCGAGCGAAAAATTCTCGTAAAACGTCGCAACGGAATAGAGCCGCGCTTCGCTGACGCCGAGCGCCTCGGCGAGATAGGGAAACACCTCACGCGGCAGGTAGTGGTAGCGTTCCTGCACGTCCTGCAGGATGGCGATGATATTCGATTCCTTCTTCCCATTGAGGGCAAGGATATCGTCCACCGCACCGTAGTCAAAGGTTGGCTGCATGTGTGTGTCGTTCCTCCAGCGTGTTGATCGTGACCCAAATCGTGTGCTTCATTAAAAGTAGCTTGTCTTGATGCGCTTTCCCATCTTCATCAGGCAGTCTGAAAGCTGCTCGACGAGGCGCATCTTGAGGTTGAAGTTGATCGGCAGCTCCGGGTTCTGATGCGCGGGATTGACCGCGCAGCCGACAAAGAAATTGATGTCCGTCGCCTCTTCAAACAAAAGCCGCGCGATGCAGGAAGCGCCGTCGCGCCCCGTACTCCAGCGCTCGTAGTCGCGGTTATCGTCGAGGTAATTCTTCGCGTATTCGAGCACGCGGTTGATCGTGATCACCCCTTCCGTAACCAGGTCCACGCCGGCGATCTCAGCCGTGGGCGGTATGTCCGGATCGGGAAACTCCAGGCTGGCCCTCAGCGGTTTTTGCAGATACCGCGCCGCGATGGTGGAGGTCGTGCCGCCGCAGATGATGTGCTTGCCCTCCTTGCCAAAGAAAAGCGACATCATCTTCTCGTTGTCATCCCGGCTGCTCGGCGGGCCGCAGAGCAGGTTCATCGGCACGCGCGGGCGGATGCGGATGGCGCAGACCGTCGCGTCGTCTCCCGGTTCTCCGTCGTAGAGCCGGTTCGTCTCCTGCAGGAGGATCGTCGTGAGCGTCTTAGCCGTAAACCCTACGTGCCAGAAGGTCTCCATATAGCGCGCGATATCCTCCCTGCGCCAGCCGAAGTTGTATACCCCGCCGACGCCCGCATGCACGACCCCATCACTCATGGCCAGAAACAGGTCGTTTTCGCGCAGCGCCACGTCCGACCGATAGATCTGCTTGCCGCCGACGGTCAGCATGCTGGCCGGCAATTCAACATTCTTGCCCTCGCGCAGCAGGATCACGGCCGGGTTATCATACTGGATGATCTCCGCGCGCTCATTGTTGACCAGGCGAATGATGGTAAACGTGGAGTATGCAATGCCGCGGCTGCTGCAGACCGGCAGCGTCGCCGCAATGGTCTCCACGCAGTCCTCCAGCCGCAGCCCCGCCGCGAGCATGGTGGAGATGATCTTGCCCGTCAGCGTGGAGAGGATGCTGGCCTTGACCCCGCTGCCAAGCCCGTCCGCCAGCACGATGACGGTGGAGTTCTCGTCCATTCCGGCGATCTCAACGTGATCCCCGCAGAGCTGCTCTCCCGCATGGTTGAGGCTCATATAGCCGATATCGGCGCAGAGCCGGTTGTTTGCAAGCATCGGCGGCGTCCTCCTTCCCCGCAGCGGCAGCGCCCGCTCAGCGCGCATCCTCACTGGCGATCGATTCCTTGAGCTTGGTGAGCGCGATCTTGGTCTCGGCGGTCGTTTCCCCCAAAAGGGAGGCGATCTCCTGCACGATGCGCATCTGCTTTTCCACCACCCGGTCGGCGATCTCCACCGTCTGGCGGCCGATCTCCTCCTTCTTGAGGCGCTCCTCCTCCTCGGCGGTCACGTCGCGCAGGATCGCGATGAGGATATGCGTCGCTTTGTCGTGCACCAACGACAGCTCGAGGTATTTCTGATATTCCGCATAAAACGCGCGCTGCTCTTTGACCTCACGCCCCTCCATTGCGGCGAGAAACGGCAGCGGATCCATTACACGCACCAGCGGCTCGCCGAGCACATCTCCGTCGCGCTGGATATGGAGCATCTTCTTCGCGGCTGCATTGACCTGCTGCACCTCCAGATCCTCGTTGACCACAAGGATTCCGTTTGGCGTATGGCTGAGGATGTTGTTGGAAAAGCGCTCCGCCCGCTCCATCAGAAACGGCAAACACATGCTGATATCCGCCTTGCCCTGGTAGACGGCGATGGCCTTTTCACGGCAGGTATTGTAGCCGCAGCTGCCGCAGTTGAGCTCATCCTCTTTGCGCGTCTTGCCTGTCTTGGCGAGGATCTCCGCAATCTCCGCCTCCGATGGCATGGCGTTTGGCACGCCGATGTAGGTATGCCGCCGCTCCAAAGCCCCTTCCGGCGCGGGGGAAACCGGAAAATCGCGCTTACCGGCAAAGGTGGTCACCGCCTGATAATGCCGCACGGGTGAGTTGCTGTATTTCTCCATGACCGGGCCGCCGATGCAGCTGCCCGCGCAGGCGCTCATCTCGATGAAACACCGGTGCAGATTCCCCGCGGCGATATCCTCCAGCGCGGCGCGGCAGTTGTCCGTGCCGTCCACGGTCAGGCAAGTATAGCCGGTATCCGGGATGTCCATGGTCTTGAGAATGCCGCCCACC
>JAEWQH010000047.1 GCA_023399275.1 Bacillota bacterium
GTAAAATCCTAATCCGCGGAGGTAAACAGGGCACTTGAGCAAAAACAACAGACACATGCTGGCGCTTCTGTTCGTCGGCGCGGCCGCGCTTTTGTCGGCCGCGCCGGCGATTTCGCATGCGCAAAGCGCGGATGTCGCGCAGGATGTTACCGCACAGACGCAAGCGGTGTCTGCGCAGGAGGGGCGCGCAGTGCGCCGAACGCGCGACGGCAAGGTGGAGACGTATTCCACCTTTGCGGCGGGGGAGGAGATATCCTTTTCCTGGGCGGCAGAGACGGGGGTGCGCACGGCGTACGTCAAGTGGTATGCGCAGCCGGATTATGCTATACTGGTGCAATCGGACGAAAGCGGCGCGGAGCTTGCCCGCCAGACGCTGGAGACGCCCGCCTACAACGACTGCTACGGGATTCTGCCGCAGGCGCGCAGCCTGAGCATCTCCTCGGAGAGCGGGATGCAGATTGCCGAGATAACCTTCTACTCCGAAGGAGCGCTGCCCGAGGGCGTGTATGATTGGGAGCAGCCGGTTGACAAGGCGGACCTGCTGGTCGTATCCGCGCATTGCGACGACGAGCTGATCTTCTTTGGCGGCACGATTCCGTATTACGCGGGCGAGCGCGGCCTCGCCGTGCAGGTGGTCTACATGGCCAATGGCAGTCGCACGCGTGTGGACGAGGCGCTCGAGGGGCTCTGGCATGCGGGCGTGCGCAACGCCCCGGTGTTTCTGCCGTTTCAGGATGCGTATACCGAGTCGCTCCGGCTGGCGCTGATTCGCTGGGGCGAGCAGGAGACGATAGGCGCGCTGGTGTCGCTGATTCGCCGTTTTCAGCCGGAGGTGATCGTGTCCCACGATCTCGATGGCGAATATGGACACGGCGCCCACATGGCGACCGCCTACTGCATGCTTGCCGCCGTGCCGCTGGCGGCGGACGGGACCGCGTTTCCCGACACCGCGGCCGCATACGGCGTGTGGCAGACGCAGAAGCTTTATCTGCACCTCTATCCGGAGAACCGGATCACCATGGACTGGAGCCGTCCGCTTGCGGCGTTTGACGGAAAGACCGCGCTGGAAGTGGCAAACGAGGCATACCACCGGCATGTCTCCCAGCTGGAATATCACAGCGATGTCTATGGAGACGGGGAATACAGCTCGCTGGAATACGGGCTGGCCTACACCGCGGTCGGCACGGACGCGGCGAAGGATGATTTTTTTGAGCACGTGGACCCCGCGCGCCTGAGCGGGTATATTGCGCCCGCGCCGGAGCCGGCCGAGACCGCTGCGTCTGCCGCACCGGCGGCGACGCCCGCCGCGAGCGCCGCGCCTGAACCGGCGGCGCAGGAGACGGATCACGGTGGAATCCCTGCGTGGCTGCCCGGCGGTGCGCTTGCGCTCCTCGCCGTGCTCGCCGCGGTGGCGCTGATCTATGCAAGACGGCGCAAAAGACCAAAGACCGGAGTTTAACACAACATGAAGAAACGTTTTGCCTTGCTTGCGTGCGCTGCGGCGCTGTTGCTGATGCCGATTGCCGCGCACGCGGAGACGGCCGAGCCTGCGGACGCGCCCGGCGAACCGCTGAGCCTGACGATCACCCTGCCGGAGGAGGACGCGCCGTACGCCTACCGCCTGACGGACGCATATGTGATCTCCCGCGTCTCCATCCGCGCCAAGGAGAGCGTCGTCATCGAGCCGGCGGCGTGTGCGCAGCTGCTGGTGCTCAACTGGTACGACGTCCCGGATTCCTATACGGTGACGCAGGCGGACGAAAGCGGCGCGGTGCTCTCGGAGGAGACGATCGCGGACGGACAGCTTGGCAGGCACATCGCGCTCGAAGCCGGCTGCGCGCGCATCACCGTGCTGTTTCACGCAAACGGCTCGCTCGGCGGCGTTGCCGCCTACCCTGCGGACGCTCCGCTGCCGGAGGATGTGCAGGCGTTTTCCTCCGCGCCGGAGCAGGCCGATCTGCTGATCATCGCCGCGGAGCCAGGCATGGAGTTCTGCCAGTTTGGCGCGGTGCTGCCGACCTATGCAAAGGAAAAAGGCATCGCGACCGCCGTGCTGTATGTTTCGGACTACGGCAAGCGCGCCCGTGCCTATGAGGCGCTCGCGGGGCTGGCCGACGCGGGGTATACGCGCTATCCGATCTTTGGCGGCTACGAGAGCGATAACTACGATTCCTACAAGATCACATCCGCGCAGTTTGACCGCCGTGCGTTCGTGGAATATCTCAAGGAGCAGATCCAGGCGCTTCGCCCGAAGGTGATCGTTACCCACGGCTTGGCGGACGTCTCCGGCGCGCACAGCCTCGTCGCCGAGTGCGTGCAGATCGCGGTTGCCGAGTGCCCGAGCGTGGAGAAGCTCTACTGCTACGGCGGGACGGAGGGCGCGGCTCCGACCGTCGTTTCCATGGATACGCCGCTCAACGCCTACGAAGGGGAAACGGCTGCCGAGGTTTCGCAGCGCGCCTATGAAAAGCATGCGGCAAGGCGCATCTTCGGGCTTGCGATTGAGACGCAGAGCGCCTATACGCTTGCCTATACGACGGTCGGAGAAGATGCGGAAAAGAACGATCTCTTCGAGCATATCGACGTTGCAGCGCTTCTGAGCTACGCGCCCGCCACGCCTTCGCCATCCCCCGCGCCGCAGGCGACGGAGGAAGCGGCGCCCACCGTCGTGCCGGCCGAAGCGGAGGAGGCTCCGCAGGGAGCGCAGCCGGGTAAAGGCGCGTCGTTTGGCGCACCCGCGTTGCTGCTCGCCGGAGCGGGCGCGGCGCTGAGCACGCTGCTCTTCGTTTTCGCATATCGCAGGATCGCCGAAAAGCGTACCAAGGGCGACGCGGTTTGCCTCTGCCTGATTCCGCTCGCGCTCGGCCTTGCGGCGGGGGCGATCCTCGCGGAGGCCAAGGCGGAACCGGCCGCGCCGCAGGAGAGCGAAAGCGCAGTAGCCGCCGCACCGCGGGAGACGCCCGCGCCAAGCGCGACCCCTGCGCCGAGCGAATCCCCCGTACCTACGCCGACGTCCGATCCGGACGCGGCCTATTACCGCGCGGCGGACGAGCCGGCCGAGGTGATCGTGGAGGATGCGGAAAACGGCCGCTGGGAGTATCGCTCGGACGACCTCGGTATCTCCATCGAGCGCGTGAGCACGACCACGAGCGCCGGGAAGCCGCTGACGTATTTCGTTGCGGATATCCACATGCGCGACATCAGCCAGTTCCGCCCGGGTTTCGGCGCGGAGGGGCACACGGGCCGCGGGGCGATCTATCCCTGGATCATCGCGCGGCGGGAGAAGGCGGTGCTCTGGATTACCGGTGACAATCTCATCAACGACGAACGCGAGGAGAAGGGGCTTCTGATTCGCGACGGGCGGATGTTCTGGTCCGGCGAGAAGGAGGATACGCTCGCCATCTACCCCGATATGTCCATGCGCATCATCAAAAAGAATGCCATGAGTACCGGCACGCTTCTCGAGGACGGCGTGGAGAATGCCTACTCCTTCGGGCCGACGCTGATCGACAACGGCGTGATCAACGAGCAGGCGAAGTACCATCGCGTCCGCCGCGCAAACCCGCGCGCTGGCATAGGCTACGTCTCGCCGGGGCACTATATCGCGATCGTTGTGGACGGGCGGCAGAAGGACTACAGCGTGGGCCTGGCGGTTTGGGATTTTGCGGATCTGTTTGCCAGCTACGGCTGCTCGCTTGCCTACAACCTCGACGGCGGACTCTCCGCGGCGATGATCTTCATGGGCGAGCAGATCAACACGCACTCCGGCCAGCGCACCGGCAATTCCAACGACATCTCCTATCAGCGCGCCGTGCCGGACGGGCTGATGTTTGGCTACAGTGAGCAGGTGCCGGGCGTGGATGACCCGGTTGGCAACGACGGCAACGGCGGAAACAAAAACTGAGTGTGGCTTTGTTGTGTTTGCGGTTGACGCTGGGAAAAGAGAGTGCTAAAATAAGTCCGAACAAAAAAATCGAATACCGCCTTATCAAGAGTGGCAGAGGGACCGGCCCTGTGAAGCCCGGCAACCTGTTTGCATAGCGCAAAAAAGGTGCCAAGTCCGGCAGCGAAAGCTGAAAGATGAGCGTTGCACCATCCAATCTCGTGAAACCTCATCAGCGGATGAGGTTTTTTTGTACCTGATCGTTATGGAGGAAACACAGCAATGCCAACCAGACTCTTTACATCGGAATCTGTTACGGAGGGGCATCCGGATAAGGTTTGCGATTGCATCTCGGATGCGGTGCTGGACGCCATCTTTGCCGAGGATGCGAATGCGCGCGTGGCCTGCGAATGCGCGGCGAGCACAAACCTCGTGCTCGTTATGGGCGAGGTGACGAGTAGCGCGCATGTGGATGTGACGCAGATTGTGCGCTCCGTGGTGGACGAAATCGGCTACAACAGGCCCGAATACGGCTTCGACGCAAACGCGCTGACCGTCGTTACCGCGTTGAACAAACAGTCGCCCGATATCGCGCTTGGGGTAGACCGCGCGCTCGAGCAAAAAAACGGCGAGCAGGAGGCGCTCTTTTCCACCGGAGCGGGGGATCAGGGCATGATGTTCGGCTATGCCTGTGATGAGACGCCGGAATACATGCCGCTGCCGATCTCGCTGGCGCATGCGCTCACGCGCAGGCTGGCCGAGGTGCGTAAGCGCGGCGAGATCGCGTATCTGCGGCCGGATGGCAAAAGCCAGGTGACGGTGGAGTACGATGGGCACACACCCGTGCGCATCGACACCGTGGTCGTCAGCGCGCAGCACGACGACGTGGATATGAAGCAGCTCAGGCGCGAAATCGAGGCGCGGGTGATCCGTCCCGTACTGCCCGATGCCCTGGTAGACGAGAACACGCGCATCCTCGTCAACCCGACGGGGCGCTTCGTCATCGGTGGGCCGACGGGGGACTCCGGTCTGACGGGGCGTAAGATCATCGTGGATACCTACGGCGGCTACGCGCGGCACGGCGGCGGCGCGTTCAGCGGCAAGGACCCGACCAAGGTCGACCGCAGCGGCGCGTATATCGCGCGCTATGCGGCCAAGCACGTCGTCGCTGCCGGACTGGCCGGCCAGTGTGAAATCCAGCTGGCGTACGCCATCGGTGTGGCCAAGCCTGTGTCCGTGCGCGTGGATACCTTTGGTACGGGCGTGCTGGACGACGCGGAGATCGAGCGCGTGGTGAAGGCGGTGTTTGATTTTCGCCCGGCGGCGATCATCGAAACGCTCGGGCTTCGAAGGCCGATCTACCGCCAGACTGCGGCCTACGGTCACTTTGGCCGAAGCGATCTCGACCTGCCCTGGGAGAGGCTGGACCGCGTGGATGCACTCTTGCAGGCTGCCGGGAGATAAAAAAGCATGCAAAAGGGGCTGCCAGTTAACGGCGGCCCCTTCGCAGTCGGTCAAAAAACGTTCTTCTGACGGATGAGCCACGTTCTGCCTGCCGCCTTTCGAACTGCCGGGCGGCAGAGCGCGCGATGCGGCGGGTTATGCGAACCAGTCTTCCTGGTCCGTTTGACTCGATTCCTCCAGCGCGCGCTGCGTCTCCTGCGTCGCGGCCAGAATCGCCTCCGCCTTCCGCGCGGCCTTGCGTGCCTTGCGGTCGTCTTCCTTCCACTGGCAGGAGATGAGCAGGATTGAGCTGATGATGGCGCAGACGGCGAGCGCGGCAAACACCTGCTTGGAAAGATCGCTTGCCATGAAGGCCATCACCGCGTTAAAGCCGTCCACCACGTAGAACACAAGCGTCATCACGCCGAGGATGATGGTCAGGTGCGGCAGCACGCGGGATAAAAATCGTTTCATATGCGTATGCCTCCCTTACTGTCCGGCCGCCGCGGTTGCAGGCTCGATGATGTAAAGAATGTCGCTCGTCTCGCGCGGGGAGGCATCCTGCGGCTGGCTGCGCCATTCGCCCATATAGGTCATTACCGCCGTGTCGCCGCCGTCGAGGTTGAAAGCGACCTTGCAGCCGAGGTCGTAGAACACCTGCGCGAGATCGGCATATGTCATACCCCAGCTGTAGCCCTTCTGCCGTCCGTCTACGAGGATGAAGCAGTAGTGCCCCGGTTCGTAGTAGCCGATTGCGCAGAGCGGGTTTGCTTTCGTGTTTGCAAAGCGGGAGGGGACCTCGCCGTCTTCGAGCAGCTCCGGTCCGAAGGTCCAGATCTGATACGGCTCCTTGGCGTAGATGGCGTCGACGTCGGCGCGCTTGATCGACTGGGGATAGGTCTCCATCGTGCCGTCGTAGTAGAGCACGCAGATGTCGCCGTAGACCGGCAGCTTGCTTTCCCACTCGATGCCGTTGCGTACGACGATGCCGTCGTGGAAGGCGAAGTTGTCGCCTGAGACGGCGACGAGCGAGTTGGTCAACTGCGAGAGCTGCAGCGTGCTCATCACGTTTTTGCGCGTGCCTTCGTTGAACTCCTCGTAGTCGATCGCTACGGCCGTGCGGAAGCTCGTGATATCCTTGATATAGATATCGGCGAGATAGTAGGTAATCGGCTTGCTTTCCGTTCCTGCGACGATTTTTTGCATCTCGATGGAGACGTTTGCGCTGCGGTAGGAGTCCGCCGTTTGCTCCACGTCGCCCGTGGTGAATTTTTCCGCGTACTTGCCGCCGAGCAGGCCGGTGTCGATCACTTCCGGCTCGGGCGTGTCGGTGCTCTGCGGCGACGGCTCCTCCGTCTGGGCAGGCTCCGCGCTCTGCGAAGCGGCGCTTGCGGTGGCTGCGGACGGCTCAGGTGTGCCGAGTGCCCGGGGCGTATATGCCCGCTCGCGCAGAAAGTAGAAATAGGCAAAGCCGCCAAGCAACACGCCGAGCACGAGCAGGTCGACGACGATTGCGGTAATCAGGCGCTTCACGGGGTTGGGATGTGGGTTCATCATGTCCGGCAACGATCCTCCTGACGGATGATATGTTTCTTTCGGAATGCGCCGCGTCGGAGGTCAGTCCTCGGGGCCGATCTCCTCGCTCTGGGGCGGAAAAACGTATTTGCGCTGCACGAAAAAGCTGATGGGGTAGAGCACCAGCTCGACCAGAAGCTTGCCGATGGCAAGCGGCAGAAAGCCGGTTACTGCGCGCAGGAGCGCGTAGTTCATCACGAGGATGCCACCGACGAGCAGATAGTAGCGCAGGATGCTGGAGCGGCTCCTGTTTTCAAACACCAGCTTGCAGTTCATGAAGTAGTTGGCCAGCGAGCTGAGCACGCGCGCGGCTACGACGCTGATGAGCAGCGACTGCGCCATGCCCTGCGTCGCCGCCGAAAACAGCAGCACGAGCACGTAGTCGAGCAGCATTGCCACCAGCGAGGATGCGACAAAGAACAGGATCATCTTATAGATGCGCCATGCGTCGCGGATGGGGTTAAAGTGCGAGGACTTGTTGTCTTCAATATACACGGTCTCTATGGGAACCTCTTCGATCAGTATTCTGTGGCGCGTGGCATAGAGCAGCACGTTGATCTCGTACTCATACCGATCGCCCTTCATCTCGAGCATCATGGGGATGCGGAATACGCCGAAAGCGCGCAGTCCGGTCTGCGTGTCGAAGACCTTCACACCGGTGGAGACGGCGAAGACCATGCGCGTGATGGCGTTGCCCGCGCGGCTTTTGAAGGGAACTTTGCCCGTGAACTGCCGGCTGCCGAGCACCAGCTTCTCCGGCGCGGCCTCCCAGGCGCGGCTTACGCGGATGATGTCGTCCGGCAGGTGCTGCCCGTCCGCGTCGATGGTGACGACGCCCTCGTCCGCCGGATACTGCTCGTAGATGTAGCGCAGCGCGGTCTTCAGCGCCGCGCCCTTGCCGCGGTTTGCGCTGTGGTGGATGATCTTTGCGTACGGCTCGAGCGAGTCGAACAAAGGACGCTTGTCTGCGTCGCTGCCGTCGTTGACGAGGATGATGTCGTAGTCGGTTTTTTCGCGCAGGTCGAGCACGAGGCGATATAGCTTCTCATCCGGCTGATATGCGGGGATGATGACAACCATAGGAGACTCCTTTCAACGCGAGCCGATGACGGCGCGCAGCGTACTCCAGGGAGGAAGCGCTGAAACAACGGCGCGGTAAACACGCCGTCTAATCAACGCAGTGTATAGTATACCCTATTTTCTCAACCGTGGAAAGCACAAGACGGCATAGCCGCAAGAATGTCATTTTTCACGCGTTCGCGTGCAAATACGCCGATTTTCGGGCATTTTGGCACGAATGCTTTGTAAACTATTTGTAATAATTGGAAACGAACGCGGTTTTTCGGGAAATCCTGCTATAATAAAGAAGGTATGCAAAGACGGAAAGGACACGGCGAAGCAATGGCCCGAACATCCGATCACAACCCCGAAGAAGAAAAGAAACCGAAGCGCGCGCGCGCCATAAAGCCCGACCGGCAGAAGCCGGATCAGGCGGAGCGGGAAGAAGCGGCGGAGCAGCCGGAGGCGCTGTCTGCGGACGGCGACCCTGGGTTGGAGGTGGAGCCGTTCGTTCCGACGGACGTGTTCCCGACGACGCAGCTGCGCAGCCGGCGAACCAAGGCGAAGAAAAAGAAGCGTGCGCTATGGGCGGTGCTGCTCGTGGGCGGCATCCTCCTGCTCGCGGTTGGCGGCGTGTTTGCGTATGCGCTGCTGCTGGATCCCAGTTCGCAGTTCGACCAGAGCGTTCAGATCGATCCGACGCAGATCATAGACGTCGAAAATCTGGATGAGACGCCCATCCCCGAGGCGGCTACGCCCACGCCCACGCTCGATCCCTACGAGGTGATCAGCGCGCAGGCGGACACGAGCATGATGCAAAACATCGTCAATGTGCTGCTCATCGGCGTGGACTATGCGGAGGAGCGCGAAACCTGGAACGGCAAACATGAGTACCATGCGGACGTGATGATCGTCATGGCCATCAACTTCGACGAAAACCGTGTGGACCTCATCTCGCTGCCGCGCGACACCTACGCAAAGATACCCGGCGTGGAGGGGATCTATAAGCTCAATGCTTCCATTAACTGCGGCGGCGGATTTGAAGCCGAAGGCGGTGCGGGCTTCCTCAAGACCTGCGAAGCGGCGAGCTGGATGCTCGGCGGCATTCCGGTCAACTACTACTATGCTGTCACCATGCCTGCGGTCAAGGAGCTGGTGGATGCCGTCGGCGGCGTGGACTACGACCTGCAGATCTCCTTCAAGATGGCGGGGCGCAGCTATAGCGCGGGCCAGACGCACCTCAATGGCCAGGGCGTGCTCGACTATATGCGCGTACGCAAAAACGTATCCGAAAGCGGCGATCTTAACCGCGTCACCCGCCAGAAGGAGATGCTCGTGGCGCTCTTTGAGTCCATGCAAAACCAAAACCTCATTCTGAAGATTCCGGATATCATAAATTCCTTCAGCGGACAACTCTACACCAACTGCACGTTGGGGCAAACCGCCGCGCTGACGAAGTTTGCCTACTCGCTCGATAAGAACAACATCGGCATGTACTCCATCGGCGGAACCATTACAAACATCTTCAACTGGAATTTCTGCCTGACGGACCAGACCAAGCGCGTAAAAATCATCAAGGAAGTCTATGGCGTAGATGTGCCGCGGGAGCGCGAGTACACCGCGGACTACGCACGCTACCGCTGGGCGGATATGATCGCGTCGCAGTATATCAAGACCACGAAAGGGCTTGTGGAGTTCGTTTCCCAGGCGCTCGCGCAGGACGATCTGCTGCCGACGATGGAGCCGACGCCGGATGTGACGCCGCAGGTGATCACGCCGGAGCCCGCGGCCGACATGCCCGCTGATACGCCGACGCCAACGGCTGAGACGGCGGGAGGAACGTCGAGCCAAGCAGGCTCCTTCAGCGTCGTGCGCCTGCGGGCGCAGAGCCCCGTTCGAAGCGAGGAATATCAGCGTTATTCGCAGGCCACGCGCGACCTGTTCAACGAGTTTCTCCTCTCGCTGGATCTGCTCGAGGAAGCGCAGGCCACCGCGCGCAAGGAAGCGCAGCTGTATGCCAGCGGCAAGGATAACGCCATGGAGACAGCGACGCAGGCTGTAAAGGACTACTCCTCCCATGTTAAGACCAACGCGCTCGCACTTGCGCAGGAGTTTGGCTACTCGACCAGCAAGTTCGTGTGGACCTACTGGTACGATAAGGATTCCTCATTCAACGAAGTTCGCGTGGATTTCCGTTAAGACGCGGGTGCGGCAACAAAAACAAAAAAACGGCGGAAGCGGCGAAAAGCTGCTCCCGCCGTTTGTGTTTTGAGCTAGTCCTCTGACGTGGTGTCTAGCGTCACGTCTGGCGATGATGCGGGGGTGGTGGTCGGCGAGGATACATAGGTCCACTCCGGATCGATATACGCATAGACTTTTCTCAATCCGACGTCGGAGTGCATGTGTCGGTTGATATCGTTTTCCGAAAGCATAAAATGCATCGCGTCACAGGCGGTTTCATAATAGAAACCCCACTGAAAGCCTGCACGGAAAAAAGCCAGCTCATAGAGCAGGTAGTTGATAATGGTCTTGGGTACCCGCTCAAAGCGGGCGGAATAAGAACCATTATAGGTAAAATCATAATAAGAAGTGCCGTTTTCATCGGTCTTGATTCCGTTATAGGTCAAGTGTTGCTTCACTTCACTGCCGATGAGATCATGGTTGCTGAGGATGTTGAAGTTTGGGTACATGTTGTCATTTACGTCTATGGCAGTGCCCAGGGTGTGATGACTCACATATTCTAAATTGGACTGAAACCGAGGGACATAAGACGTCGCCTTGTCGATCAGGTTCTTCAGCAAGGTGACGCGTCCCGCAGTGGTTTTTCCAGTGCGGGGACTGATGATTGTAACGCAGATGTAGGTGTTCTCCAGATAGTGATTCGCAGCTTCAAAATAAGGCACCGCATCGCTGTGAACACGACCAAGGCTGGATGAAACGATGTATTTGTTGCGCCACTCGTTTTCAGTGGCAATGCTGCGGGTATCTTTGGCGGAGTAATAGAAGATGAATTTTTCGGTATCGCCTTTAAAGAATTTGGATGCTTCTATATAGTTATCATCAAACTTGTTTCGTGTCAGCAGCGTTCGGCTTGTGTCCGCAATTTTGCATTCAACGGATAGAAGCGTTGTTCCTTCGGGTTGGGCGACGGTTTTTGCCGCCAACGTAAAGCGGTAGCGGCCGGCGCGCAACGTGCTGATGTCAAAAAGATTATCCAACGATTTGCCTTCTATCGTCTCTTCATCGGAGCAAATGGAGTAGTCACGGATGTCATCTTCAGGCCGGAAGGAGACGCTAACAGCGACCGAGGCCCCGTCTGCCAGAGAAGAGAAGGAGGCGGAGACGCCGGTCAGCGGGCTGCTGGTGAAGATGGAGCCATGCAGGTTGAAATCAAGTCCTTGCTGCAGCTCTTCTCCTTCGGCGAGAGGAGGAACCTCCAGACAGGGCAAAAATTGAATCCCATCCCGCCCGACAGGGGCCTGTCCTGTTCCTGCCGTAACGGACAGCATTGCAATAGCGGCTTTTTTGAGTTTCCCTTGTCGTGAAGCGTGCGACTGCGCAGTGTTCCAATAATCGACAGCGGCACTCTTAACGCCGGCGCGGAGCATTTTTGCCGCGTTGGCGGCGGAAGCTTCCGTAAGCGGATCATCCACGGTCTGAAGCACGCCCTGCGCGCCTGCAAGAGCGAGTCGCTCTTCCAGATCGGTTTCTTCGATCGGGGTGATCTGCGCGGGCTCGACGAATCCTGTCAGTCCGTCTTCGGTTAAAACATAATAAAAATCTTTATATTCGCCCAGAATTCGAACCGCAATATCACTTTCTTTTGCCAGTACCGATGATTTTTTATTTGGTGCGGACAGAAGCGTGCACCCATTCGATCCAATTTGCCCCAAGCCGGAAACGCCGCTGCGCGCGAGCGTGCTCCCCTTTGTATCTTTGGCAATGACAAACCCGGTGTCGGAGGAGAAGACAGCACGCACCTGATAAAACAAAGTGCCATCGGAGGATGTTGTTTCAGATAATACAATCAATTCGTCCGGAACTTTTATTGCGGTGTCATTTTCAAGCTTGACGGGCGTGGATTCGTTGGAAGGTTCGGGATAAAGCAAGATCTTCCCTTTAAATCCTACCAACTGCAGTGGATCCATCCCAACGAGTAAAGCGTCGCGGATCTTTTGAATCGACGGATCAACCGAAACAGCTGTCGTTGCGGTTGGTTCCGGAGTGATCATACGCGTGGGCGCGGGTGTGGCCAGAGCAAACTGAGCCGTGAGCGTCGTACTCTGGACGGTGGGTGTAGGTGTGGGTGTGGAGGCGGGTATCTGCGTGCCGGCGCACCCCGCGAGTAGTAAGGGGAACAGGCAGCACAAGGCTGGAATAGAACGCTTCATAGATCCTCCGGAAAAAGACTGGCGGCCGGGGGTGGAAAGAGCCTGCCCAGGTGGCTCCGCCGCAGCCGCTTGATTCTTCTAGTATACATAAAAGAGCGGGAAAAATGGGGGAAAGTGCAGAAACCCGCGCAAAGCCGCCTTCATACCAGCGATGCGACCGCGCTGGCGGAGATGCACAGACCCTTGCCTTCGTCGTTCATCCCTTCGGTTGTGGTCGCCTTGATGGAGACGGCGTCGGGGGAGATGTGCATCGCGTCTGCAAGCCGCGCCTGCATGGCGGCGGCAAACGGCTTGATCTTCGGCTGCTCGCAGATGATCGTTGCGTCCACGTGTGCCACGCGAAAGCTCTTTGCTTCGATTCGGCGCACGGCCTCGCGCAGCAGCGCCACGCTGTCCGCGTCCTTGTAGGCTGCGTCGGTATCCGGAAAGAGCCGCCCGATGTCGCCAAGGCCGCTCGCGCCGAGC
>JAEWQH010000127.1 GCA_023399275.1 Bacillota bacterium
TACGCTCGCCTTGTACTCGGCTGTGTACTGTGTTCTCTTATTCATCTTCCCATTATAACTTATTCTTTGCATTTTTGTGTCGCATTTCTTGGGAGCATTATAAAGAACGTTGGACGTCGAACCGCGCACAATATCCGCGTAAATGTGACTAGCGACGATCCGAACATAGCATTAGTCGATGAATTCAGCGCGCCATATCTGCGCGGACTTGCAAGCAATAAGGAAGCGGAATTCTCCTTCACGATGCAGGTTATGCCTATGGCGCTTGGCGGAATGCACACTATGACGATCGCGATTGCATATGAGAGCACCAATAACGTCGCTTTCACAGAGACTGCGGCCTTTCGCGTGACCGTCAATCAGCCAATCCTCTTTTCACATGACAAGGTCGAACTGCCTAAGAATATTACGTCCGGTGAATCCTTCTCGCTTCCGGTGAATGCGTATAATACCGGACTCACCTCCATTTATAATGTGAAATGTTCACTTGAGGTACCGGGACTCATCGCGGCATCTGCATATCTTGGCAATCTCGAACCGCAAAAGTCATCTGACAAGACGATGTCGGTCTTTGCGACTACGATCGATAGCAGCACGAAATACGGCACGACCTACGGAGCCTGCGTGTTCACCTATGAAGACGCCAAAGGGGAGCAGTATCAGGAGAGCATAGAGGTCAAGATTGAAATTCTCGAACCGATGAAAGAAACCGACGAAGAAAAGGTAAAAGCCGAAGAAGAAGCCAAAGAACAGAAGGCACTTTCGCAATGGTGGATTTCTCTCTTGTTCGGGCTTGCGATCATCGCGGTTTTGACATCGATCATTATCATAGCCAGATTCTCACGAATGATGAAGATGCGGTAACATCTCGCCGCCAAGCGTGTAGTCCACGTCTGGAAACTTCATACAAAGCGTCATACATGGTCTCGCACCTGCATATGACGCTTTTTTCGTATGCAAACAAATCCTGCGCATCCGCTCCCCGCCCCATTTCCTTTCCGTTTCTCTCGAACTCACAGAACCGGAAAGGAAAATATCATGATCAAAATCAATCTGAGGCACTACTACCCCCACTACACATCCGACGTTTTAATCGAAGTACCGGACGATATCGCAATTGAGCTGCATACATTTGAGAATCAGGATGCAGCGTTTCGAATGCGAAGAAAAAGGAACCGCGCATTTTACTCGCTGGATCGTGAAGACGGACTTGAGCGGGAGATACAGTTTTGTGCTCCATCCAGCGAAGATGGCTTTTTCAGGGAGCATCTAGCATGCTCTCTTTTTTCTGCCCTTCAGGAGCTGCCGGTGGCGCAGGCGCGGCGTATCTATGCGCACTATATCTGTGGCATGAATTTCGCTGAGATAGCCAGCGCTGAAGGTATCAATGAAGGTAATGTGAGAAAGTCAATTGTACGCGGATTGCGTCGCTTGAAAAAAGTTTTTCTGTAGTTTTTTTTTGCTTAAGGGGGACGGATTTGCCCCTAAAATGTTCTGAATAGTAGAGAGATCTTTTTCCAAGTTGCACTTTGATAACTGCATATACAACGTTCAGGCACGAATCCATGCACCGAGCGACGCAAGGCACGGCGAAATAAGCAGTGACTTCCTTGGATACGATTGTGGCAGATCGATCGCGAAGACGCGCATGGTGAAAATGATACTTCCTCACGGCCACCTGTGGACTTAGGTGGAACTCTGTTGTATGCGATAGCCTTGGCAAAGCATCGGTACAGACGGAGTTATGACGCGGCTGCCAACCGCGGTCTGAACGTTCCCTTCTTGCTGGGGCAGCGTGGCAAATACAGCGAGCGGTGATGAAAATAACACACCGGAGCAAAATCGGCGTGAAGATTGCTCCGGGTCGCAATTTTTATCAGTACAGGAGGTGTACCAGTTTATGGAGGTGCAAACGAAAGATGCTGTTCAATCCAAAGAGAACACCTCTCAAAAACAAGTTCGGTATGAAATAGGTGGGAAAGTGTTTCTCGTTCAGCCTGTCTACCGGGAACGCGGAACGGAAACGGTTTCCAGCATACTCTTTCGATTGATGGAAGATGATTTTGTCGGTGCGTTATAGAGAACCCGACAGGCGTGACAGTGGTAGTCATTCGTGATATGTATGGAGGCGTAAATACTGCTTCTTTGACTGCCAGAGAGGAGGATTGCATGAAACAGTCAACAAGCAGAAAGAATAGGGACCTTACAGCGTTCCTGTATGTACGTCTCTCACGCGATGATAATCTGGAAGGGGACAGCTACAGCATTGTCAATCAGAAAAAGTTGCTATCGAAAACGGCAAAAGAAAAGGGCTACACGGAGTTGGTAACGTTTTGCGACGACGGCATATCTGGCGTTACGATGAACTGCCCGGGACTGAAAGAAATGCTGGAAAGGCTGGAAGCGGGTCAGGCCGCGGCAGTGTTTGTCAAAGATATGTCGCGTCTTGGCCGCAACTACATTGAAGTCGGCAGATTGACGGAAGAGTTCTTCCCGGAGCATGAGATTCGTCTTGTGGCCATATCGGACGGAATAGACAGCAACGAAGGCGAAAACGAGTTAACCCCGATTCGCAGCCTGTTCAACGAGTGGTATTCGCGTGATATCAGCAAGAAGCGGCGGATCAGCAATCGTGTAAAAGGCACGGCAGGAGAGCCGCTGGGGGTGCCGCCTTACGGGTATATCAGGGACCCGGACGATTTGAAGCGCTGGATCATTGATGAAACAGCAGCAAGGATTGTTCGCAAGATTTTCAGCTTAACGCTGGAGGGTCTGGGTTCCGAGCAGGTAGCGGCAGCACTCACTCAGGATAAAGTGCTCACTCCGTACCATTATTGGAGAAGCATTGGCGTCAAGCGCCCGGGAAAAAAGCAACCGAGATACCGTATCACTGGAACAGCTCTACGATCATGAATATCCTGACGAAGCAGGAGTATTGCGGCGACGTGGTCAACTTCAAGACGTACAGCAAATCCTATAAAAACAAAAAGCGAATCGACAATGATCCGGAAGAATGGCTGATTTTTAAAGGTGTTCATGAGCCGATCATTGACCGAAAGGTCTGGGAACAAGTGCAGCAAAACCGAAGAAATGTACGGAAGCGGAAAACCAATAGTGGCGAGAGAAGCATGTTTTCGGGATTACTAGTGTGCGCGGATTGCGGCTCCAACCTGAATTATCATTTCAATCAGAAGAATCATGATATCAAGTATTTCAACTGCCAGAATTATTCAGGCAACCGCGGCACATGCGAATCAACACATTATATTCGCGCTGACTTTTTAGAGGAAGTTGTATTGGGAGAAATTCGAAGATTGACGCGTTTTGCGAGTCGGTATGAAGATGAATTTGTTCAGGCCGTGATGGGACAATCTCGTAAAGCAGTCGATCATGAGCAATCATACCGAAAAAAGGAGCTAGCGACGTTGCTTGCGCGAGACAAAGAGCTGGATATCCTATTTGAGCACCTTTACGAAGACAGTGTTGCGGGCAAGATCAGCGATGAGCGGTTTTACCGCCTGTCATGCCGATATGAAGATGAACAAGCGACACTGAAAAGCAAGGTTAAGGCCTCGCAGAAAGAGATAGAACAAAGCGAGGTCAGTGATGTTTCCACGGATATGTTTATCTCCACGGTACGAAAATACACACGTGCAAAGAAGCTCACGCCGCGCATGCTAAACGAACTGGTGCATCACATCGAGGTATACCATGCGGAGAAAGTGGGCAAGGTACATGTGCAAAAGCTGATCATTCATTACAACTGCATCGGAACGATTGATGTGCCAGATATCCCGAGTTTGGCACCTCAAAAAGTACAAATTCAAACACGCAAAGGCGTTGCCGTGAGCAACGCGGCAGGATAACTCAAGGTGAAGCATGAGAAGCTATGGCGCAAAAAAAGCGAATTGGCTTATAAGACCTTGAAATCCTATAAGCCAATTCGCACTGGTCGGGGTGACTGGATTTGAACCAGCGACCTTTTGGTCCCGAACCAAACGCGCTACCAAGCTGCGCTACACCCCGAAAAAAATGGAGCCAATGTGGGGACTCGGACCCCAGACCTGCTGATTACGAATCAGCTGCTCTACCAACTGAGCTACATTGGCAACTCATGCTTTTCAATTATAGGCAAACGGCATTTGGGTGTCAAGTTATTTTGACGGAAAAATGAGCGTGCTTTTTACGTCCCATTTAAAAAGGTGAGCGTCGCCGCAGGAGCATGCTCGAAGCGCCTCTCCCGCCCGCCCCGCTGCGGGCGCGGCATACCCCGGCCGAAATCGGCATACGCGTCGCCGTGGTCGGCGCTTGCGATACGTAAAACATCTTGCTACAATGGTTACGCCGCTCGGGCTTCCCTCCGCGGCCACCCTATGAAACGAGGTCGACGCGATGAATCGATTCGCTGTTACCAACCTCTTTGGCATCGACGGGCTGAATATCGCCTGGTACGGTGTGATCATCGCCTGCGGGCTGCTGCTTGGCATACTGCTCGGCATGCTGCGCGCGCGAAAGCGCGGCTGGTCGTCCGACCTGCTGCTGGACTTCATCCTCCTCGCCGTGCCGCTGGCTGTCGTCGGCGCGCGGCTGTATTATGTTGCGTTCGAATGGGCGTACTTTGCGGCGAACCCGATCAAGATCTTCGCCATCAACGAAGGCGGCCTCGCCATCTACGGCGCGGTCATCGGCGGTTTTCTCGCGGCGTTCCTCTTCTCTAGAGCGGCAAAGTTCCCGTTTTTAAAGCTCATCGACCTCGTGATCCCGAGCTTGATCCTCGGTCAGGCGATCGGCCGCTGGGGCAATTTTATCAATCAGGAGGCGTTCGGCGCGCTGGTGACCGATCCCAAGCTGCAGTTTTTCCCGCTTGCGGTCTACATACAGGCACTTGGGGAATGGCATCAGGCGACGTTTTTCTACGAGAGCTCCTGCAATATGATCCTGCTCGCCGTCACGCTCCTGCTCGGGCGCAAAGGCGTTCGCGACGGCACGCTGCTGGCGGCCTACTTCATCGGCTACGGCTTGATCCGCGCGGTCGTCGAGGGACTCCGCACCGACAGCCTCTATCTCTTCGGCAGTATCCGCGTTTCGCAGCTGCTTTCGGCGCTGCTCGTGCTCGCTGGCGTCATCTTGCTGATATTGATTCACAAAGGCAAACTGCAAACGAAGCCATACGAGGGAAAGTATTGCCTCGAGCAGCCGGAAGACGAAGCGTCGGCCTGACCTCTTTCGGCCCCAAAAACAATCAAAAGAGCGGGCCTCCGCTCTTTGCGTTGTTTGCATAGCCGCTTTGCGCCGGAATGGCGCGCGCTGCGCCATCCATTCCACATCCGGCAGCCAGGCTGCTCAGCTTCAACCGCCACAAGGGCCTCCCGATCTTCGGCGGCATTTCCAGCCGCCATAAAACGCGTCCTCCCAGCCGTGATCGATCCGCACTCGATCGCCCTCCCCGGTCAGGCGTTAGCATCTTTGCCTTCATTGAGCCAATACCAGGCCTTGAGCACCGCGGTCTGCGTCTTGCCATCCGGCACGTCGCCGCGCAAGACCGCGTCGACCAGCGTTTTTAGCGGCAGTTTCTCTACGTTGAGAAACTCGTCCGCATCCGGATGTGCGGCGCGAAACGTCAGCCCTCTGGCCAAATATAGGTGGATTTTTTCATCCAGCACCGCCACGGACGGGTAGACCACGCCGAGCGAAACCAGCTCCCGTGCCTCATATCCCGTTTCCTCCAGCAGTTCCCGCCGTGCGCAGGTCTGCGGCTCCTCCCCTTGGTCGAGCTTGCCCGCCGGGATCTCGCGCATCACCTTGGCAAACGGATAGCGGTATTGGCGGACGAGGATCACCTCCCCCTCCTCCGTAACCGGAACCACCGCCGCCGCACCTGGGTGGCGCATCACTTCGCGCGTCGCCGTTCTGCCATTTGGCAGGCGCACGGTGTCGCGAAACAGGTGCACGATCTTCCCTCTGTAGATTTCCTCCGACGAAATAGGCTCCTCGTAAAGCCCGGCATCCAGATCCGACATAGACTTACGCTTCCTTTCTGCAGAATCCTCTTTTCGCCGCATGCGCGGCCGCTTTGCTTTGCAAATCAACCCATCGGCCGGCGCGCCGCCGTCAGGTCTCCGCACGCGCGGCTTCCTCCGCCTGCGCTTTGGGCTGCATCGCCTTTTTCCCGAGCCACGCCGACCACGGCAGCTGGGAGAATATGATCGCCGCAAACACCAGCGCGCAGCCAAGCAGTTCGCGCGCAGTCAGCTTCTGCCCCAGAATCACCCAACCCGCAAACGCCGCAAACACATTTTCCGGGCTCAGCAGCAGCGACGCCGCCGCCGGCTCCATGCGCCGCTGGCCAAGCATCTGCAGCGTATACGCGCCGCAGCCGGAGAAGAGCCCCGCGTAGACAATGGTAAGCCACGCGTCCGAGAGCGCGGGCAGCTTCGGCTGCTCCAGCACCAGCATCGGCACACTGGAGAGCAGCGCCATCACCGCAAACTGGATGCAGTTGAGGCGGATGACATCCACCTTAGGCGAATAGTGATCCACCAGCAAAATCTGAATCGCAAACGCAAACGCGGAGGCCAGCACAAGAAGGTCCCCCGTGCTCATCGAAAAATCTCCGCGAATCGAAAGAAAATATAGCCCTACCAATGCGATGACCACGCTGATCCATAGCATCGGATGGGGCCTTCGCCCGATCAGCAGGCCAAACACCGGAACGAGGACGATGTAGAGCGAGGTGATGAACCCCGCCTTGCCCGCGGACGTGGTCATCAGCCCGATCTGCTGGAGATTGCTCGCGATGGTCATGACCATGCCAAGGATGATCCCCGCGCGCCAGAGCACGCGCCGGTCTGCGTTTTTTTTACGCACGCCCATGCGGTTGAGAATCAGGATCACCAAGCCCAGTCCAGCGGCGGCCAGCGCACTGCGCACCGCCGTGAAGGTATAAGGCCCTACATACGCCATCCCCGCGCTCTGCGCGACGAAGGCTACGCCCCAGATGAGGGACGCGGAGAGAAGGAGAGCGGCGCCAAGGCCGCGCCCTTTCGGTTCGTTGTGTGACATCGTATCGTTTACACCATTTCCGCTTTTCGCGCGCATGCATGCGCGAAAGAAAAGACTACTTAACGAGATATGA
Source organism: Bacillota bacterium (assembly GCA_023399275.1). Taxonomy (GTDB): domain Bacteria; phylum Bacillota; class Clostridia; order Christensenellales; family CAG-138; genus UBA7703. The sequence goes on from JAEWQH010000127.1 coordinate 7,136, forward strand.
TATCGGTTTCCCGGCAAAAACGCAAGCCCCGAGCGGTTGTGAAAACCGAACGTTTGTGCTATGATGCAGGTATTCCATCCGACAAAAAAAACGACCGGAGGTTTGCAGAAAGCCCATGCAGCCATCAACCGTGTATTTTACCAACCTGCGCACCGACTACAACAACCCGCTCCCGGTGAAGCTCCAGCGGCTCATCAAGCGCGCGGGTATCGAGCGCATCGACTTTGCGGATCGCTTTGTCGCCGTCAAAATCCATTTCGGCGAGCCGGGAAACCTCTCGTTTCTGCGCCCGAATTTTGCGCGCGCGGTTGCGGATGTCATCCGCGCCAAGGGCGGCAAGCCGTTTTTGACCGACTGCAACACCCTCTATCCCGGCAGGCGAAAAAATGCGCTCGAGCATCTTGACGCCGCCGCGGAAAATGGCTTTTCCGTTGCATCCACCGGCTGCCAGATCATCATTGCGGACGGATTAAAGGGGTTGGATGAAACGCTCGTTTCCCTCCAGGGTACCAAGCACGTCAAAGAAGCAAAGATCGGCCAAGCGATCATGGATGCAGATATCCTTGTATCGCTCAACCACTTCAAGGGCCACGAGGCCACCGGCTTCGGCGGCGCGCTGAAGAACATCGGCATGGGCAGCGGATCGCGCGCAGGCAAGATGGAGCAGCACTGCGACGGCAAGCCCACCGTGGATCGCGCGCGCTGCCGCGCCTGCCGCCAGTGCATCAAGCAGTGCGCACACGGCGCGATTCACTACGACGATAAAAAGATCGCCTGCATCGACCAGCGCCGATGCGTCGGCTGCGGCCGCTGCATCGCCGCCTGCAACTTCGACGCAATCGCAAACGACGGCGACAGCAGCGAACTGGCGCTGAGCGAAAAGATCGCCGAGTATTCGCTTGCGGTGCTGCAAAACCGGCCGCACTTCCACATCAACATCGTCATGCAGGTATCCCCAAACTGCGACTGCCACAGCGAGAACGACGTCCCCATCATCCCCGATGTGGGCATGTTCGCCTCGTTTGATCCCGTTGCGCTCGATCAGGCCTGCGCGGACGCCTGCAACCGCCAGCCCGTCATGCCCGGCAGCCAGCTCAGCGACAATCTCGAATCATGCGAAAGCCGGCACGACCACTTTACCGACTCCGCGCCGCGCACGGACTGGACGCTGACGCTCGCGCACGCAGAGGCTCTCGGAATCGGCACACGCGCCTACGAACTGGTCACCGTCAAATAGCCGGTTGTCCGCGAAAGGCTTTTCCAAATCGTCGCCTTTGCTCCCCCGCAGCCGCTTGCGGCCGCTATCTCCAGGCGCACGGAGCCATCCACTATGCTATACTGAATCAGGAAGTCACGGTGCAATCCGTACAGCCAAATCCAGCGATCGGAGGGAACAACCTGTGAAACTGCTATTTGCCATCGTACAAAACGACGACCATAAGGCGCTGACCTATGCACTGATCGAGAAGAACATCAGCGTCACACGCATCGCCAGCACGGGCGGCTTTCTGCGCGGAGGCAACTCCACGCTCATGATCGGCGTGGAGGCCGGCCGGCTCGACGAGACACTCGCCATCATCAGCGAGCACTCGCGCCGGCGGACGGTCGTCACCGTGCCCGCCTCCGGCATTCCGCACAATATCGACAGCGCCGCCATGCCGATGAGCGTCACCGTCGGCGGGGCGACCGTGTTTGTACTGGACGTCGCGCAGACGTTTAAGTATTAGCCCCGTGATGCCGGCGCGCATCCGCGCACCCCGCGCCGCGCCGACTGCGCGCCAACCCATTTTTACGCAGAATTGAGCCAAGCGATGGAACTTTTACCGCTCGCCCGGCGACCGATGTTTACAAACGCCGCCCTGCGGCAGCTTATCATACCGCTGATACTCGAGCAACTGCTGGCAATGACGGTCGGTCTTGCCGCGGTCATCATGATCACAGGGGTCGGCGAGGCAGCGGTTTCGGGCGTTTCTCTGGTCGATACGCTCAACGTGCTCATCATCAGCATCCTCACCGCGCTCTGCACCGGCGGCGCGGTTGTTTGCGCGCAGTATATCGGCCGGCAGGAGGCAGAGCACGCGCGCACCTCCGCGCGGCAGCTCGTCTACATCGCGCTGATCTTCTCCGTCGTACTCGGCGCAGCGTTGCTGGCCGCACCGCGTTTCTTCATCCGCCTGCTCTTCGGCGCGGTTGAGGCGTCCGTCGCAAGAAGCGCGCAGACCTATCTGCTCTTCAGCGCCGTGTCGTTTCCGTTTCTTGCGCTGTATAACGCTTGCGCCGCGCTGTTTCGCGCCATGGGCAACTCCCGTGTTTCGCTGTATGTCTCCCTTGTGATGAACGTCGTCAACGTCTCCCTCAACGCGGTGCTAATCTACGGTATGCAGCTTGGCGTGCTTGGCGCAGGCATCGCAACAGCGACCGCCCGCGCGGTTGCGGCGCTGTTTATGATGCTGCTCATCCGCAGCAGAAGCAACGTCATCTACCTGCGGGGCCTGCTTCCGGTGCGGTTTGAGCGAAACATGGTGCGCAGCATCCTCTCCATCGGCGTGCCAAACGGGCTGGAGAACGGCATGTTCAACTTCGGCAAGCTGCTGGTGCAGACGCTGGTCGCCTGGCTCGGCACCTCGGCCATCGCCGCAAACGCCATCATCGGCAGCATCTTCAACATCACCATCGTGCCCGGCTCCGGCATGAGCCTGGCGATCCTCACCGTCGTCGGCCAGTGCATCGGCGCGGGGGACTATGAGCAGGCCGTCGCCTACACCAAAAAGCTCATGCTGATCACGTTTCTGTCCATGATGGCTGTCAACGTGCCGCTGCTGCTCTTCTCGCGCCAGGTGCTCGGCTGGTTTTCGCTCAGCGAGAAGGCGGCCGCGCTTGCCGAAGAGGTTCTGCCGGTGCTCTCCGTCTCCTGCTGCTTTATATGGCCGCTCTCGTTTGCGTTTCCCAATGTGCTGCGCGCCGCGGGCGACGCGCGCTATACCATGATCGTCTCCGCGAGCTCCATGTGGATCGTCCGCTTCGGACTGAGCTACCTGCTCATCCGGCGCTTTGGATTCGGGCTGGAGGGCGTTTGGTATTGCATGATTGTGGACTGGATCGTCCGCTCCGTCTGCTTTGCGCTGCGCTACCGCGGCGGAAAGTGGAAGACGAAGACCGTCCTGCACTAAATCCCCCGCCGAAAGGAGCCGATGTGGTAGAGCTGTTTGCTGCCGATATCCGCCAGATCGCGCCCCGCGCGCAGGCGTTGCTGCCTTTGCTGGATGAGGAGCGCCGCGCACGCGTGCGCGCCTTTGGTGACTCCCGCAGTGCGCTGTTGACACTCGCGGCGGGGCTGCTGCTTTACGAAGCCTTTGGTGAACGCGTCCGCAGAGCCCCGTTTGAGCGTGGTGCGCGCGGAAAACCACGCCTGCCGGGCGGCACGCCCTTCAACCTCACCCACGCGGGGGACTACGCCGTTCTCGCACTTTCCACCCAGCCGGTTGGCATCGATCTTGAGTGGATTCGCCCGCTCGACTGGCGGCGCATCGCGCAGCGTTTCTACCACCCGCTGGAGCGCACGTTTCTCGCTCGCTCGCTGGAGCCGGAAGCCGATTTTTTTCGAATCTGGACGCTCAAAGAGAGCTTCCTCAAGGCCGAAGGCACCGGCTTTTCCGTCTCCCCCAGCGGCTTCTCCGTCGTTCCCGCAGGTGCCCGCTCCGCCTGTTTTCTCGGCGGGAGCGACTATTGCTTCACACGGCCGGACGCCTTCCCCGGCTATTGCCTGAGCGTCTGCTCTCTGGAGCGGGAAGTTGCCGCCCAGGTGTCCGTCAAACAGTTTTAGGCCGCAAAGAAACCATGCCGTTTTCCTTTTAAACGGCATGGTTTCTTTTGCGAAGCAGGGCGTTACTTTGTAGCTGCGGCCTGGTTTTTGATGCGCTCGATCCAGCTTTCTCCCACGCCGAGGATCAGCCCCTCGATGTCTACCGCGGCAGCCGAGAGCAGCGCGTAAGCGGGCGCGGAGAGCTTCTCCATCGACTTACCGAGCAGCGCCTCACGCAGCCGGGCGATCTCCTGCTGCGTCAGCTTGCCGTCTTCGTTTGCCTCCTTGAGCGAGCCGACCAGTGTTTGCTG
>JAEWQH010000029.1 GCA_023399275.1 Bacillota bacterium
CTCTTGCGCTGCTCTCCAAGCACCTGTCCGAGCAGCTCGGTTCAAAGAGATAACGCGGTTGCTTGCCGCTGTGCGCCCTTCGGGGCGCTTTTTTTGTTGCGGCGGCCTCCGGTTCGTCTAGCGTCTGTAAAAACACATCATTTTCGAAAAAGTGTTGACAAAGCGTATATTCGATGCTATATTATCGATTGGATGATATTGATAACATACTACTGATATAAAAGGAGATTGCATATGTTACGTTTTACACTGCCCCGCGATCTGTATCACGGAAAGGGCGCGCTGGAAGCGCTGAAAACACTCACCGGCAAGCGTGCGATCGTCGTCGTTGGCGGCGGCTCGATGAAGCGCTTTGGTTTTCTTGACCGCGTGGAGGCGTATCTGCGCGAGGCGGGCATGGAAGTTGAGCTCTTCGAAGGCGTAGAGCCCGATCCTTCCGTCGAAACCGTCATGCGCGGCGCGGAGGCCATGCGCAAATTCCAGCCGGACTGGATCGTCTCCATCGGCGGCGGCTCGCCCATCGACGCCGCGAAGGCCATGTGGGCGTTTTACGAGTATCCGGATGTGACGTTTGAGTCGCTCTGCATCCCGTTTAACTTCCCCAAGCTTCGCACCAAGGCGCACTTTTGCGCCATCCCCTCTACCTCCGGCACGGCAACCGAGGTAACGGCGTTCTCCGTCATCACGGATTATCAAAAAGGGATCAAGTACCCGCTGGCGGACTTCAACATCACGCCGGATGTGGCCATCGTGGACCCCGAGCTGGCAGAGACCATGCCCAAGAAGCTGACCGCGCATACCGGAATGGACGCCATGACGCACGCCATCGAGGCCTATGTCTCCACGCTGCACTGCGACTATACCGATCCGCTTGCGCTGCATGCCATCAAAATGGTCAGCGAATTCTTGATTCCGTCCTACAACGGCGATATGCCGGCGCGCGATCGCATGCATAACGCCCAGTGCCTTGCCGGCATGGCGTTCTCCAACGCACTGCTCGGCATCGTCCACTCCATGGCGCATAAAACCGGCGCGGCATACAGCGGCGGGCATATCGTGCATGGCTGCGCAAACGCCATGTATCTGCCCAAGGTAATCCGGTACAACGCCAAGGACCCCGAGGCGGCAAAACGCTACGCGCAGATCGCGGCGCATATCGGCCTTGAGCCGAACGCCGACGCGCTGATCAAGCACATCCGCAAGATGAACAAAGCGCTGGATATCCCCGACTGCATTCGCGACTACGAGGGCGGCATCATCGACGAAAAAGAATTCCTCGAAAAACTCCCCCGCGTTGCGGAGCTTGCCGTCGGCGACGCCTGCACGGGTTCCAACCCGCGCGCCATCACGCCCGACGTGATGGAGAAGCTGCTCAAGGCCTGCTATTACGATACCGAGGTCGATTTTTAAAACCGACCTGTCCTTTCGCCGGATCCTGCCGCAAAGCGGCCGGCCTTTGGCGAAAATACCGCATTTTCCTCACAGGGTCGTCGCTTGGCGATGACGAAGCGAACGCCGTTTTCTGCGCGGCGTTCGTTTCTTTTTCGGCTGTATTGTTATAATTCCAACCGCCGCCGATTCCGGTAACCCACCGGCTGCCGCGCGCATGATACTGCCCTTGGATACCCCGGATTTTCCGAGAATGAGGAGGCAATCATGCAAACCAAGGATTATTCCATCACGCTGGACATGGTGCGGACGCTTCCGTTTCGCCCGTTTGAGGTGGTGGAGGGCGACACGGGCAACATCCTGCACGTCACGCTGCTCAACAACGGAGACGCGATGGATCTCTCCGGCTGCGCCATCCAGATCGCGTTTGCGTCCAGCAACGGCTTCGCTATGCAGGATGAGACGAGCGGAATTGCCAAAGCCGCGCAGGCCGGCACGTTTGACGTCACCCTGCTGCCAACCGCTTACGGCGCGGGAAACGTCAGCGCGGACGTGCAGATATACAGCGGCGAAACCAGCGAGACGCTCATAACCAGCACGCGCTTTGATTTCCGCTGCCGCAAATCGCTCATCAGCGGGGATATCATCCGCGCGAACGCAGCCTACCCGCCGCTCATCGAAGCCGCACGCGTGGCATATGAAGCCGCGGCCCTCGCGCGCAATGCGGCGCAGCAGGTCGGCGAACCAAACGTGCAGGCGGATTGGGCGGAGGCAGACGAATCGCAGGACGCGTTCATCCGAAACAAGCCCTCTATCCCTTCCGTCCCCGGCGATATTGGCGCTGCCGCCGCATCGCACGCCGCCCGGCATGAGCAGGGCGGCAGCGACCCGGTCACACCAATCCTACATGCCGCAAGACATGCCTCGGGCGGGGCGGACGCGCTTCTGCCCGGCGACATCGGTGCCGCGCGGCTCGTGGAAGGGCTGATCGACGCGGAGCAGAGCGCGGTCGCTCTGGCGGTCCAATCGGAGAGCCATACCCTCGCCGCAACGGATAACGGCAAAGACGTCTGGATCACCGGCGCCTCCGATGCAACGCTGACCATACCGACGCAGGCTTCCGCCGCGTTTGCAGACAACGCCTATTGCTTCGTCACGCGCGGCGGCGCGGGTGCGCTGACGATCGCAGGCGAAGCGGGCGTCGTCATCCACTCGGCGGGCGGCCGGCTGAAGATTGCGGAGCAGTATGGCACGGTACTCTTGCGAAAACTCTCCGCAGATACGTGGCTGGTCACGGGGAATCTCAGCGCATGAGACAGATGATGATCGGCTGCATAGCGGCGGGCGTTGCAGGGTTCGGCCCGGAGGACTTCTCCTACACGGGCAGCTATACCTGGCTGCAGGATTCCCCGTCGGACTGGCGCATCAAGTTCCTCACCGGCGGCGTCTTCACACCGAGCAAAGGCGTTGCCGTCGATGTCTTCCTGGTCGGCGGTGGCGGTGGCGGCCGCTCAAGCAACTCCGGCACGGGCTACTCGGGCGGCGGCGGCGCGGGCGGGCATACCGCTGTGGTGTCCTCCGTAACACTGCCGGCCGGCGTTGCATACACCGTTAGCGTCGGCGCCGGCGGCGGCGCAAACGCGGGTGGAGGCACGACCTCGTTTGGCACGCATAGCGTAAGCGGCGGCTCCAACGGCGCGGACTATCGCCAGGGCGGAAATGGCGGCAGCGGCGGTGGCGGCGGAAACGGCGGATACGGCCCGCAAGGGCATGGCGGCACAAACGGTGGAAACGGCACCTCCAGCGATTACACGGGCGGCAGCGGCCAGGGCGGCAGTACCCGCGAATTTGGCGACCCATCGGGTACGCTTTATGCCGGCGGTGGCGGCAGCGGCGGCGGACAATACGGCGGCAGCACCTACGCCGGCGGCAACGGCGGCGCGGGCGGCGGCGCAAACGGCGGCGTACGTCAGGGCGGAGCCGGCGCAAGCGCGGCCGCAAACACCGGTGGTGGTGGCGGCGGTGGCGGCGGCAAATCCGGCGTGACCGCCGCCGGCGGCTCCGGCGGCTCCGGTATCGTGATAATCCGAAACACGCGTGCATAGCTCGCACAGACCAAACAGACACGCAAAAAGCCCGCCGAAAACCGGCGGGCTTTTGAGCAAGACCATTTGCAGCGGAAGTCCGGCGGTTACTCCGCCTTCTCCTCCGCCTCTTCTTCATCCTTTCTGCCGATGGAGAGCAGAAGGTTGAGCAGGATGCCGGCAATCGCCGCGCCGGCGATGCAGGGCACCTGCATGCCGAAGAACGGGATCATGCCGCCATACTGATACTGACCGCCGATACCGATGATCATGATCACGGCGATCACGGCGATGTTACGCGCATCAAACATGTCGCACTTACGGTCGATCATGATCGCGATGCCCTGCGCAGCGATGGCGCCGAAGAGGAATATCTCGATGCCACCGATGACCGCCTGCGGAATCGAGTAGATCACGTTGACGATCGGGGAGAAGAACGAGAGGATCATCGCGATGATCGCGGCCGCAACCAGCACGCCGACGGAGAAGACCTTGGTAATCGCCATGGTGCTGATGTTTTCGCCGTAGTTCGTGCCCGCGGGTCCGCCGAACATGCTGGCGATGATGTCGCCCAAGCCGTCGCCCATGAGGTTGGAGCCAAGACGGTCCGCGATGTCATACGTTTTGCCGACGCCCTTTTTCTTGGCCAGGTCGTTGACATAGATATCCAGCTGGAAGACATGCGCCGTAGACTCCGGTATGGTCGCGATCGCTATCGGCATGATGGCCGCCAAAGCGACCCAGTCGACTCTTGGCAGCGTAAAGTGCGGCACTGCGAGCACGCCGGGGATGATCTGCGCGCCGGCCATAGCGGCGGCCGGCAGTTCACGGAACAGGGACTGCCCGGTGATGGCGTAGATGATCGCCGCGGCGATACAGCCGACGATCGGACCAAGCAGCAGCGGAATCTGCCCGAGGAAGCCCTTGAGATACACGGAGAAAAGGATCGTGGAAACGAGCGTGATCAGGGAGACTACCCAGACCCAGTTGGTTCCGGTGATGTCGGTCACGCCCGCAGCGGGAGCGGCGTCGGCAAGCGCGTTTGCCGCCAGCGTCAGACCGATGACCATCGCGATCGGGCCGGTGATCGTCGGAGGAAGAACCTTCTCGATAGACTTGCGGCCAAAGCGGCTGACGATGATGCCGGCAACGATGGACACGAGACCCGATGCGATAATACCGAACTGGACGCCGGAGATGGCCGAGTCCGGAAGCACTTCGCCAAACGCTACGCCGCCGGTCAGGCCGATGATGGCGGAGAGGTAGGAAAAGCTGGAGCCGTAGTAGAGCGGGATCTTCTTCTTCGTGATGAGGATGAAGCCGAGCGTTGCAAGACCGCTGGCAAAGATCGTGGTTGCCAGGTGGAAGCCGGTGAGCAGCGCGACCAGAATCGTCGCCGGGAACATGACGATGATCTGCTGCAGAGCATAGAGAATCAGCTTCCAAAATGGCGGGGTCTCATCCGGCAGGTATCCGATGGTCTTGGGATCTCTGGGTTCCTTTGACATGTGTGAATTACCTCCTACTCAATTTAGTGTTTCAGGGTACGCCTATGGTTGATTCGCCAGCCGGCGCCAGCCACCGGCCTCTCTCCGGATCTCGCTCCGGCGCGTTTTGCGCTCTTTGCCCACGGGTGTTTCGCATCAATCGCAAAACAGAATCAACCCCGAGAAAAAGCGCAACGCTGCCAAAAGGAAAGAGAATCTCTGCCGCCGGTTTGCTGTCGGCGGGTGAGCCGCTGTGCGAATATCGATTTTTGCGCAATATGTCCCGCTGCGCCCTATCCCATAGGAGCACGGCCGGAACAAAGCCTGCGGCGCTTGGTTCAACACACTGAAAACCTGAATTGTCTACATGGTAAAAAACCGTGCAATTGCAAGCGACCTGCAATCGCAAATAACCGGGCGTGTTGTCAAGGTGCGGTTCTGCCGCTAAGCTTCGGCTTGCCGATGCAAGCGTCTCGCCGCGCATTTCTTCTGGTTATATTATATGATCCAGCATTTTGAATCAAGAACTTTTCCATTGACTATTCAATTTTTTGTGTGTTTACTGCCGCCGGGGAACGGGCGGTCGATAGGAACCGATGGGGAGATGAAAAACTGAAATCCAGAGTCAGAAATGGATCAAAATCAAGCGCTTAGGGTTGCCGCGAGCTGTGTTCCGGCGGGTCGGGGATGTTTCGCATCCCCGACCCGACCGATGCTTTTATTTATTATACATCATCAAACCCGTCAAATGCAACGACGCGCGAGATGCAGCTTTCGCCCTCGACCAGCTTCCAGGGGAAGATGCCGATGACGCAGCGCTTGTTGGAAAGCTTCTCGATATCTCCGCCGAGGCACTCCGCATGGATCGCCTCATAGGGCTTGCAGAAAAGCTCGATGTGCATCGCCTGATAATGATCCGGCCACGGATAGACTTCATCGAGCGATTTGCCATACTTCTTTTGGAAGATAACGTCGCACTTCTTGGCTTCCATGGGCTCCCATTCGCGGATCTTCGTATTCATCGGGTGATCCGCGCTGCCGCAGTCCACGCCGATCCAACGGATCTTTTTGTCGCGCACCCACTGGATGAAGTCCAGCGACGGGCCGGGATGGCGCAGCATATAGCGGCGCTCGTCCGCGGTCGGGCTGTCCCAACCGTAAATATGGTAGCCGGTGTTGATGATGAGGATGTCGCCCTCCTTGACGGTGACGCGCTTTTCGATATCCTGCGGGGTATAGATGCCGAAGTCCTCCGCCTGGTCGCTCAGGTCGACCACGACGCCGGGATGGCAGAGCTTCGTCAGCTCAAGAGAGGCGATGTCGCGGCCTGCCGTGTCAAAGTGCAGCGGGCCGTCGAGGTGCGTGCCGACATGGTTGCTGTGCGTCAGCAGCTGTCCGTTTGCGCCGTTTGGCGTGAGGCGCTTGAAGAACTTCATCGACAGCGGCTCATACGTCGGCCATGCGGGGGTGTTGATGCCGATCGGAATCGTGAGATCATACATTTTGATATCGGACCACTTGCTCATGTTGTTACCTCCTGATCAATCATGATGTCGTGTATTGCTTGCCTTCTTGCGAAGGCGGGTTACTGCCGTTCGCTTGTCCAGGCTTCGGCGCACGCCGCAAGCGCCTGCTTGAAGCAGTCTTCCGGCGGATAGACGATGCCTGCGCCGACCTGCCCTACGCCGGGGTCTTTGTGTGCGATGCCCGTATTGATCACCGGGCGGATGCCGGTCTCGATCACCTTGCGGATATCGATGCCCGTCGGGCTGCCGCGAAAATCCAGCGCGGGGATCTTGTAGGCGCGCCCTTCGCCGATGGTGATCTCGTACATCCGCGTGGAGTAGTTGATCGCGTCGCTGACCTGGCCACCGACGAACTGAACGATCGCCGGCGCAGCCGCCATGCAAAAGCCGCCGATGCCGCCCGTCTCCGTGATGCAGCTATCGCCAAGATCGCGCGCCGCGTCCTCCTCACCGTAGCCGGGGAAATACAGCCCCTTGACCATCTCCGCCTCAGCCGCAAACCAGCGATCTTTGCCGAGCCCCGCGATGCGGATGCCGAAGTCCGTGCCGTTGCGGCACATGGTCGCAACCACCGTGCAATACGGGATGTCGAAGATGGGGTCCAGCGTGCACTTCATCGCCGGCATGGAGATGTTGAGAAACGTGTGGTTGTTGCCGTTGATGAAGTTGAACGCCGCAACCTTCTGCGCAAGCGGCCGGTCGCAGTTCATGATGGACGGTACCAGCTCGCGCAGCAGCAGCGAGGTTCCCGCTTCATTGCGGTTGTGCGCCTCGTCACCCATCTGCAGAAGCTTTGCGATGAGTACCTTTACGTCGATTTCGCCCTTGAGCGCCATCGCTTCCTTGAGCACGGGATAGAGCTCCTTCTCCATCCAGCGCAGGCGCGTAAGCACCTCGTCGTCGTATGCGCCGAAGCGCAGCACCTTGCCGAGCCCTTCGTTGATCGTGCAATACGCGCGGTTGCCATAGGTCTTGTTTTCGAGAATCCAAACGGGCATGCTGTATGTGACCACGCCCGCCATGGGGCCGACCGCGTCGTGCATATGGCACGGGTCAAAATTGATCGCCCCGCTTGCGGCAAGCGCCTCCGCCTCCGCGGCGTCCTTGGCAAGGCCCTCATAGATCAGCCCGCCCATGACTGCGCCGCGCTGCGGGCCGCACATGCGCGCCCAGGTGACCGGCGGCCCCGCGTGCAGGATGGTCTTTTTCGTCATGCCGGGGATGACTTCCCCCGCGATACCAAGGCCGACGATGGTCGGCTGCGCGGCAAGGATGCGCTCGAGCGCCTCTTGGTTGGCCGCGTCGATCTTCGCCGCCAGTTCCGGTTTTTTCAATTTGCGCAGGTTTGCCGCGGCGGCCTTGTCTCCACCCGCAACGGGCTTCCAGTCCACATGTACCGCGTCCACCTTCTGACTCACGAGGTCGTCGTAAAACGACTCGATGCCGAAGTTTACCACGTGCAGCTTCTTCTCGAATAATTCGTTCAGTTTCGACATGTTATCCCTCCTGACGCAGGTTGGCGAGGACGCGGGTGACAAACCGCGTCGCCTGCGCATTGCTCGGAAGCACGACCGCGCCCGCTTCCTCCAGCTGGCGCTGCGTTCCGCTCAGGCTCTGCGGATCGCCCTCGGTGCCGCAAACGGCGCAGACGCAGCAAAGATGCCGCCCCTCGCGCTCCGCTTCGGCCTTGGCCGTCCGGATGGCGGCGGCGAGATCCGCCGCCGGATCGGGATGCGAGCCGTAGCCAATCACACAGTCCGACATGATCACCGCACACTGCGGATCCTTCCCGTCCTCGATTACGCGCTCGGCGCGCAGGCTCGGGTCGATCATGGGATGCGGGCGGCCAACGGTGAACGCATCGTCCCCAAAGTCGAGGAACGTATGCGAGCGGCTCTTTCCACCCTTGGGGTCCTCCAGCGCATCCTCGGCGTTGAGTGGAATGTTGCTGTAGATGTGCCCAAGGCTGCCGATCATGAGCTTCATCGCCTCGTCACAGAGCGTGCCGCCGGTGTAGAAGCCGCGCACATATCGCTGCCCCTTGGCCATCTTCCCCGCGATTTGCCGCGCCATCTCTTCCGCCTTCTCCTCGCCCATGTCGAACCCTGCGTAGTCCTTTGGCGCCTCGCCGCGGCTGAGCGCAACAGCCTTGTGCGCCGCATCCTCGAGCGAGACGGCAGCCGTCAGCCCAAAGGACTCGATCTCGCCGCGGTCTCCTCCGATGAAGCAGACGACCACGGGCTTGCCCGTCTTCGACGCAAGCTTTAGCACCTCGCTTGCAATCTCCTTGGCCGGAGGCTTGCTGATGAGCGTGATGATCTTGGTCTTTGCGTCGTTCTTCAGCGCGTCGAGCCCGAGCTTCATCATCAGCCCGCCGATGTCCTTTTTGAGGTCGCGTCCGCCGGTGCCGATCACCTGGCTGACGCCGCCGCCGAGCTGGTCGATGATGCTCGAAACCTCCTGCGTGCCGGTGCCGCTCGCGGCGACAATGCCGATATCCCCGCTTCGGACCACATTTGCAAACGCGAGCGGCACATGGTTGATGATCGCCGTTCCGCAGTCCGGTCCCATCATGAGAAGCTCGTGTTCATAGGCATAGGTCTTCAGCGCCTTTTCTTCTTCTATTGTCACATTGTCCGAAAACAGCATCACGTTGATGCCGTTGTCCAGGCAGCTCTGGGCGACGTCCGCCGCATACTTGCCCGGCACCGAAATGACCGCCATATTCAGCTCGGGATCGATCTTGAGCGCCCCGTCCAGCGTAGGCGGCGCGTAAACCGCCGCTTTGCTCTCCGCCTTTTTATTGAGCAGCTCCTCTGTTTTTTGGAGCACCGCGGCAAAAACATCCTCGCTTTCGCAAGCGACGGCGACGAAGAAATCATTCGCCGCGACCGCCCCGGCAAGCTCCGGTGTGGAGACGCCGATGTTCTGCGCGATCTCCTTGTTCAAATCCGTCCCCATGCCGACAAGCGCTTCTTGAACGCCCTCGAGCTTTTTGAGCTCCTTTGAGATGAGCATGAGGGTTACGGAATCGTAATACGCGTTTTTCTTGATTTGCAGCTTTACCATGCTTCGTTCCCTCCGTTGTGCTGACGCAGCGCGAGCGCAACCCCTGTGAGCGTGTCCGCGCCGGATGTGGAGCCGATGGCGAGCACGCGCCCGATGGCGCGGGAAGCCGCCGCTCCGTTCAAATCTGTAAAGGCCGCTTCAAACAGCGCACACAGCGCTGCGTTTGCGAGCGCATCGCCGCTCTGCAGCAAAAACGTCGCGCTGATGCGGTTTGTCCGCGCCGCAGCCGCGCGCGCCATCCGCCGGATATGCGCGTTTGCGCCGGAGATCCCCCGCGCGCGAAAGAGCAGATGCAGCGTCAAAAAATACCCGCATAGCAGGTCGTCGGACGACGGGGTAAGCCCCATGCCGCAGCCCGCGCATGCGGCCGCAGCCTGCACGGCCTCGTCCTGCGCGCCCTGCTCCACCGCGGAGCAAAGCCGCTCCAGCCGCGGTGTGAGAAAGCGGGCGTAGACGTTTCCTTGCGCCCCTGTCGCCAGCGGCGCAAGGCCCTCTTGCGTATCCGCATCCGCCAACGCACCGCAAATCGCTTCCCAAAGCATCCGCTCCCCCGCACGCCCGCGCAGCCCGATGGCGTCCACGCAGAGCTCGACAGGCGCCGCATGCGTCAGATCGATTTCGATTTGCGCCTGCGGGATGCGGAGCGTTCCGTTCTCCAGATGCGCCGCCATGCCCGCGCGAACGCCCGCTTCGAAAAACGGCTGTTCCGTCCGCACGGACACGGCATACGGCGTAAGCGTCTTGTCTTCGGCAATCAGCCCGATCAGCCCGGCCTCCCCAAGCTCCAGATTTACCGCGCGGTCAAACACGGAGTGCACCGTGCCAAAGCGCGGGCGCTGCTGCGCGAGCGGGAGAATGCGGCTGCAGGCGGCTGTTGCTCGCATGTGCGTGATTACGGCTTGACAAACACGAAGCCGTATTCTTCGCAGTCGATGGTCTCTTTGTAAAGGATGCGGCGCGTGCGCACGACGCCGACTGTGGCTATGAGCTCCATACCGGTCTCGATGCCGTCGTCGAAGCCGATCTGCCCCGTCGCGCGAACGCCGTTTTCAAACTCGACCACGCCGAAGTTGAGCCACGGCTGCATGTATCCTTCCGGCAGGTTATAGACCCGCGTCCATGTCAGCAGCTTGCATTTCCCTTCGAGCGGCACAGCCTCGAATTCGCGGCCGTCGCAGTCCGGGTTCTGGCACACGACGTAGCGGGGATGGTGCAGTTTGCCGCATTTTTTGCATTTGTATGCATACATCTGTTCCATTTTTCTTCCCTCCCTACTTCGTAGTCAGAATCGTCGAAACGACGTTGTTGCCAAACCCGCCAAAGTTCACGGCCAATCCGGTCTTCGCGCCTTCGACCTGCCGGCCGTCGGCTTCGCCGCGCAGCTGGCGCACGAGCTCGACGATCTGCGAAACGCCGGTCGCACCGAGCGGATGGCCCTTCGCCTTCAAGCCGCCGGAGGTATTGATCGGCATCCTGCCGCCAACTTTCGTCTCCCCGTTGCGCGCGGCGATATGCCCCTGCCCGCGCGGGAAGAGGCCGACTTCTTCGCTCTCCTCAATCTCGAGGATCTGGAATGCGTCGTGCAGCTCCGCAACGTCGATATCCTGCGGCCCCATGCCTGCCATCTTGTAGGCCTTCTCGGCGCTGAGGCGAACCGCCAGCAGATCGCTCGGGTCCTCGCGGTTTGCGACCACGTGCGTATCCGTCGCGGAGGCGATGCCCGCCACGCGGACAAATAGCTTATCGCCAAAGCCGAGCGCTTCCTGCTGATCCTTGGCCACGAGCAGCACGGCGGCCGCCCCGTCCGAAACGGGGCACATGTCAAACTGCCGCAGCGGATCGGCAACGAGCGGGTTGGTGGCGTTGATGTAAGCGGGGTTTGTGATCCGCTCGAGCACCACCTGGCGCTGGATGTGCGCCACGGGGTTATGGCAGGCGTTGTCGTGGTTTTTCACGGAGACGATGGAGAGATCCTTGCTCTCCACGCCGAAGCGATCCATGCAGAGGCGCGTGAACATGCCGGCAAACGACGGCAGTGTGAGCCCATATTTATACTCCGCGGTGGGATGGAGCATGGTCGCGACAAAGTCCGTGCCTTCCCAGCCGGTGACTTCGCGCATCGCCTCGCCGCCGATGACCAGCACGCAGTCGCACATGCCGGAGGCGATCGCCATCACGCCCAGCTTTACGGCGGATGCGCCGGAGGCCGGCCCGTTTTCAACGGTCTCCGCCATCGCAGGGCGAATGTTGAGCGAGTCCACCACGGCGCTCGCCGCGCCGGAAACGCGGTTGACCATGCCGGCGCCCATCGAGCCGACGAACACCTGGTCGATCACGTTCTTGCGGCCGGTCTTTGCGCCCGCGTCGTCCATGGCCAGCAGCGCCGCCTCGCAGAGCATATCGAGGAACGAGCCGCTCGTCTTTCCAAACTTGGTGTGGCCGACGCCAACGATTCCTACCTGTCTCATTGCTTTTCTTCCTTTCTCCCTTCACACGGCGCAAGCACACGTCTTTCTGCGCTCGCGCGGGCTTATTGAAGCGTGTCAGACGCTGATCTTGGCGGGCATATGCACGACTTTGTTGGCTTCTATGACATCCTCAAACGCGGGGCGGATGCCGACGTTCTTATTGGCCTTGTGTTTTTCCCAAAGCGCGCGCGTGAGCACAAAGGTCGGCACGCCGCCGAGCTCGTGCGGGCAATCCGGGCGGGATTCCAGCTCGTATTCGATCATCCAGCGCTTGAAGCCGTTCGGACTCTCGGCGACGATCCAGACCTCGTCCTGATTCATGAAGTCAAAGTGATATTCCATCTTGGCGGCAAAGAGCTGCGCGCCGACGCGCGCGCCGCGCTTAAGCGTCATGGTGTGGTAGCTCATGCCGATCTTCTCGTTGACCATACGGCCGTTGACGATGCCGGCGACCTCTCCGTCGATCGCGCCGATGAGCAGGTATTCATCCTGCACACGATAGCGCAGCATACCAAGCAGCTCTGCAATGATGCGCGCCGAAACGATGTCGTAAAAGTCTTTCTGATGGTCGAGCAGCACCTTGATGCTGTCGATGATCATCGCGGTCTCCTCGCGCGTTGCCGAGCGAACGAGCATGTCCTCGCCGGTTGTCAGCGGGATCACCTTCGGCTCATACGCCTTGAGCCCGATTGTCGGCGGACGAAGCTTCGCCTCCATTTCGTCGACCAGAATGTCATACTTATCCATGTGTTTTGCCTCCTTTATAGTATTATAGAGAAATGTTACAAAGATAAACGCCTTGATTTACAAGTTCATTTTAGCGTCATTATGAAGCCTTGTCCAGTATTTCTTGCAAATATATCTTTTTATTATGCGCGCTCGCTTTTTCGCAGGCGTATCGTCGGCCACGGCACCATTTATGCGCATAAAGCGCCTGGAATTCTCTTTTCTCTTCGATTTTAGCCGTTTTAGATTCCACATACAAGAATCTTCCCCTGCAATTCCAGCATGGGTACGACTGTTCGCGCGCGAAAAAAGACGCCGTTTCTAATTTTAACCATACGCGTGTCAATTATTTATGCAAGATTTATGATGTTATATTTCATTTTAGCGCGGTGAATATTTCTTCCGATCAGAAATTGTGTTTTTCGGCCAAGCGTAGTATACTGTATTGAAAATAATGGGGTGAAATTTGGTTTTTGCCGGATATCCATCCCGATTCCGGGTTCTGAGGAAAGAAAAGAGGATCGAATTATATGGAAAACAGGATTCGTCGAATCGGCATCCTCACCAGCGGCGGCGACGCGCCGGGCATGAACGCGGCCATTCGCGCGGCGGTGCGCACCTGCGTGCTGCACGATGTCATCCCCGTTGGCATCCATCGCGGCTACAACGGCCTGATCCACTCCGACGTAGTAGAGCTGGATGCGCGCGCCGTCAACGGCATCACCGCGCGCGGCGGAACGATTCTATACACCGCCCGCAGCGAAGAGTTCCGCACGGACGAGGGCGTTCAGCGCGCAGCGAACAACTGCAAATATCTCGGTATCGACGGCGTGATCGCCATCGGCGGGGACGGCACCTTCCGCGGCGCACGAGAGCTGGCCAAATACGGCGTCAACACCGTCTGTATCCCAGGCACCATCGACAACGACATCGCCTGTTCGCACTATTCCATCGGCTTCGATACCGCGGCAAACACCGCCATCGACGCCATCGACAAACTCGCCGACACCATGCAAAGCCACCAGCGCACCAGCGTCGTGGAGATCATGGGCAGAAACGCAGGGCACCTCGCCGTCTACGTGGGCATCTCCGTCGGCGCCACCGCCATCATCCTGCCCGAGCGCCCGTTTGACTTTGAAAAAGACGTCGTCGAGCACATCCGCGAGGCGCAGTACCGCGGCAAGCACCACCATCTCATCATCGTCGCCGAGGGCACAAACTCCACCAATGAGATCGCGCAGCGCTGTCGCGACGAGATGGGGCTGGACACCCGGGTCACCATCATCGGCCATGTGCAGCGCGGCGGCAGCCCGTCCGCGCGCGATCGCGTCATGGCGACGCGTATGGGTCACCGCGCCGTCGAGGAGATCCTCGCAGGCGGCACCAACCTGATCGTGTGCTATCGCAACAGTCAGATCACGACGCTGCCCATCGACGAAGCGCTGACCATGACAAAGGATCTCGACGAATACATGTACCGCGTCGCGCAGGAGATTACGATCTAGCGCGCAGCCCGATCCGTCAGCCCGGGCCAGACGAGGATGAGTGCAAACGGGATGACGTTGTGCTTCGTCAGGAAGCCGCGCATGCTGTCGAAGTGGTTCTCTTTTCCGGCAAGTCCGTTGAGAAAGCGAAACCGCGCTTCTCCGTCCGCCTGCGGCGGCAGGCTTTCATCCGCATAAAACGTCACAAAATGGAATCCATCCTTGTGGCAATACCAGATAATCCCTGCGCTTGTCCCTTCGGGCAGGCGCGCTTTTTTATTCCAGCGGAGTTTCAGCGGCATGCGGTAGCCGTGTTTCTTCAGCTTGCGGCGCAGGCGAAAGAGATCCGTTCCAACCAATCCGCGAAACAGCGAATGGCGGATCAGCTCGTCCGCCAGCGCCTTTTCCCCGGCCGGCTCTCCCATCCGCCTGAGAAAATTGAACGCGGCGATCCAGCCGCAGCCGTTGATGTCGCTCGTAAACACCCCGTAGCGGATATTGGTCAGCCGCGCCTGGTCGACGATGTAGCCATCTGCCGAGTATGGTGTTTGATCCGGCTTTTTGCTTCGTTGCTCCATCGGTTCCACCACTTTCATTCGTGCGGCGCTTCGGCCGCGTGCCCCCGCGGTCTATGCGCGTGTTCGCCCGCGCACAACGTCAGAATCTTCTGCGCCGCGGGCCGTTCGATCAGGTAGGTCGCAGCGATCGCCGCTGCAAAGGTCGCCAGAAGAATCAGCGCTGTGTACGTCCACTGCCAGCGCGTATCCCCCGTCATGTTCGGCGGCTGCTCACCCGACCAATAGGGGATCTTCCACTCCTTGAACTTCACCGCGATCCACTGGTGCCAGATGTAGACATTGTAGGAGATTGCGCTCAAAAAGCGCATGAGCGCGTTGGAAAAGAGCCAACGCACGCCGGAGAACGTCAGCGCAGCGGAGAGTGTGATCAACGCAAACACCAGCGAAAGCGCATAGCGATTCTCCGCCTGCCAAAGCTGAACGGGGTCGGTATCCTGCGCAGTCTGCATCATGCCGGCCAGCAGTATACTGCCGGCCGCCAACCCCGCCAGCGCCAGCGCGGAGAGCTGCGGGCTCCTGCGCAGATGCTTCCCCGCCAGCACAAAAAGAAATGCAAAGGCCATTCCGTTGGCAAACACGCCGAAGAAGCCCGGCAGTTGGTTGACGGTCAGCCGGATGCTGCCGGTGTTTTGCAGCACGTAGCCGCGCAGATACAGCAGCGAGACGGCGAGCATGGCAAGATAGGTCCACCCCGGTTTCTTTGCAAACGCATGCGCCAGCAGCGGGAAGAGCAGATAAAACTGCACCTCGACCGCCGCCGTCCACAGCACGCCGTTGATCTTGGTGGCAAGCAGCGTATCCGGAAAGAACGTCTGCGTAAACGTCAACGTCGGCAGCAGATCCCCGAGCGCCTGGCCAAGCGAGCGATACGCACCGGAAGGTAGCGTTACAAAGAAAAAGATGATCAGCACGCTGGCATAGTAGCTCGGCACGATGCGCGCAGCGCGTTTTTGATAGAAAAGCCTCGTATCCGGCAGCGGCGCGTGCTCCAGCGCTGCGCGCGCATACGGCAAAAACAGGCAAAATGCGGAGAGAAACAGAAGCCAGTCGACCAGCAAGAACCCGGCGCGCGGCAAAAACAGCAGGTTGATCGTGCCCGGCAGCCCGAGCCGCGTGAGAAACGGAACGCCGATATACGGCATGATCCAGTTCTGCTGCCAAAAATGAAACCAAAGCACGCCGAACACCGCCAGCGCGCGCACGCCGTCGAGTACGTCGATATGCTTGGTGTCGATACGCGTTTGATCCACGGCGGCGTTTCTGCAGGCCGCGGTTTCACCGGATTTTCTCATGGCGATAGTGTACCACAAGAGCGCGGCGCAAAAAAGACGAGAACAACGGTTTTTGCAAAACCGCACCGCGTAATAGACGATGTGCAGCGATACGGATTTTTCTTGCAAAAATCGCGCTGCAACCCGTTTGCATCTCTTCTTTCCGCAGCCTGCGTGTATTATAATAGAACAAACATGCCGTACGTGCGGCGATGGCTGCGCGCGGCATCCAAGCATTGGAGGTCTGTCTGCATGAGCATATCTGTTTCAGAATTCGGGCGCCTGCCCTCCGGCGAAGCCGTCCTTCGCTACACCATCACCAATGATTCGGGCGCGAGCGTGAGCCTGCTCGATTATGGCGCGACCTGGCAAACCATGTTTGTGCCAAACCGCAAGGGCGAACTGGTGGACGTCGTCCTCGGCTACGACACGATCGAGGACTATCAAAAATACACCATGTATCTCGGCGCAACCGTCGGCCGCGTGGCAAACCGCATCAAAAACGCGCGCTTTACACTCAACGGCACGGAATACCGGCTCAACGCAAACCTCGGCGCCTCCTGCCTGCACGGCGGCAATGTCGGCTTCGACAAGAAAATCTGGCAGGCGCAGACCGACGGCGACTCCGTCGTATTCTCGCTGACCAGTCCGGACGGGGACGAAGGGTTCCCCGGCGCGCTCTCCGCCGTAGTCATCTACACGCTGGACGCAGAGAATGCGCTCTCGATCCGCTACCTGATCCATGCCGATCAGGACACGATCCAGAACATGACCAACCACGCCTACTTCAACCTCGGCGGGCAGGGCAGCACCACGGTGCTCGGGCAGTCTCTCCAGATCGACGCGGATCGCTTCACCCGCATCGACGGGGTGACGATCCCCACCGGCGAGATCGCGCCGGTATCCGGTACGCCGCTTGATTTTACCAAGGCAAAGCCGATCGGGCGCGATATCGATACCACGGCGGAAAACATCGACACGGCGGGCGGCTACGACCATAACTTTGTGCTCAACCATAAGAACGGCGGTGTGGAGCGCGTCGCAACGGCATACGACCCCGCAGGCGGTATCGCAATGGACGTGTATACCGACCAGCCGGGCGTGCAGCTCTTTACCCCGCCGGATTTCTCCTATATGACCGGAAAGGGAGGCGTGCCGTATGGCCCGCGCCCCGCGTTTTGCCTTGAGACCCAGCATTTTGCCAACGCGATGGACAACCCGCATTTCCCGAGCATCGTGCTCCGCGCGGGCGAAGTCTTTTCCTCTGAAACCGTCTATCGCTTCCGCGTCGAAGCATAAAGCGCATCCCTGTTGAAAAATCCGCCGAACCGGCGGATTTTTGCGCTGAGAGCATTTGGTCACACGATCTGAAACAGATAGAACTTCAGATAGTCCGTCTCCGGCACGTTCATCAGCGTCGGATGGTCCGGCGACTGCCTGCGCGCTTCGATGAGCTTCAGCGAAACGCCTGCGTCCCGCGCCGCGGAGAGCAGCATCTTTTCAAACAGCTCGCTCGGCATAAAGTGCGAGCACGAGCAGGTCGCGAGATATCCGCCGCGCGGCAGTAGCTTCATGGCGTTGTAGTTGATGGTCTTATAGCCCCGCTCCGCCCCGGCGACCGTCTTGCGGCTCTTCGTAAACGCGGGCGGATCGAGGATGATCATATCGTACGATTCGTGCTTTTCCATCAGCTGCGGCAGCAGATCAAACACATCCGCACAGACGAAATCCATCTTGCCGGTCAGCCCGTTTTTCTCTGCGTTTGCGCGCGCGAGCTCGACCGCGGCCGCGGAGACATCCACCGCGGTCACGCGCGCCGCCCCCGCCTTTGCCGCGTTGAGCGCAAACGAGCCGGTGTGCGTGAAGCAATCCAGCACACGTTTGCCGCGCGCGATCTTGGCGGCCGCGAGACGGTTGTATTTCTGGTCGAGGAAAAAGCCCGTCTTCTGCCCGTTTTCCACGTCTACATCGTAGCGAATGCCGTTTTCAACGATCTCGATGCGCGGGCTCGGCGGCTCGGGCAAAAACGCCGCGCAATACCAGCCTTTCTCCAACGCAAGCCCCTCCAACTCGCGGATGCCGGCTTCGTTTCGTTCGAAGATGCCGCGCACGGCGATGCCGTCGTCCTTGAGCAAGGCGACCAGCAGGCGATAGAGCATGCCTTTGATGCGCTCAATGCCGACGGAGAGCACCTGACTCACCAGCACGTCGTGATAGCAGTCTACCGTCAGCCCAGGCAGCCCGTCTGCCTCGCCGAAGACCATGCGGCAGCAGCCGTAGTCGTCCCCCATTACGGTCTTGCGGTAGTCCAGCGCATAGCGCAGTCTGCGCGAAAAAAACGCCTCGTCGAACTTCTCATTTGCGTTGTTGGAAAGCAGGCGCAGGCGAATCTTGCTGTGCCTGCTGAAAAAACCCGTGCCGAGGTACGCGCCCTTTTCGGAGAACGCGTCAACCAGCCCCCCGTTTTCCAACGCATCCGTTTCGCCACGCACCTCGGTATCGTAGACCCAAGGATGGCCGGCCTTAACGGAAGCCTCCGCCCGCTTCGAGATCATAACCCGCGCAAAACCGCGCTCCTGCTTCATATACTACGTCTCCGTTTCATCCAAGCTGCGGCGCTCTTTCGCCGGCCTGGGTAAGATGCGGCATCATGGTAACATGGCGCATGCGGTTTGTCAAAGCGCGGCATGACCGTCTTTGACCGCGCGCCGCGAAAGAAGCGCAGGTTTTCTTTGACTTGAGCGGCCCTTTTTCGTTTTACCGCTTTCCCTCGCGCAAGATTCGTTCTATAATGATAGCGAACTCAACGAAAGGAGTGTGATTGGACGGTGGATACCGTTCCCGAACGAAGTACATATCATCGAAAACACGATGCGCGCGTTCGGGAAGCTTCGCTTTCTTGCCGCGCGCGGTAAAGCGAAAGGAGTAACACTGCCATGAAGAAGATCTTCAAGACCTTCGAGGCGGAGATGCGGCAGATCAGCGCACCGGAAAAGGACTGCTGGATCTCGCTCGTCAAGCCGACCGAGAAGGAGCTCGCCGAGGTCGCCGCGCAATACTCCATCGAGCCGGACGATCTTCGCGCCGCGCTGGATGAAGAGGAGCGCTCCCGCATCGAGCTGGAAGACAACTACACGCTCATCCTCGTGGATATCCCCGCCGTGGAAAAGAACAAGGGCAAGGATATCTATACCACGGAGCCGCTCGGCATCATCCTCGCCAAGGATGCGATCATCACCGTCTGCCTCGAGGAGACGCCCGTGCTCTACGCCCTCAAGCAAAAGCACGCCAACGAGCTGCGCACACATATGCGCACGCGCTTCGTGCTCCAGATCCTGTATCGAAACGCATCCCTGTATCTGCAGTATCTGCGCGTGATCAACCGCCTCAGCGACAAAATCGAGCAAAAGCTCCACGGCTCCACGGAGAACCGCGAGCTGATCGAGTTGCTGGAGCTGGAAAAGAGCCTCGTTTATTTCACCACGTCGCTGCGCTCCAATGAGGTCGTGCTCGAAAAGCTGCTCAAAGGCGACCGCATCAAAAAGTACCCCGAGGATGAAGACCTCCTCGAAGATGTCATCGTCGAAAACCGCCAGGCCATCGAGATGGCGAATATCTACAGCGGCATCCTCAGCGGCATGATGGACGCATTCGCCTCCGTCATCTCCAACAACCTCAACATCGTCATGAAGTTTCTCGCGGTCATGACCATCGTGCTCTCCGTGCCGGCCATCATCTTCGGCGCCTATGGCATGAACGTCGCCTCCGAAGGCATGCCTCTGGCCAACAGTCCATATGGATTTCTCGCAGTCGTGCTGGCCTCGTTTGCGGTCTCCATCGGCGTTGCGGTCTATCTTTCGAAGAAAAAGATGTTCTGATGCGCTTCAACAACCGATCGTCCCCATACAAAAAAGCCCAACGGGCTTTTTGTATTGTTCCGCGGTTTGTCTGTTTCGCTAGAGCAGCGTCACGCGGTTTCTCCCCTCATTCTTGCTACGGTAGAGCGCCTCGTCCGCGCGCTGGACGAGCGTAAACGAATTATCCGTCGGCAGCACCATCGTCGCGCCGATAGAGACCGTCACCTGCAAAAGATTCTCACCGCGCGTCAAGCCGGACTGCGCTGCCAGCCGGCAGACCTTCTCGGCGATCACCCGCAGCTCCAGATGCGTTACGCCGCGCAGCACCGCGACGAATTCCTCCCCGCCCCAGCGCCCGATGAAGTCGTTTTTTCGCATAGCGCTTTGAAACGTCCCCGCGATCATCTTGAGCACCGCGTCACCCGCGCCGTGGCCGTATGCGTCATTGATCCGCTTAAAGTAATCCAGGTCAAGCATCAGCACGCCGAAGGGGATGCCGAGCGTCTGAAAATCGCGGATCTGGTTCTCCAGAAACGAGTCGATATACCGCCGGTTCGGCAGCTGAGTGAGTTGGTCGAACAGTGCGAGCCGCTCAAGCTCCTTCATGCTTAAATCGGAGCAGTCGCTGAAATCCGCACTGGAAAAAACCTCCGACGCGCCGACGATCTCGCCGCCGGCAAAGAGCGGGCGCACCTTGATATCCACGCGCAGCCGGTGTCCGTTCTTGTGGTGCAGATATACCTGCGCGCTGCGCGGCGCGCCGTCCTTGAGCGTTTTTTGCAGCGGACAGCCGGCGATACACAACTGCGTGCCCTGTTCATCCACGTGGTTGAGCAGGTTGTCGTAGCAGTAGCGTCCGAGCATCTCCTGCGCGGAAAAGCCGGTGATCCGAGCAGCCCCCTGATTCCAAAATGTGATCCCCCGGTTTTTATCGACCAGATAGATCCCTTCGTGCAGATCGTTGAGCAGGTCTTCACAAGTGCAGAGTTCGAAGTTCATTGTCTTCCATTCAGCCGCGCACATCCGCGCGGCAAACGCGCTGATTTGATTGATGGTATTATACCACAGCTTTCGCCTGAAACTACCCCTGATTGTTCTGTTTTCGCACGGATACGACATTTTTTTACAGTTTCATATCGCAGATCAGACGCTTTTCAACCGTTTCTTTCATTTTTTCGTTTCTGCACCTCAATAGATGCCCCGTCGCCCGCGTCGCGGCAAAACAGCGCCGGGCATCACCGCCCAGCGCTGTTATTTCAGAATCCAACGCCCCTGTCTGTCGCAGGAACGATTCTCCCGTCAGCCCGGCGATACCGTCGGCACCGCCGTCGGGACGGCCGTCGGCGTAGGTGTCGGTGTCGGCGTCGGTGTCGGCGTGACGGTTGGCGCAGGCGTTGCGGAGATGATCGTAACATACGCCGCAAACACGTAGCCCGTCTTCCCCGTTGCGTTCACGGTGAGCTGATACCAGCTGCCGGATGTGCCGAGCACCGTCACCTCCGTCCCCTTATCGAGCTTTCCGAGGCTGGCGTAGGACGTGGACGGTCCATTGCGGAAGTTCACGCCGCCCGCGTTGAGCCGCCCCGCCTGACTGCCCGCGGGGGGCGCCGTCGGCGTAGGCGTAGGCGATGCGGCGGTAGATGTGATCGTAACATACGCCGCAAACACGTAACCCGTCTTCCCCGTTGCGTTCACGGTGAGTTGATACCAGCTGCCGGATGTGCCGAGCACCGTCACCTCCGTCCCCTTGTCGAGCTTTCCAAGGCTGGAGTAGGAAGCGGACGGTCCCTTGCGGAAGTTCACGCCGCCCGCATTGAGCCGACCCGCCTGGCTGCCCGATGGAGTCGTCCCCGGCGCCGGCGTTGCAGACGAGCTGGTCTCCTTGACGAAGCTTTCATATACATAGCCGGTCTTCTTGGTCGAAGTCACCTTGACCTTGTACCAGCTTCCGCTCTTGTCGAGTATGGTCACGCCGTCGCTCCGCTGCAACTTGCCGAGTTTCGAATAGTCGGTACCCGGGCCGGAACGCAGGTTGACGTTGTTCGAGGTGATCTCCCCTGTCGCCTCGGCCTTGTCCACCTTGGAGACGACCTTGACGTAGAGCGGAGAGATGTAGCCCTCGCCGCCGGTCGCGTGCACTTTAACCTTGTACCAGCCGGTCTTGGCATCTGCCGAATAGATGGTTACCCCGGCGTTGGCGGGGACGATGCCGAGGCTGTCGCTCTTGCTCGTCGCCTCCTTACGCAGGTGAACCTTTCCGGACGTGCAGCCGAGCGCATAGGCAGCCAGGCTCGCGTTATGGATGGTGATGTACTTCCCGCTGACATATCCGCTCTTGCCGCTCGCAGGCACATCGATCCGCAGCCAGGTGCCGGCGACCTCGTAGACATTGACGGCGGTGTTCCGCGAGAGTGTCTCCACGACCGCGTTGCCCGTGCCCGCGCCTTTACGCATGTTGAGCGTCGCGCTGTTGACGTAGCCCGTCGCCAGGGCGCTCTCCGCGCGCGCAGCGCGTACCGGTATCATGCCGACCGTCAGCGCAGCGGCGAGCGCCAGCGCGAGCAGCCGCACCCACTTTCTGTTTTGCATCCTGTCCCTCCTCCTGCAGCTTCCGCCGCACAAGCGTACTATCCGTACTAATACACTTGCATCGTAATCCTTTTGCGGCGGATTGTCAACGTTCCGGCGCATGGGTTCACAAAGGGGTCACAAAACAGCCGGTTGCCGGCAGAAAAAGAGAGTTTCTTTTGCGCGGAAGAAAGTCGATTCTACGCCGCATCGTAGTTTTTATGGTTTACACATCGTAATCGGCATATTATAATGATGGCAAAGAGGTGATCGCAATGACGTTGACCGAAAAACTGGATCTGCTGCTCGAGGAGCGTTCGCTCAATAAATCCCAGCTCGCCGCGCGATCCGGCGTGCCGTATACCACCATCGTCAGCCTATATGAAAAAGGGGCGGAAAACGCAAAGCGCTCCACCCTGCTGGCGCTCGCGCGCTTTTTCAACGTCTCGCTCGACTATCTGGCAAACGACGATGTGGAGGAGCGCGGATCGCACATCATCGCCTCGGCCGGGCATTTTGACGTAACCCGCCTGACGCCCGAGGGACGCGAGCGCTATGAGGAATACATCGAGTTTTTGGCGAACAAATTCAGCATTTAGCGGCGTATGGCCGCCGGCGCATATGGAGAGGGGGCGACGCGGATGAATCGAATCGAAGAGCTTGCCGCGGAGGCGGGCGAGCGCGGAATCGACGTGCACGAGCGCGAGATCCCCGTGCCCGGCATGTCCGCCGCATATATCAGAACCGAGACCGGCGAGCATATCGTCATCCGGCAAGACGGCACGCAGGCGGAGCGCGCCTGCTGGCTGGCGGAGGAGCTCGGCCACCACTACACCGGTTCCGACCGGCGGCTGCACTACAGCGCAGCGGATGACTGGCGCGCCGAAGCCAAGGCGCGCAAGTGGGCGCACGACCGCCTGCTTTCACCGGACGCGATCCGCACTGCCGCGCGCAATACGGACGACATCTACGAAATCGCTTTCACGCTCAACGTGAGCGTGGAGTTTCTGCGCGAATCCATCGACTGGTATATGGCGCGCGGGCTCTGGGCATCCGAGCCCCCCTCGGAGGAGGATGCGTTCGCCGCCGAGGCCGGCGCGCCGCCCTCGGAATAGGCCGCCCGAGCCTCCTTGGCTGGCAGGCGGCACGTGATATCGCATCAAAAATTCGTTTTAAACGAGCGAACGAAGCGGCAGACACCGCTCCGTTTTTTTACGCCCTACTCGACGTGCTCCGCTTCCGCCAGCAGGCCGAGATATACGTCTACCACGTTCGGGTCAAACTGCGTGCCTGCGCAGCGGCGCAGCTCCGCGGCCGCTTCGGCATGACTGCGCGCCGGCTGATAGCTCCGGCCGGTCACCATGACGTCGTATGCGTCCACAACGGCAAGAATGCGGCTCGGGATAGGGATCTGCTCCCCGCGCAACCCGTTTGGATAGCCCGCCCCGTCCCATCGCTCGTGGTGCGAGAGGATATACTCCGCCACCTGCGTCAGCTCCGGCGCGGTCTGCGCGATTCGCTGTCCGATGGCAGGGTGCCGCTCGATCACGTGGCGTTCCTCCGGCGTCAGCGCGCCGGGCTTGTTGAGGATATGATCCGGAATGCCGATCTTTCCGATGTCGTGCAGCATGGCAAGCAACAGCAGGTCGCCGATCGTCTCCGCCGAGAGCCCGAGCGCTTCGCCGATCCGGCGGCAGTCGTTGGCCAGCCGGTCGGAATGCTCCTTGGTATCCGCACTGCGTTCGTGCAGCGTGGTCAGCAGAAGGCGAATGATGCTGCTCCTGTGGCTTTGATCGATCAGCAGCTTCTTTCGATACGTCCACTTTTCCGCCTCGCGAATGAGCTCCTCCGCCTTCCGCGGCAGCCGCTCACACGACGCGTAGCCAAGCGTCACCGAGACGCCAGCGTCCCTGTTGAGCGCATCCAGGTCCGATTGAAGCCCGTTCAGCAACCGCTGTATACCCCAATGCTCGGCATAGGGCAGCACCATCAGCATCGAGTCGTCACTCCAGCGGGCGACGATATCGTCCTCCCTGCAGCGGTGCCGCAGCAGCTTTGCGATGCGGATCAGCAGTTCGTCGCCCGCCTCATAGCCGAAAGCATCGTTGATGGCTCCCAGCCCATTGACATCGCCAAGCACGATATAGAGCGGAAATGCCCTGCGCTCAAGGTACATCTTGATCGCCTCCATCGTAAAGAAGCGGTCGTACAGCCCCGTCAGCGAGTCGCGAAACACCGCGTCGCCCGGCTCCGAAAAATCCATGCACTGCGGCATGACCTCCAGCAGCTTATGCCCGGCGCCGGAAAGCACGGCGCTGCGCGGCGGCTCCTCGCAGTCCTTGCGAAACAGAGGCGCACTTGGTCGGCGGTTTCTCTCCGCAATGCTCCTTTCGATCAGATCATGCGGTATGGACTGGCGGAAATATTTGCGGATGAACTGCTGCTGGAGGTCTTCATATACGCTGATCACCAGCGTGTCGCTGACGAAGAAAAACGTCGTTTTATACAGATAGTGAAACGCGCTGATATGCGCCTGCCCCTTCTTTTCTTCGCTGGCAAAGGCTTCGTTTCCCAGGCGGATGAGGTGGTGCACCGCCAGCTGGTTCATCGGCCCGAACACCTCCGTCACAGACCGGCCGACGGCACTTTGGCCGCCGACTTTGCCGAGCGTTTCAAACCGCTCGTTGATGGCGACTACGCGAAAATCGCAGATCGTCCCCTGCCCGTCCAGAATCGTTTCGTAGCAGGCGCAGGGCATCGGAAATCCCCGCACCATGTTTTGCACCATAGCAATTTGCGTCTGCACGTTCCTTTGGGCCGTGTTTGCGTCCATGCGAGTCCTCCCCCAACACAACAGGTCAAGCAACGCTGTTGAAAAATCCGTTTGCTCCGCACGCCCCTTCCGCCTCGGAAGGAGCCTCGCGCCTTTGCGATCGTAATAGCGTATGTTTGCCGTCTGGCGGCGCCGGTTGTAACGAAAGGCCGGATGCATCCGGGAAATCTGCCGTATCTATGCGGCTGGCTGAGCAACCGCCCCATACGTCGAAATAATGTACTTATTTTAAGTACATCATCTGCATTTTAGTTCATTTTGTACTTAAAATCAATCCATATCTCAAAAAAAGGAATGGATGATTCATCGTGAAAGACAAACATCTCGGCATCCGCATCGACGAGCGGCTACACTATAAACTGCACCACGTGGCAAGGTATGACGGGCGTTCTGCAAACGGAGAGATTCTCTATCTGCTCCGACAGTACATCATGGAGTTTGAGCGCAAGCACGGCGAGATCGAGGTTGCGCTGAACAACGAGCCGTCAAAAACGAAGTCCGGCTCATGAGCGCGGCCGTCGCGCATTTGCCGCCGCTGTGGCGATCGCGCGGACGGCAAAAACAGCGGCAATCCCCGTCGCAGCACCTGCAAAATCGATCAGCACGTCGGAGACCTGCGAACCGCGTTGGGTGAAGATCTGTATGGTCTCGTCGATGAGTGCGACGGCGAGCCCGGCAAGCAGGCAGTCTATGGCCGCGCGCAGCGTTTCCCTGCGCAGCAAGACCGCCAGCAGCGCCAGCCCGGCGCCCAGCGTGCCAAACTCAGTGAAATGAGCCAACTTTCGTATGAGGTGATCCGTTACACGCTCGGGCGGAAGCACCGTCTCCAGCAGCGGGCGGAGCACTTGCAGTACGCCGAGGCTCAGCGTCTGGGATTCGGTGCGGCTTTGCAGCGAATTCCACCAGATAAAGATGATATTGGCAAGAATTACAAGCGCCAGCGCGACCACCGCGACCCTGCGCCGCCCGGTTACCAGTTGCGCATGTGTTTCCGGTTCATTCGCGCATAGGCCAGGCAAAGGCGCAGCATGCGCTCGCTTGCGCCGCAGGAGCGCATGCGCCAGCAGCATCCCCAGCACGGCGCCGGAAAGGTCGATCCATATGTCCTGCACCTGGCTGGTTCTACCGGTGTGGAGCTGAATGGTTTCGTCGATCACGGCGGCAGCCAGCGCGGCGAAAAGCAGCATCCGCGCATTGATCCGCTTGGTCCGCACGCCGCTCCATGCGAGCAAAGCGCCCAGCAGTGCGTATTCGATCGCGTGCGCCGCTTTGCGCACATCCCGGTCAAACGACTTGGCCGGTATGCGATCCTGCGGGTCCACGAGAGGCTTCAGCCAGCTTTCCACCCAGCCGCTCATCGCGTTGGACGCTTGGCTCCCCGCAAGCGAGTTCGCCCAGATGAACAGCAGCATCAGCGCGATCAAGGCGGCGGGGAGGATGATCCTTTTTCTCTTGCTCGACAACGGTTTACCTCAAATGCGCGTGCCAACGCGTCAATCCAGTTTTTTCCCGCGATTCAACATCGATTTTTTTATGATAGCATATTTCTTGTATAGTATATACAACTTTCTTGTGAATCTTCCGCAAAAGATAGTCTGGCCGTTCATTTTCCTTTCTTCTGCGCGATCCTCAATCACCCCGCGCGTTCAGAATGCCGGCCGGGAGCAATCCCGGCCGGCATTCTGAATCGCAAGCGCGCACGCTTACAGCGCCTCGCCCGTGCCGAAGTCGATGCCGATCTGTCTGCGCGCCTCGTCCAGAAGACGCATCACACGCAGGCTCTGCTCGTCAAACGCCGCCGTGCTCCCGCCGCCTGCAACCATCCCTGCGAATGCGTTGAGCTCGTGCACCATGTTGTTCTTCGCGGGCGTGAAGAGCTCCTCCGTTCGCCCGTCCCGGTAAAGCATGCGCAGATAGCTCGGCTGGTTGAGCGTGTCGAAAACTAGCGTTCCAAGCTCCCCCTGTACGATGCTCGGACAGACCGAACTCGTCACCTTGGAGTAGGCGATCGTCGTCTGTTGAGCGCCATAGTCAAGCAGCATCGTGCCCGCAGCCTCCGTCCCGTTGGATAGAAAGCTCGCCGCCGCAGTGAGCTTTTGCGGTTCGCCGAAGAGCGCAACGCAGACGTGCAGGCAATACACCGCCAGATCCATCAACGCAGCGTTGCCGAGCGAAGCGTCAAACACATTCAGGCGCTCGCCCGCGAGAAACCGGTCATATCGCGAGGAATACTGGCAAAACTCAAATGTCGCCCGGCGGATGCGCCCCACTTTATGCAGGTTCTCGCGCAGCGCGGCAAGAAACGGATCGTGCACCGGCCGGATCGCCTCCAGCAGAATCAGCCCTTTTTCTCTGGCCGCCTGCATCATCCGCTCCGCCTGCGCGGCGTTGAGGGCGAGCGGTTTTTCGCAGAGCACGTGCTTTCCGTGTTCCAGCGCACGCAGTACCTGCCGGTAGTGAACGATATTCGGGCTGGCAACGTACACCGCGTCGATTTCCCCAGACGAGAGGAACGCTTCTTCATCGTCAAAACATCCGCCGATACACCGCATTTCGGCGTAAGCGCTTGCGCGCGCCTCATCGCGCGAAAATACAGCCGCAATCTCGCAGCTTTCGCACATCCCGGCGGCTTCGCAGATCCAGTCGCTGACAAAACTCGTGCCGATTATGCCGATACGCAGGGGTTGTTTCATATTCGTTCTTCCCGCCTTTTGTTCAAAATATCTCCTTTCCATTCTATGGGCCGCCGGGCGCTGTGTCAACGAATACTTCGGTTCGCAAGTATATTTACTTTCTTTCGTAAGTATTCTGTTTACTTTGCACGTATTTTGCTGTAAAATATGTATGAAACGAGGCGTTTGTTATGCAAGAAGCATTGATATTCAATCTCCAGCGGTTTTCCATCCACGACGGAGCAGGCATCCGTACGGATGTGTTTTTTCAGGGCTGCAATCTGCGCTGCGGCTGGTGCTCCAACCCCGAAAGCCAGCCGATGGAGCCGCTTCCGGGCGAAACGGCAACGCGCTACAATGTGGACGCGCTCGTTCATGAGCTCGTCAAGGACAAGCCCTTTTATGACGAGAGCGGCGGAGGCGTAACGCTGACCGGCGGCGAAGCGCTGCTGCACCCCGCGTTTGTGCTCGAGCTTACGAAGGCGCTGCACCGCGAAGGCATCCAGGTAGCCATCGAAACCGCGGCTTGCATCGAGCCGGCTACATTTGCCCGCGTGCTGGACGCCGTGGATTTTGCCTACATCGACCTCAAGCATTACGACGACGCGAAACACCGTCAAGGCACGGGCGTTGGCAACGCGCTGATCCTGCGCAACA
Organism: Bacillota bacterium; assembly: GCA_023399275.1. Taxonomy (GTDB): domain Bacteria; phylum Bacillota; class Clostridia; order Christensenellales; family CAG-138; genus UBA7703. The sequence goes on from JAEWQH010000029.1 coordinate 28,670, forward strand.
TAGCGGCGGCGCTCAAGGGCAAGACGCCGGTCGTCGTCCGCATCCCGGTCATCCCCGGCTTCAACGACAGCGCTGCGGATTTTGATGGATTCGCCGCCGCGCTACGCGCCGTCGGCGCGCAGGAGGTGCAGCTGCTTCCCTTTCATCAGCTGGGCGAAAGCAAATATCAGCGGCTCCATCTGCCATATGCGTACGATGGCCTCAAGCAACTGCGCGACGGAGATATCTCCGCCTTCGCTGCGTCGCTGGAGCACGCCGGGTTTCGGGTGCAGATCGGCGGATGAGCACCGGCTGCCCGTTTGCCCGGAATACAAAGCAAGTTTCCAAAAGCGCAGCAAGGCCACCCGTTTTCGGGTGGCCTCGTTTCATAAAGTCGCCTGATGCTTCGGCTTATCCGAGCTGGCCGAGCAGGAAGATCGGCAGCGTCATCTGCTCGATCTGCCCCTGCAGTTCTTCGATCTCATCCATATGCTTATCCTCGTCGTTGAGAATCTGAACGAGGATGTCGCGCGTCGCATAGTCGCGCAGCTCGCCCGCAAGTGCGATCGCGTCGTTATAGCCTTTGATCGCCCCCATCTCGGCGACGCGGTCGTTTTCAACCTGCTTGGGCACGTCGGCGCCGATGTGGATCTTGTTGAGCTCCGTTACGATCGGTATGCCCTCCAGGAACAGGATCCTGCCGATCAGCTTCTCGGCATGCTTCATCTCGTCGATGGCGCGCTTTTCAAAGATCTTGTGCAGCTTGCCGTAGCCCCAGTCCTCACACATCTCCGCATGCACGATGTATTGGTTGATCGCGGTGAGTTCATCTGCCAGCAGTGCATTCAGTGTGTCTATCAGTTGTTGATTCGATTGCATAGATGCTCCCTCCTGTATTCATGGTACTCGATAGGCGGTTACCCTATCTTGCGTTCCATTTCAGTTTATACCGATTCACAGAAAAAATCCATACGATTCGTACCGGAATGCTGCGAAAAAGCAGGCGGTTCGCCGCTCGGACTCCAAAAATCACAAAAATAAAGAAGCTTACGCCGTTGTAAGCCTCTTCGCAGTTCTCTATTCGGTTGTGCTGGCCCCGACCCGGGATTCGTCCTTTGGTGGATTTCTATCTCCGCCGCCGGAACGAACCGCTCTTCAGGAGTGATTGGTTACGCCGCGTAGATGCGCGAAGAGCCCGTGTTCTCGCCGAGGCTTTTGCCGTCTTCCATCATGAACCGGATCAGGCGGATCGTATCACGCTCGGATTCCGTTTCGACGGAGAGCTTGGTGACGCCGTTTTGCGTATCGAGCAGCAGGTTTTGCACAAAGCTGTTGCCCTTGAGTTCTTCCGGCTCACGCTCTGCAACAAGCAGCTTGACCGAGCCTTCCGCATTGTTGACGATTTCGAAGAACCGCTTGAGATTCGTCACGTTGAGTTTGATCATGTTATTGGTCTCCTTTCCTTTACTTCGCTGTCATTATACTTTCTATTTCATAAAAAATCAACTACTATTGCATTAATTATTGTGATTATTCTTTCATAACGCGTAAAATCAGTAAACACAACGTGAATTTCATGTGAAATCACCGCTCTGTTTTCCAGATCATCGCCTATTTGTATGCAGATTGTTGATACATATTTCAGTTTAGCGCAAAGAAAATAGCTTTCTCAAAAGCACTAATAGCCGTAGACCACTGTCATACGGCGTGTTTTTCGTAATTCGATTTAGGACATTCACAGGTTTCGCCGGGCGCGGCCGCCCATGCGACGAGGTGATTCGTACGTTTGATCTGCAAATCACCGGCTTGCGAAGCTGAAATGCTTCAGCTACTGTTATTATAATGCCGGGTTTTCCAAAAAGCCAGCATAATTTTTTTACGCATGTACCGCCGTCGGCGCCTCGTCAGAGCACGCGCGAGTACTGCACGCCGGAGTTGCGCAGCACGATCTGGAACTTGTTCCGGTCGCCCCGCGCAAGCTCGACGCAGTATTCGAAGATCTCGCCGGAGGTATTCTTCGAGATGCGTTGGATCCGGAAAGCTGCCTCTCCCGCGCGCATATGCAGCAACTCCGCGTCGCGCTTGTTAAGCGTGACCGCCTCGTAGATCTCCGTCGCTTCCAGCGGGGACGAGCCCGAGCATTCGCGTATGGTCTCGTAGAGGGACTCGTTGAGCTGCTCGCGGCTGAGCGTCGGGCAGATTCGCGTTGGGATATACGCCGTCTCCAGCAGCAGCGGCTCGCCGTCCGCCATCCGCAAGCGCTCGATGCGAAACGCCGCCTCCCCCGCGGCAAGACAAAGCGTCTCGGCGATCTTCGCCGGCGGATGCACACTCGTAAACGAAAGCACCTCGGAGCTCGGCACAAGGCCGAGCGCGCGCATCTCCGTCGTAAAGTTGTAGAGGTTGCTGATGCTGCGCTTGAGCTTCGGCTTGCATACGCGCGTGCCGACGCGCTTTTTGCGGACGATGACCCCCTCGTCCTCCAGCATCTGAAACGCCTGGCGCACGGTGGAGCGGCTGATGCCGAGCGCCTTGCACAGCGCGGTCTCCGTCGGCAACGCGTCCCCTTCCCGCAGCGCGCCGGAGGCGATCCGCGCAAAAAAATAATTGGCCAGCTGCAGATACACCGGCGCGCCATCCGTCCACCGGATGCTGATATCGTTCCAATCCATGAGACTGCTCCTTCATGAAGCATCCGCCCGGCGCGTGCGCCGTACACGGATGTGATTTGTGTTTGCGGGATGCTCTGTTGAAATAGATGGGCGTTTTGCGATTCGTCCCTTACATTATACACGTTTTGTATGGTCTCGCAACGGGGGCAATGCAACTAAATCGATTAAGTTCAACATATCATCCCCCCCCACATCCCCCGCTATATCCGGCGGGATATCCGCAATGTCGTTCGAATTTTTACCCGAACAACAGTAGATTTCAGCAATATTTCTTTGCCGATCTGCGCAGGCATCTCAAAATAACGTTCTTGACAAGCTTTTTCGCCTCGGATATAATCAAGTTGCGAAATCGTTTAAGCGCTTCTTAATTTTACTTATGCTTTTTTCGCGTTTTGCCCCGGGTTTCTCCGGGCGCATCCCCGCCGGCCTTCCCGGCATGCATCATCCTCCATTCTTTGTCAGACAGGCGGTAATCATCATGGTGACGATTAAAGATATCTCCGAGCGCTGCGGTGTTTCGCGCGCTACAGTGAGCAAGGCGCTCAACGGACACACGGATATCGGCGCGGATACCATCGCCCAGATTCGCCGCGTCGCAAAAGAGATGGGCTATCTGCCCAACGCCACGGCGCGCGCGCTCAAGCTCGGGCGTTCCCACAACATCGGCGTACTGTTTGTCGACAAGACCGGCTCCGGCCTAAAGCACGAGTATTTTTCTTCGATTTTGGATAGTTTAAAGGTCGAGGCGGAGCGGCGTGGCTACGACATCACCTTCATCAGCAAAGACATCGGCGAGTTTTCGATGGACTACTACGAGCATACGAAGTATCGCAACTGCGACGGTGTAATCATCGCATCCGTCGATTTCTCCGATCCCGCGGTGCTCAAGCTCATCGCCAGCGAGATCCCGACCGTGTCCCTCGACTTTGTCTACGACAACCGCACCTCGGTGCTCTCGGACAACATCGGCGGCATCTCCGCTCTGGTGCACTACGTCTACGAGATGGGTCACCGGCGCATCGCTTTCATCCACGGCGAGGATACGTCCGTTACACAAAAGCGGCTCATCAGTTTCCACAAAACCTGCGCGAGCCTTGGCCTGCGCGTGCCGGAATACTATGTGAAGCCCGCGCTCTACCACGATCCCAAGTACAGCGGGCTGGCTACGCGCGAATTGCTCGCGCTGAGCGACCGGCCGACCTGCATCCTCTACCCGGACGATTTTTCCTTCATCGGCGGCATGAATGAGCTGGAGCGCCAGGGCGTCTCCATCCCGGAGGATATGAGCGTAGCGGGATATGACGGAATTCTGCTCTCGCAGGTGCTCCGCCCACGCCTGACCACCTACCGGCAGGATGCGGAGTCGATGGGTCGCGAGGCCGCGGCGAAGCTCGTCGAGCTCATCGAGCAACCGAAGACCGCTCTCCCGCAGCAGATCATGGTCTCCGGCCAGTTGCTCAAGGGCGACACCGTCAAGAACATCAACGACTGATTTCATTCGCGCCGCGCTGCAGAGGATGCGGCGGCGGCCGTCGCGTTAGGAGGCGCAGCCAATGGAAAGCATCACCAGTCAGGATATCCCGCCGGCCCGCTTCGGCATTCACGCGGGGAAAAGTCAGGCATCCAACCGCATGCGAAGGAGTCTGATGATCCAGTCGCTGATCAAGCCGGTCGGCCGCATGTTTTATCTGCAGCGCTGCGGCGCGGCGCTGGAAGAGGCCTGCGCCGGCATGTTTTCCCATCCGGCATGCCACACCGCGCCGGCGCGTGTCTTCGGGTCGGATACCTTCCTCCACGTATCCGGCGGCTGGCACGACGCGGGCGATTATGGGCGGTATGTCGTTCCCGCCTGCAAGGCGGTCGCCGACCTGCTGCTGGCGTATCGGGCCGCGCCGGAAGCCTTTGGCGACGACTGGGGCATCCCCGAAAGTGGAAACGGCATTGCGGATGTGTTGGATGAGGTGCGCTTCGAGCTGGAGTGGCTGCTGAAGATGCAGCGGGACGACGGCGGCGTATACCACAAAGTCACCTGCGCATATTTTCCCGATCTCACCGCCGCCCCGCAGGACGAGACGGCCGATCTATTCGTCTTTCCCGTTTCCACGGCGGCGACAGGCGATTTCTCCGCAGTCATGGCACTGGCGGCGCCGCTCTACGAATCCATCCATCGCCCGTTTGCCAAGAAGTGCCTGCGCGCCTCAATTCAGGCATATGAGTTTTTAAAGCACGCACGCCCGCTGCCGTTTTGCAACCCGTCCGGCGTGGTCACCGGCGAGTATGGAGACACCTCGGACGCAGACGAGCGCTATTTTGCCGCCTGCGCGCTGTATCAGGCCACCGGCCAGTCATACTACCTTGCGGACGCAGCCTCGCTCTACCGGGCAGGACGCTCGGCCGACCTCGGCTGGGCGGATGTCGGCGGCTACGGCAACGCCGTGCTATGCGCCGGTCCGCGCACCTGTGAAGACGCTTTTCTGGCTGGCCGCATTCGCGCCGACCTGCTGGCGTGCGCAGAGCAGATCTGCCAGCGCACGGAAAAAAGCCCGCTCGGCATCTCGATTTCAGAGTTTCTCTGGGGCAGTAACATGTATCTGCTCAACGACACGATGGTATTGCTGCTGGCAAACGACGCGCAGGAGAGCGAGCGGTTTCTCTCCGCCGCCCGCTCTCACCTCGACTATCTCTTTGGCGGCAACCCGCTTGGCGTCAATTTCATTACGGGTGCGGACGAGTCCTCCCCCGTGCAGCCGCATCATCGCCCCTCCGCTGCAGCCGGCCGCGCGATGCCCGGCATGCTGGTCGGCGGCCCCGACGAGAGGCTGCACGACCTCATGGCCCGAACGCTGCTCGCAGGCAAACCCGCCGCAGAATGCTACATCGACTCCGCCGAGAGCTACTCCACCAACGAGACCACCATTTACTGGAACAGCGTGCTGCTCTATGTCCTAGCGCGCATGAGCCGGCTCGGCGCATAGCGGCGTCTTCTTACGGCCCAAAAACGGCGAAGCCCCAGCTCCGCCGTTTTTTCTTGAACCTATTCTTGCATCATCGCCCCAGCAGCCGCCCCGCCGCTTCTTCCGCGGCTTTGCAGGCGCTGTATGCCTCCTCCAGATCCGCGCCGCAGCAGATGACTCCGTGGTTCATCAGCAGACAGCCATTGCGCCCGCCCAGCGCTCGGATCGCAACGCGGGATAGCTTTTTCGTAGAAGGCAGCGCGTGCCCTGCGCAGCGCATCTCTTCACCGATCAGTCGCTTTTCTTCGCCTTCGCCAAAGGGGATGTCACTGCGCGCCGCCGCGAACACGCCGCAAAGCTTCGCGTGCGTATGGATCACCGCACCTATATCCGCGCGGGCGGCAAAGATATCACGATGAAGGCGCTTTTCGCTTGTCGGCTTTCGCTGAGCGCCATAGTCCAGCGTGGAGCGCTCGACCTTTACGATGTCCGACGGCGTCAGTATGCGGTAGTCCAGCCCACTCGGCGTGCAGAGCATATATGCTTCATCAAGACGCACGGCGAGATTCCCCCATGTACCCTGAAGCAGCCCTTCTTCCTGTAGCCGTTTGCCGCAGGCGACGATCTGCTCGCGAAGCGCACGCTCTCCGGGGGCATACGCACCGCCGCTTTCGGGTTCCTCTGTCGCAGGCAGGCCCTTTGCCGCTTCCGCGCCGAGATTGATCTTTGAGTACTTCTTCTGATAGATGAGGTGCATCAGTGCGGCCGAAAGCGGCGGTACGCGCTTCGCCCCGCCGAGCTTCTGCGCGAGGATGTGCGTCATCGCCGCCTTTTCGAGCAAAATCGCGCCCGTAACCGCCTCGGAAACGGATCGCCCCGTAATCAGCATCCCTTCTGTCCGGACAAAGCAGCTGTTGCGCCCGCGCAGGCAGCGCGCGATCTCACCCGGCGTAAGCGCCGTGGCAACCCGCGCGGTAAGGCCCACGATCTGCGCCATATCGTCCAGTTCCGCCGTCAGCGCGCGCAGGCGCCCCGCGATCTGCCGCGCATACCCGCCGCCGAGCAGCAGCAGTACCCGCGCTTCCGGCTTGACCGCAAACGCATGCAAAAACGTCGCCTGCCCCCGTCCGGCCGCCGGCTCTTCTATCGTAGTACCCGCGTCGTCGAGCACGGCGAGAAAAGCGCTTCCGTCCTCCCCGCGCAGTGCGGCCCGCACCGCGCCCGCCGGCCCGCCGAGCAGACCTTCGTGCCGCAGCTGCACCGCCAGTTCCAAAAAAGCCTGTTCGGCCTGAAATTTTGTCATACATCCGTCCCTCGCTATGCTTTATGCGCGCTTCGTCTCCCCGGTGAAGCGCTTTCCGTTTGCCTCGGTATAGACGCCGCTAAGCGCATGATAGAGCTGCCGATACTGCATAAACAGCACATCGTAGACCGCCCTGTTCTCCTCGTTTGGCACGAACACCGTGCTCACGCGCACAAACCGCTTTGCCGCAGCAAAGTCGGGCAGCTCGCCCAGGCCGATGAGTGCGACAACAGCCGCACCGACCGCGCCGGCGTTTCGCGGATTCTCCACCACGTGGATGCTGCGCCCCGTCACATCGGAGAGAATCTGCATCCAGCCCTTGTCCAGCGCGCCGCCGCCGATGATGCGGATATCGTCACAGGCGATGCCGTAGTCGCGGCAAAAGTTCTGCAGAATCCAACGGATGTTGTAGGCGATGCCCTCGTAGACCGCACGCATGAGATGCTCGCGCGTGTGCACAAGGGAGATGTTAAACAGCGTGGCTCGCGTGGTCGTGCTCGAAACAGGGCAGCGTTCGCCGAGCATCCACGGCGTACAGATCAGCCCGTCGCTGCCCGGCGGCACGGTGGCGATCACTTCGTCCATATAATTGAAAACACCCGCGCCGTACTTCTCCTTCTCCTGCCGGAAAAACTGATCGCGAATCCACTCGATGTTTGCACCAGCGC
>JAEWQH010000063.1 GCA_023399275.1 Bacillota bacterium
AATGATCGTCTTTGCCGCAAACCGCGCGAAAAAAACGGAGATGACGGCGATTGCGGCGAAGATCAGCAGCATGACCGGCAGTAGTGAACCAACCATGCCGAGCACGCTTTTGTGACTGTCCGCAATGCGCAGCACCCGCCCGTCCGAGAGCAGGCGAGCATAGTAGAAGTTCTTGATCAGCTGCGTCTGTGAAAAGCGGCTGCTCGTGCCCTCGCCGGTCGCTTTTGCGGCCGTGACTTCCGGGCGGTCCGCATGGTTCTCCAGCTTGGCAGCGTCCGAGGTGGAATCGAAGAGCACGGTGCCGTCTGCGGCGATCAGCGTCAGCCGGTCGCTTGAAGGCAGGCTTGTCAGATAGGCCTGCTCGTCGGCCGCGGAGGCGAGCCCCCGCTCGACGTATTCGCACTCGGTGGAAAGCTCTGCGAATATGAGCGATTCAAACACGCGGTATTGCGCCAGCAGCACCACGCCGCCGAGCAGGAGCGCCGCGATGATCGAAGCGAGAAAGATATTCCAGAAGATGCGTTTTCTCATAGCAAATGCTCCCATTTCACCGCGGGCGTTCCGTGCCGGGCGGCGGAAAATGCCACCCGTGCGCAGAACAGATCGCGCGTCATTCGCCGAAGCGGTATCCCACGCCGCGCACGGTTTCGACAAACCGGCCGCTGCTGCCAAGCTTGGTGCGCAGGGTCTGCACGTGCACATCCACGGTGCGCGTTCCGCCCTCGTAGTCGTAGCCCCAGACGGTTTCGAGCAATTGCTCGCGCGTGAACGCCCGGCCGGCGTTCTCCATCAGGCATGCCAGCAGCGAAAACTCTTTGTAGGTCAGCGTGACGGGGTTTCCCGCGGCCGTGACCGTGTGCTTGGAGATGTCTACCACAAGCTCTTCGTGGCAGAGGCGCTCGGCGCTCGCCTTCATGCCGCTTCTGCGCAGCAGGGCTTTGACGCGGGCGACGAGCTCCGCCATGCCGAAGGGCTTTGTGATATAGTCGTCCGCGCCGAGATCGAGGCCGGAGACTTTGTCAAACTCCGTGGTCTTGGCGGTGATCATCATCACTGGGATCGACGTTGTGCTCGCGTTTGCGCGCACCTTGCGCAGGACGGAGAGCCCGTCCTCGCCCGGCAGCATGATATCGAGCAGAATCAGCGAGGGCTTCTCCTCGGCCGCAGCCGCAAAAAATGCCTGCGCATCCGGAAATCCCTTCGCAGAGAGGCCGGTCTGGTTGAGCGTGTAGATCACCAGCTCGCGGATGTTTGCGTCGTCCTCGATATAGTAGATCATAGCTCGGACCCCTTGTGCACGCCGGTGATGGAATACTCCGCCCATTCGGCGATGTTTTGCGCGTGGTCGCCGATGCGCTCAAAATACTTTGCGATCATCAGCAGGTCGACCGCCTGCTCTCCGTTTTCAGGATCGTGCTGGATCAGCGCGATCAGTTCGCCCTTAATCGTGTCGAAGAGGTCGTCGATCACGTCGTCCATGGCGATGATGTTGCGCGCGAGCGCAAGGTCTTTTTTGATGAAGGCGTCGATGCTGCCGGATACCATTCGGATCGCTGCCTCCGCCATCTGCGGCAGGTGCTCAAGAGACTTGATATACGGCTTGCCGGCCAGATAGATGACGATGCCGGAGATGTCCGCGGCCTGGTCGCCGATGCGCTCCATGTCCGTGATCATCTTCAGCGCGGCAGAGATGAGCCGCAGGTCCTTCGCTACCGGCTGCTGCTGCAGCAGCAGCTTGAGACAGAGCGCCTCAATATCGCGCTCCTTCTGATCCACTTCGCGGTCAAACGTGATGGAGTGGTTGGCCGCCTCCACATCCCGCTTGATCAGCGCTTCGCTGGCGGATTGTATCGCGTGCTCGATCAGGGCGCCCATCTCGAGCAGTTCCTGGTTCAAAAGACGCAGCTGTTCTTCAAATGTGATTCGCATTAACCAAACCTCCCCGTGATGTAATCTTCCGTGCGCTTGTCGCGCGGAAGGCTGAAGAGCTTTTCCGTGTTTCCGTACTCGATGACTTCGCCGAGCAGGAAGAACGCGGTGTTGTCGGAGATACGGGCGGCCTGCTGCATGTTGTGCGTTACAATGATTATAGTATAATTTTCGCGCAACGTCACGCACAGGTCTTCGATTCTGCTTGTAGAAATCGGATCGAGCGCGCTGGTCGGCTCGTCCATGAGCACGACTTCCGGCTCAACGGCCAGCGCACGCGCGATGCAGAGGCGCTGTTGCTGCCCGCCGGAGAGCCCGAGCGCGTCTTTGCGCAGGCGGTCCTTGAGCTCGTCCCAGATGGCAGCGTTGCGCAGGGATTGCTCCACGATGTCATCCAGCTTCGCCTTGCCGCGCATGCCGTGTGTGCGCGGGCCGAAGGCGACATTGTCGTAAACGCTCATGGGGAAGGGGTTCGGCTTTTGAAACACCATGCCGACGCGCTTGCGCAGCAGCGTCGTGTCCAGACCGCCGTTGTAGATGTCCTGCCCGTCCAGCAGCACTTGCCCTGTGATGCGGCAGCCCTCCACGAGGTCGTTCATGCGGTTGAGCGTGCGCAGCAGCGTGCTCTTTCCGCAGCCGCTCGGGCCGATGAACGCCGTGATCTGGCGCTCCGGTATCTTCAACTCCACGCTTTTGAGCGCGTGCAGCTGGCCGTAGTACAGGTCGAGATTCGAGATTTCAAACTTGTTCATATCGTGTTTCCTTATCTGCGGTTAAATCTTGCGCTTGCTGACGCGCTTGGCCAGAGAGGCCGAGAGCGCGTTGATGCCCACGACGATCACGAGCAGCACTACGGCGGTCGCATAGGTCTGGTCGATGTACAGTCCCTCTTGCGAGAGCGCGTACATGTGCACCGATAGGGTGCGCGCGGAGTCCATGATGCCGGAAACAGTGTCGGACGAGGTGCCTGCTGTATAGAGCAGCGCCGCCGTCTCGCCGACCGTTCGCCCGACGCCGAGGATCACGCCCGCGAGGATGCCGGGGATCGCGTCCGGCAGCACGACGCGAAACACCGTGCGAAGCCGCCCCGCGCCGAGGCCGAAGCTGCCCTCGCGGTAGCTGTCCGGCACGCTCATGAGCGCCTCTTCCGAGGTGCGCAGGATGACTGGGAGGATCATGATGGCGATCGTCAGCGCGCCGGAGAGCATGGAAAAACCCAGTTTGAGCGTGGTCACGAAAAACAGCATGCCAAACAGACCGTAGACGATGGAGGGGATGCCTGCGAGCGTCTCTGCGTTCATGCGGATGATGCGCACAAGCCGGCTGCCCCGTTTTGCGTATTCCACGAGGTAGATGGCGGCGAATACGCCGAGCGGAACGGCGATGAGCAGGGCGAGCGCCGTGAGCAGGATCGTGTTGAGCAGCGCAGGCAGGAGCGAGAGGTTCTCGGTCGTGTACTTCCACGCAAAGAGCTTCCAGGAGAGGTGCGGGACGCCCTTGACAAGGATGTATC
>JAEWQH010000119.1 GCA_023399275.1 Bacillota bacterium
CTTTTGGCAGCATCTATCTTATTGGTGAGAAACTCATGTCGGACATAGTTCCCGTTATTCTGTGCGGCGGCAGCGGCACGCGGCTTTGGCCCCTTTCCCGCGAAACCTACCCCAAGCAGTTTGTGGACCTGGGCGAAGGGCGCACCTTGTTCAAAGATACGGTGGCCCGCGCCGCCGCTGTGGCCCCGGACGCCGCGCCCGTTATCGTCTGCAATGAAGAACACCGCTTCTATGTGACTGCCGCCCTCTACCAGTGCGGCGTCAGCGGCACAGTGCTGCTGGAGCCCGCCCCGCGCAACACGGCCCCCGCCATCGCCCTGGCGGCCCTGGCCCTGACCGCCGCAGGCGCGGATCCCTGCATGCTGGTGCTGCCCTCAGACCACGCCATTGCGGACGCGAACGTCTTCGCGGCAGGCGTGGCGCGCGCCGCGCGTCTGGCCGCGCAAGGGCGCATCGTCACCTTCGGCATTGCGCCCACGGCCCCGGAGACGGGTTTCGGCTACATCGAACAGGGCGCGCCGCTGGGCGAGGACGGTTTTGCCGTGGCCCGCTTTGCGGAAAAGCCCGACCAGGCTACGGCCGCGGCCATGCTGGCCCAGGGCGGCTACCTGTGGAACAGCGGCATGTTCCTGCTGCGGGCCTCCGTCTATCTGCAGGAGCTGGCGCGCTGCGCGCCGGAGATGGCCGCGGCCTGCCGCGCCGCCTGGGAAGGGCACACAAACGACGGCGTATTCTGCCGGCCGGACAAGGACGCCTTTCTGGCCGCGCCCGCCGACTCCATTGACTACGCCGTCATGGAGCACACCACGCTGGCGGCCGTGACGCCGCTGGCCACGGGCTGGAGCGACCTGGGCTCCTGGGAGGCCTTTTATCAGGCCGGGGCCGCCGATGCGGCGGGCAACGTCTGCGCCGGGGACGTGCTGCTGGAAGACGCCGCAGACTGCTACTGCAACGCCACCCACCGGCTGCTGGCCGTTATGGGCGTGCGCGATCTGGTGGTGGTGGAAACGCGGGACGCCGTGCTGGTGGCCCCGCGGGAGCAAGCGCAGAACGTCAAAAAAATCGTGGGCCGTCTGCAGCGCGCCGGGCGGCCGGAATGCCGCCAGCATCCGCTGGTCTACCGTCCCTGGGGCAGCTACGAGACCCTTGCCCTGGGCGGGCGTTTTCAGGTCAAGCGCATTGTGGTCAATCCCGGCGCGGAGCTCTCCTTACAGATGCACCACCACCGCGCCGAACACTGGGTGGTGGTCAGCGGCACGGCCGAGGTCACCAACGGCGCGGAGGTGCGCCTTTACACGGAAAACCAGTCTACCTATATTCCTGTGGGAACCCGGCACCGGCTCAAAAACCCCGGCGTCATCCCCTTGGTGCTCATTGAGATCCAGTCCGGCTCCTATCTGGGTGAGGACGACATTGTGCGCTTTGCGGACGTCTACGGCCGCGAGGACAAACGTCCGCGGCCATGACGCCTTCCGCCCGCTTCACGGCGTGCAGTGCGGTGGACAAGAACACGGACTCAGGATATTCTATTATGATTTTGTTGCAGATGAATGCCACTACGGGGCGCGTCACGCCCCCACCAACCAAAGGAATCTGCCCGGCATCATGAAAAAAGCGCTTATCACCGGCATCACCGGCCAGGACGGGGCCTACCTCGCGGAATTTCTGCTGCACAAGGGCTATGAGGTGCATGGCATCAAACGCCGGGCCTCGCTCTTCAATACGGATCGCATCGACCACCTCTATCAGGATCCGCACGCCCAGGAGCGCCGCTTTATCCTGCACTACGGGGATCTGAGCGACTCCAGCAACTTGGTTCGCATCATGCAGGAAGTGCGGCCCGACGAGGTTTACAACCTGGCCGCCCAGAGCCACGTGCAGGTCTCCTTTGAATCGCCGGAATACACGGCGGACGTGGACGCCCTGGGCGCGCTGCGCCTGCTGGAGGCCATCCGCATCGCCGGGCTCACGGAGACCACGCGGTTCTATCAGGCCTCCACTTCCGAGCTGTTCGGCCTGGTGCAGGAGGTGCCGCAGACGGAAAAGACGCCGTTCTATCCGCGCTCGCCTTACGCCTGCGCCAAGCTCTACGCCTACTGGATCACGGTCAACTACCGCGAGGCCTACGGCCTGTACGCCTGCAACGGCATCCTGTTCAACCACGAGTCTCCCATCCGGGGCGAGACCTTCGTCACCCGCAAGATCACCCGCGCCCTGGCCCGCATGGTTCTGGGGCTGCAGGATTGCTGCTACCTGGGCAACCTCAACGCCAAGCGAGACTGGGGCCACGCCCGCGACTATGTGGAAATGCAGTGGCTTATGCTGCAGCAGGACGCGCCGGAGGATTTTGTCATCGCCACGGGGCGGCAGTTTTCCGTGCGGGATTTCGTCAACGCGGCGGCGGCGGAAATGGGCCTCAGCCTGACCTGGCAGGGCGCGGGCGTGGAGGAAACGGGCACGCTGGCCGCTGTGGATCAGGATCGTCTGCGCCGGGCCGCCGGCGACCGCCAGGGCCTGGAATGCCGCCTCAAACCCGGCGACGTCATCGTGCGGGTGGACCCGCGCTACTTCCGCCCCACAGAGGTGGAAACCCTGCTGGGTGATCCGGCCAAGGCCAAGCAGAAGCTGGGCTGGGAGCCCGGAACCAGCTTTGAAGACATGGTGGCGGAAATGGCCCGCGAAGATCTTACCCTGAGCATGCGCGACGCCCTCTGCCGGGTGGCGGGCTTCAGAACCTTCAGCCACAACGAGTAGCGCCGTGGACAAAAATGCTCGCATCTATGTGGCCGGGCACCGCGGCCTGGTGGGCAGCGCCTTGTGCCGCGCCCTGAACCGCGCGGGCTATGCGCGCCTGCTCACCCGCACCCATGCGGAGCTGGACCTCTGCGATCAGGCGGCCGTGGCGGCCTTTTTTGCGGCCCAGCGACCGGACGTGGTCATCCTGGCCGCCGCCAAAGTGGGCGGCATCAAGGCCAACGCCGCCTACCCGGCGGAGTTCATCCACCAGAACCTGCAGATCCAGAACAACGTCATCCACAGCGCCTGGCGCAACGGCTGCCAAAAACTGCTGTTTCTGGGCTCCTCCTGCATCTATCCCAAGCTCTGCCCGCAGCCCATCAAGGAAGAATACCTGCTCACCGGCCCGCTGGAGCCCACCAACGAGGCCTACGCCCTGGCCAAAATTGCCGGCATCAAAATGTGCCAGGCCTACCGCAGGCAGTACGGCTTTGACGCCATCAGCGCCATGCCCACCAATCTCTACGGCCCAGGCGACAACTACCATCCGGAGAACAGCCATGTGGTCCCGGCGCTCATCCGCCGCTTTCACGAGGCCAAGGCGGCCGGCGCGGCGGCGGTGGCCATCTGGGGCACGGGCACGCCCCTGCGCGAATTTTTGTATGTGGACGACATGGCCGAAGCCTGCGTGTTTCTGCTGGAAAACTACTCGGATTTCGAGCAGGTGAACGTGGGCTGCCAAAAAGAATGCACCATTCTGGATCTGGCCCGCCGCGTGGCCCAGGTGGTGGGCTATCAAGGCAGCATTGTTACGGATCCCTCCAAGCCCGACGGCACGCCGCGCAAACTTCTGGATTGCGGCAAGCTCTTCGCCATGGGCTGGCGGCCCCGCGTGGGGCTGGAGGAAGGCCTGCGCGCGGCGTATGGGGATTTTTGCGCCCGTAATGGGGCGGGGGCCGCATGCTGAATCCGCAGATCGGCAAGGTCTTTCGCGCTATTTACAGCCGCTTGGGCAAGGATCTGCAAAGCCGCTTCTGGCGGGTCATGGGCCTTTCCACCGTCGTGGCTTTGACCGAATTTGTGCTTACCGCCGCCGTGTCCCTGCTGGGCGTGGTGCTGGCCTCGCCGCAGACCATTTCCCAGTCCGGCATTATGCACAGGCTGGTGGCTTTGTGGCCGCCCTTGCGCCCGGTGACCGAAGACCCGCGCCTTTTGTTGATTGTCCTGTTGACAGGCCTGTGCGGAGCCGTACTCTGCAAATCCCTGGCCCTGGCCCTGCTCACCTGGCGGCAGACCAGCTTCAGCCAGGCCGTCAACCTGGAGATGGGCCGACGGCTGTTCCACGGCTTTGTGCACGCGCCCTACCTCTGGCATGTGGAGCAAAGGGTCAGTGACCTATCCACGGCTCTCGGCTGGCGCAACAGCATCGGAATGTATTATTTTGCCGTTGTACAGGCACTGGCGCAAGTGGCAGTGGCTGCCCTGTTACTGGCCGTTGTCCTTGTGGTGACGCCCTTGGCGGGCACAGTAGTACTTGCGGGCACCGGCCTGTGCGCCTTTGTCATGTTTCGCCTGAGCCGCAAACTGGTCAACAAATACAGTAGAGAATTAACCGTTGCACAACGTGATTCTGGGCGCATTACACATACGGCCCTGTATGGCGTGCGCGAACTAATGATCTACCGCCAGCAGGCCGCCTTTGAAGCCCGCTATTTGCAACACGAAGGACGGGTAGCGCACGCCCAGGCGCTTCTGCCTCTCTGCCACCCCCTGCCCTCCTGGACGCTGGAATGGGTGGGCATGGCGCTGCTGCTGGGGGCAGTCGTTCTGCTGTACTGGCAAAACGTCGGCGTGGCCCGCACCGTGGGCACCCTCACCCTGCTGGCCGCCGTAGCCTGGCGCCTGCTGCCCACCATGAACAAGCTGGTGCAACAACTGCTCATTATGCAGCAGCAGATCCCGCAGATCGAACCCGTGCTGCGCAAACTGGACGAAGTGGCCGACCTGCCGCGCACGGATACTGCTACGGCGCAGGAGTGCCCCTTGCAGGAAGCACTGCGCCTGGAGGACGTCTCCTTCCGCTACCCCAACACTGCAGAGGGCAAGCCCGATGCCCTGCGCCACTTACAAATCCGCATTCCGCGCGGAAGCATGGTGGGCTTTGTGGGCCCTTCCGGCGCGGGCAAAAGCACCATCGTGGGCCTGCTGACCGGCCTTTTCCCACCTACGGCCGGTCGGATGCTGGTGGACGGCCGCCCCATGGATGTGGCCCTGCGCGAGGGCTGGATCCGCCGCATCGGCTATGTGCCCCAGTCGCCCTTTCTGCTCAACGCCAGCATTGCGGAAAACGTGGCCTTCAGCCATTGGGGTACCGCTGTGGACCGCGAACGGGTACGCCAGTGTTGCCGCATGGCCGCTATGGACTTTGTGGACGACCTGGAGCAGAATATCGACACAGCCATAGGTGAACGCGGCGTGCGCCTTTCCGGCGGCCAGGTGCAAAGGGTAGCCATTGCCCGCGCCCTCTACAACGATCCGCAGTTCATCCTGTTTGACGAGGCTACCAGTGCTCTGGACGGCGCGGCGGAACAGGCCATCCAGCAGACTATTAATCACCTGCGGGCGCACATGACCCTGGTGGTGGTGGCGCACCGATTGAGTACGGTAGAGGCCTGCGATTATGTGTACTGGATAGAGGGCGGTGAGATACACATGGAAGGGACGCCGGCAGCAGTCTTGCCGGCATATGCGGCGTATCTGGATTTGAAAAATCGAACACATAAGTGTTCTGCTGCTTAATAGTCAATATAGCCAAATATGAAATTAACTTTTAATCCCAAAGACAATGTTCACTGACAAAACAATCCTCATCACCGGCGGCACAGGATCTTTCGGAAAAAAATGTGTGGAAGTTCTGCTTCGCGCCTACAAACCCAAACGGCTCATCATCTTTTCTCGTGATGAACTGAAGCAGTTCGAAATGCAGCAGATATTCCCCTCCGACCAATATCCCTGCATGCGTTACTTTATTGGCGATGTCCGTGACAAGGAACGTCTCTGCCGCGCTTTTCGTGGCGTGGATTATGTTATCCATGCCGCCGCCCTCAAGCAGGTGCCCGCAGCGGAATATAACCCCACGGAATGCATCCGCACCAACATCGGTGGCGCGGAGAATATTGTCAACGTAGCGGCCGACAGCGGTGTGAAAAAGGTCGTGGCTCTTTCCACAGACAAAGCCGTGGCTCCGGTTAATCTCTATGGGGCCACCAAGCTCTGCTCGGACAAACTGTTTATTGCCGCCAACGCCTTTACCGCCTGCGATACGGTGTATTCTGTGGTACGCTACGGCAATGTTATGGGCAGCCGGGGCAGCGTCATCCCCTTTTTCATCAAACAGCGGGAAGCCGGAGGCCCCTTGACCATCACGGACAACCGCATGACCCGATTCTGGATCACCCTGGAACAATCTGTGCACATGGTTTTGCGTTCCTTTGAAATTGCCGGGGGTGGCGAGGTGCTGGTGCCGAAGATACCCAGTATGAAAATCGCCGATCTGGCCGCTGCCATAGCTCCCGGCATGCCCACAGTGGAAGTGGGCATTCGCCCCGGCGAAAAGCTGCACGAAACCATGATCACCGCCGAAGACTCCCGCCATACTATTGATATCGGCGACTACTACGTCATCAAGCCGGAAACCTTCCACTACCGCGGCCCGGAAGGCAAACCCGTGCCCGAAGGTTTCAGCTATAATTCCGGTACCAACGAGCAGTGGCTGACGGTGCCCCAACTGCGCGACACATTGAAAGAACAAGGCTTCGACATCAGGTGAGCGGCCATGGATAACGACAACGCTCCCTTTCTTCCCTATGGCCGCCAGACTATCGATGATGCAGACATCCAGGCTGTAGTGGATGTGCTGCGCTCGGACTGGCTGACTACTGGCCCGGCCGTGGAACGTTTTGAGGCCGACATCTGCGCCTACACCGGCGCGCGGCATGGCATCGCGGTCAGCAGCGGTACAGCCGCCCTGCACGCGGCCATGTTCGCCCTGGGCATCAGCAAGGAAGACGAGGTAATTGTCACGCCCATGACCTTTGCGGCCTCAGCCAATTGCGTCCTCTACCAGGGCGGCACGCCGGTCTTTGCCGATGTGGACGCCGACACCCTGCTGTTGGACCCCGCAGCGGCAGAAGCAGCCATCACCCCTCGGACCAAAGCTATCATCGCCGTGGACTACGCCGGCCAGCCCTGCGACTGGGACGCGTTGCGCGCAATTGCGGACAGGCATAAACTGGCCTTGGTGGCGGACGGCTGCCATGCGCTTGGCGCGACCTACAAGGACCGCCGCGTGGGCACGCTGGCCGACATCACGGTGTTCAGCTTCCATCCGGTGAAGCATATCACCACGGGCGAAGGCGGCATGGCCGTGACCCAGGACGCCGCCCTGGCTGCGCGGATGCGGGCCTTCCGTGGGCACGGCATCACCACCACGGCCAGCCAGCGGGAAAAGTCCGGCGCGTGGTTCTATGAAATGACTGACTTGGGCTATAACTACCGCATCACAGATTTCCAGTGCGCACTGGGCAGTTCGCAACTCAAAAAGCTGGACAACTGGATTGAAAAACGCAATCGGCTGGCCCAAGCCTACGACGCGGCATTTGCAAACAACGCGTCGATTGCGCCGCTGGCAAAGAGGCCAAACGTGCGCCACGCCTACCACCTCTATGTGGTGCGCACGCCGGAGCGCGACGCCCTGTTCAAAAAACTGCGAGCCGCTGGCATCGGTGTCAACGTTCACTATGTGCCGGTTTACCTGCATCCTTATTATCGAGGCTTGGGCTATAAAGAAGGTTTGTGCCCAGCTGCCGAAGCGGCCTACACGCAGATTTTGACGCTGCCGCTCTGGCCGGGGATGGATGTTGAAGATGTGGCGCGGGTAGTATCTACCGTTGTAACGGAGTAGCAATGCAAGACCTGTGCATAGTGATGGCTCGTGGTGGGTCCAAGCGTGTCCCCCGCAAGAATGTCCGCCTACTGGAAGGAGAGCCTCTGGTCTCTTGGCCTGTCCGTGCTGCCGTGGCGAGCAATCTTTTCCAAGAAGTTGTTATTTCAACGGACAATGAAGAAATAGCCCAGGCCGCAATTGCTGCTGGAGCTATTTTCCCTTTCCGCAGGCCTGATTCCGTTTCCGACGATTATTCCAACACTGCTGATGTTCTTCGCGTGGCGCTTTCACAATGGGAGCGAGCTTCCGGATCTCTACCAGATTTTTGCTGTTGCCTGTATGGAACCTCTGCCTTTGTAAAACCATCAGATCTCCACACGGCTAAGGCGCTCTTGGCAAGTACGGAATGCGTTATGGCCGTCACCCCCTATGAACATCCTATCCAACGCGCAATAACATTAACACAGGACAATTGCATACATTACATCCAACCCGAATTTGTTAAATCTCGAACCCAGGACTGCCCCCCTACTTACCACGATGTGGGGTTATTGTACTACTTTTCTACTAAAGCGTTCTTTGCTGCCGGTGCCAAAAGTTTTTTGCCCTTGCGGCTTAAGGCTGTGGTTGTCCCTAGAACAATTGCCATTGATATCGACACGGAAGAAGATTGGGCTATAGCCGAGGCGTTGGCGAGTTTGCAGGGAGACACCTGCAAATGACGCACCTCCTCCTCCGCGCCGATGCCACGCCCCACATGGGCACGGGGCACGTCATGCGCTGCCTGGCCCTGGCCCAGGCGGCACAGGATGAAGGTTTAGACGTGCGCTTTATAACGCGCGTCCAAGTCCCTTGGGTGCGGGAGAGGTTGCGCGCGGAATGCGTGCCGCTTGTGGCGCTGGACGATGCCGTGCCGCGGGAGGAATCGCCCACGGCGCTGTTGGCGCAACTGGCTCAAGTGGAAGCCGCGCCCGCCGACACTTGGGTGGTGCTGGATGGCTACCACTTCACCTGCGCATGCCAGAGTGCCGTCCGTCAGGCGGGCTACCGCCTTTTAGTCATTGACGACTACGCCCCTCTGCCCGAATACAATTGCGACATTCTGCTGAACCAGAATCCGGGGGCGGAAGATCTCACCTATGCGGGCGCTATCGGCCGCAAACTGCTGGGGCCCCGCTATGCATTGCTGCGCAGGGAGTTTCGTGAAGCAAGGGAACGCCTGCCGCACACTAAGCGAAACGTCCCGCCCAAAAACATTCTGGTTACGCTTGGCGGCGGAGACTTTATTGAACACCTTGGGGACATCGCACAGAACATGAGCATCCCGGCCATGAAAGGACGCACCGTGCGCGTCATCCAGGGGGCCATGGACGCGGAACGAATCAAGCAAGCTTTTGCGAACTGCCCGGCGCGTCTTGAAATTTTACCCCGCGTTACGGATATGCCCACTTTGCTGCTCGAAACAGACCTGTGCATTACCGCCGGGGGCAGTACCTGCTGGGAACTGTGCTGCCTGGAAGTGCCTTTTCTGACGGTAGAGGTGGCGGAAAATCAGCACGAACTCGTCAGAATTATAGAAGAAAATGGAACTGCGGCACGGTTCCGCGTATCCACTTGGCAGACAGCGCTGCATGCGATGCAGTTAACCGCCGCCGCGCCGACCACAGTGGACGGAAAGGGCGCGCCTCGCGCTTTGGCCGAATGCCTGACATGCTTGCGGGATGTTACGGAAGCGGACATGGAATTTTTGTTCCAGTTGGTCAACAGGCCCTCCATCCGCGCCGTTTCTTTTCATACTGCCCCTATCCCATGGGAAGAACATGTGCGGTGGTTCTGTGAAAGGCTGCGGCAGAAGTTGCCCTTTTTTATTATGGAATATAACCGAACGCCATGTGGTTATATACGTTTCTCCGGCAATGCTGGCAGCATTGAGGTGAGCATAGCCTTATGCCCAGAGGCCAGAGGCAAAAATGCGGCCTTAGTGGGCCTGCGGCAAGCCTGCCGCCGTATTTTTGCTCAAGCATATGCGGATACGGAAATCCACGCATTTGTGAAGTGTGCCAACACAACGTCCATGAAATTTTTTGAATGTGCGGGGTTTACACGCTTGGCTGACAGTCAAAGCGCCGCCCGCCATGTAGCGCATTTTACCCTTTTCTCCGCCAGTCCACGGGATGAACAGCCATGCCTGCGTCCATAACAACCGAAGTCATCGCCGAGCTTTCAGCCAACCACAACGGCAGCATTGAGCGTGCAGAGCAGATCCTCCGCGCAGCGGCGGCCTCCGGCGCGGATGCCGTAAAATTGCAAACCTATACGGCGGACACGCTCACCATCCCGTGTGATACTGCGTATTTTCGCATCAATGGCACGCTCTGGGAAGGCCGCACGCTCTACGACCTTTACCAAGAAGCCCACACCCCCTGGGAATGGACGCTGCGTCTGATGACGCTCGCTAAAGAGTTGGGCATGGACTGCTTTTCCACTCCCTTTGATGCGACGGCCGTGGACTTTTTGGAAAGCTGCGGCGTTTCCCGCTACAAAGTCGCCAGCTTTGAAGTGGTGGACATCCCCCTGCTCAAAAAGATAGCCGCCACGGGCAAGCCCGTCATCATGTCCACCGGCATGGCGACGCTGGCAGAGATCGATGAGGCCGTACGCACTCTGCGCGACAACGGCACAACGGATCTGACGCTGCTCAAGTGTACCAGCGCCTACCCTGCGCCGCCGGAAGAGGCCAATTTGCGCACTATCCCGCACATGGCCCAGGCCTTCGGCTGCAAAACTGGCCTCTCGGACCACACTATGGGGAGCGCCGTTGCGGTAACCGCGGTGGCTCTTGGCGCGACCGTCATCGAAAAGCACTTCACCCTTTCCCGCGCCGACGGCGGCCCGGACGGCTCCTTCAGCATGGAACCGTACGAATTCAAACAAATGGTGCAGGACATCCGCACCACGGAGAAAGCACTGGGGTCCGTGTGCTATGATTTGACAGAAAAGCAGCAAAAAAGCAAAGTATTTCGTCGTTCGCTGTTTGTGGTTCAGGATATCAAGGCTGGCGAAAAACTCACCACTGAGAATGTGCGCAGCATCCGGCCCGGATACGGACTTCCGCCCAAATATCTGCCGATGGTATTGGGACGGGTGGCCAAATGCGACATGGCCATGGGTACACCGCTCCAATGGGAACTTATCTAATTGCCCGAGAAGAAATACATGCCTCCAACACATCTCGTCTTAGGCACCATGCCTCCTGATGCTACCCCTGAAAGCCATATTGCTGCGGGCGAATGGTGTTTTCTTGACTGTGCCACTCAATTTCCGCAGTGGATGGATAAATTTACAATAGTAGACACTCGCCCGACGCCTTCCGAAGATGAACAGTATACCGCGAAGCTAATGGGATGGGGGGTTCATCAGCTGCATTTATATGCCGAAAGACATAATGCTAGACTCCGAGAGCCATTATCATCATATGTGTGGGAATTACTTTTAGGTCGTTGGTGTATAACGATAATTCCCTTTATTGGGTTGGCATATAGAATAACACAACAGGCAGTAGCGCATTATGGGCATGTTAACCTTACCGTGCACACTGCGGTCCCCACAAAATGTGCTTGGGTAACGAAAGAAGATCTTTTTCAAAACCTTATTTCACCGAATGGCTTTCACCGATTACTGAGTAAAATTGTTGAAAAACTTGCGCCACCGACATGGACGCTAATGCCCGAATTCCTCCCCCTTCCGCACTCACAGCCAAGAACAACTTTGCTTTCCATGGGGGCGGGTTGGCTGCGGCGCAAGGTCTTCCACGAACTAAGCACTGGTCCAGGCTTACGCGGGATTTTACATGAAGCCAATCAACGCATTACCCACAAACTCCTTGATTTGCCAATTCCCTACTTTCCATTCACTTCTTTCTGGCAACGTCTGTTCCTAAGCGCAATTTTACTCACAAACAGGAAAGGCAACCGACGCACCCACCCTTTATTACGAGAACGCTATCCCAACCCAGGGAACGAGTTTCCACGTTGGATGGCTGACCTGTTATGGGAATACATTCCCAATAACCTCCAACACATTGAAACCCGTGTCAAACGGAGTAAGAGTATATTCAAATCATGGATAATGGATCTGAGATTTTCCTCTGAAGAACAATGTTTGATTAAATATGCAAATCTAGCATCTGGAGGGACTCGCCTCTATACAGTGCAGCACGCCCCGATGTATTTTGCCATTCCTCCTGTTGGCATCGCGGCAGCCGAAGAATACAACCATAGCGGATTCCTCAAATGGGGGGGGGAGTTCCAAAAAAACTTTCCTGCCCCAGCGCCTCCAGTTGTATATTGCAAATCCTATGGAAAACACAAGGAAGAAAAGGAAATTTTATATTACATCTTGGACAATCAGCGTCCTCTCGCCATCCCAAATTGTTTATCTCTATGGCGGCCCGTTCGCGAAAATATACAAAATTTTAAATATTTTTATATGTCATTGCCAGATATTCTCAAAAATAAACTATGGCTTCGTCATTATATTAATGGTACTGGTAGCTTTGATAGTAGGTTGTGGACACTATGTCAAAAAATACCGATCGCAGAAGGCGATAATCTCTATAATATGTCATGCGTCAGGGTTGTGATCGTTAACTATATTGCCTCATCGTTTGGGCAAGCAATGATTCTTAATACTCCATGCTTATGGATATGCCCACCCAAGAACTACACATACCCCAATGAGATACATAACATCTTCGCCCTATTCCATGCAGTTGGAATTATGCATGGAACTGCAAAAGCAGCTGCAACATTTCTCGCGCAACACTGGGATAATATTTCGGCGTGGTGGGAAAGCCCCCCCGTACAGGAGGCGCGAAATCTTTTTACGAAAAAATACTTAGGTTGCTACTCGCGACATCCAATTCTTGAATGGGCACGCCTATTGCGTAGACTATAGCTGCGCCCCTTGCCCAGAAACGGGATGGTTACTCTATATGGCTAAAATTTTAATCCCTGCCCTCTGCAATGCTTCACCACACCAGGAAACAGAGCTTGAAATTATCGAGAAGCATTTGCGCGAAGGTGATGAAATTTACTATATCCAGTGCAAGCGGAATATAACAAATTGTTTTCTCTGGCAATATCCATCTGAAGATATTTGCATTTTCTGCCAAAAAAGATTTTCGGTAGGTGTATCATTATTAAGCCGGCCTATTAACATTTTAACATGGCCGAAAGATTCAGAATCACAGTTAAGGGGAAACCTCTCTTTCAAAAACACTCAAGAGCTAAAAAATTTTTCCATTGATGGCGCCAATATTGGGTTATGTGTAGCTTCAACACTAATCAGCGAATTTGAAGACGAAAACTTTAATACTGAAACTCACAAGGATATCATTCAAGATAATTTGCATGCAGCGCATTATATATATAAATCTTTTATACAAATAATAAAAAAGATACAGCCAGATTTAGTATACCTCTTCAATGGACGGCATACTACAGAGGCACCAATCATAATGGCATGCAAGGAAAAGGATATCCCCTATTATACACACGAGGTTGGACATACATATTTTAAATATCGCCTAGTCTACAACGACCTCCCACATGCAACGCTACCCATAGAAGACGAATGCAAAAACATATATAAACGCTACGGTCACGAGCAAGCCCTATTGTTCGCACAAAAAAATTATACACTTCGCCGAAGTGGCAATACGCTAGCTGGACGCAACTTCATACAGCAACAAAACCCTAACGCCTTACCCGATGGATTTGATACAAGGAAAAAAAATATTATTTTTTATAATTCGTCTTTTTTTGAGTTTGCGGCACTGCCAGGCTTTGCCTCTATCTCAAAGATTTATCCATCTGAAGACGTGGCCTTATCGCAGGTTGCCCAAGACTGTGCAGACGATCCACAAATACACATTTATTGCCGGATGCACCCAAATCTCTCAGGGAAAAATACAGAACAAATTTCTAAATTGCGCTCAATAACAAATAAATTTCCTAACCTAACCATCATTCCACCTGAAAGTTCTGTTGATTCCTATGCCCTCATGGAACAAGCGAAAATAATTGTTACGTTCCACTCCACAATGGGAGCTGAAGCGTCTTTTTGGGGGAAACCTGTCATTATTATTGGCCTTGCTGCCTATAGACACTTAGAGGGTTTTTATAGGCCGAGTTCCCATGCGGAACTAATAAAATTACTTCATAGCGATCTCTCCCCATTACCGCCTATCGGGGCTATCAAGTATGGCCTTTGGATGCAGCAGGGTGGCATATCATACAAATACTACACACCGACTACGAGATATAGCGGGAAGTTTAAAGGCGTCGACATAGATATTCTTGCTAAGAAATATTTATTTATAAATAAATTGTATAAACTTTTCATCGATATATTCGGAATTAATGGGCATCAAGCTGCAACGATTGCCCGTCTAAAACTCAAGAAAAACATTTCATTAACACAATGTCGCTCATTATTACACAAACTACTTGCAAAATAATCACTTTAAATAATCCCGACGCAACAACACGCACAAAGATATTACATACTCATTTGTGACTAAAAAATGAAAGTAGCCCATCATATCAGGAAACTAGTTCCGAACGCATCGCATACTACCAGAGCCCCGGCATTGCGAGTGATACTATGACGCCAGCCCCCATTGCCCTCTTTGCCTTTAATCGGCCCGACCATTTGCGCCAAACGCTGCAGGCCCTTGCCGCCAATAATCTGGCCGCCGAAAGCCATCTGACCATCTTTTGCGACGGCCCCCGCAATGCGGCAGAAAAAAATCTGACGGATGCGGTGCGCGCCGTCGCCCGGACAGTTCAAGGATTTAAAAGCTGTTCCGTTATCGAACGAGAACACAATTACGGTCTTGCAAAAAGCATTATCACCGGCGTAACGGATATTTTGAATACGAATGATCGCATTATCGTTCTGGAAGACGATTTGCTGACATCAAAATTTTTTTTGCGGTATATGAATGACGGGCTCACAGTCTATGCTACGGATAGAAACGTCGCATCTATCCACGGCTGGTGCTTCCCCCATAACGTACAAAACCCACCGGAAACATTTTTCCTGCGGGGGGCGGACTGCTGGGGCTGGGGTACCTGGGAAAGGGCTTGGTCCCTCTTTGAACCGGACGCTCACGTCCTTTTGAAAGCACTGCGGCGGCAACGTCTGGAACACGCCTTCGACGGCGAAGGGGCGTATGACTATATGGGCATGCTCCGCGCAGCGCGTGACGGCAAGGTTAGCTCATGGGCCATACGCTGGCGAGCAAGCGCCTTTCTGCGTAATATGCATACGCTGTATCCTGGGCGTTCTCTCGTCAAAAACTGCGGTGGGGACGGCTCCGGGACCAACGTCGGGGTGACGGACGCTTTCGACGTCCCCTTCACGGATACGCCTGTTCACGTCGCCGTGCAGCCTGTCGCTGCAAACGCCGCCATGCGCCAGGCGGAAAAGAATTTTCTGAAGCGCTTTCAAAATCAGCCATCCATCGCGCGAAACTTCCGCAGAGCCCTCCGCCGCTGTTTTCCATTTCTACCAACCAAGGCCCGATGCAAAGAACTCTGCAAAGATTGTCTACCTCCCATAGTGTGGCGTTGCGCCCGGCGGTTGCTCCGGTCAGGGGGAAAAACATCAAAGCTGACCTGGGAAGGCGACTACCCCACTTGGGCGGATGCCGTCGCCGCCTCCACCGGTTACGACCAGGACGCCATCTTTGTGAGAGTCCGGGACGCGGCCCGCGCCGTGCGCGACGGCAGGGCACTGTGGGAACGGGATTCCGTGCTGTTTAACCACGAAGAGTACAATCTGCCCCTGCTTGGGGCACTTATGAACGTCGCTGCCTGGAACAAGGGCAAGCTGCGCGTGCTGGATTTCGGCGACGCGTTCGGCAGTGCATACTGGCAGCACAGACGGCTGCTGCAAAAGCTGGACGCTCTTTCGTGGAACGTGGTGGAACAGCCGCGCATTGTGGCCTGCGGCCAAGAAGAATTCAGCACCGACGTTTTGCGGTTCTGGCCGGATATACAATCCTGCGTCGCCGCCGGGCCAGTGGACGTGGTGCTGTTCTCCAGCGTACTGCAATATTTGGAGCAACCCTATGCGCTCCTGCAACAGGCCATTGGTTTGAAGCCGCGCGCCATTATTCTTGATCGTACCCCCTTTGCGGACAAAGGCGAACGCATTACAGTACAGCAAGTACCCCCGGCGATATACCCCGCCAGCTACGCCTGCCGTTGGCTGGACAAAACTTGCGTTAAGGCGCTTCTCAAGCAAAGCCTCGTTATCGGGCCGTGGTGGCAAAGCCAGGCCGACCCGCTTGGTTTTCTGGGGATTATGGGGTATCGTTTGGCCAATCAAGTGACACCCGGAGCGCTTCATATGTGAAATGCTCTGGAGACAGCGTGAGCAAACGCCCACCGCAAAGGCGCAAGCGCGGTTTGTCCCGCGCGGTGAAGCGCCGGGGCAGGCGCCTTTTGCCTGCTTTTGGGGAATTGCATTCTCAAAGGCAAAATGCTCAAAAAGGACTCTTACATGGTCACGCCCTCCATCCCCTTTGCCAATCCTCATGCCGCCTATGTGGAGCGCAGACAGGAAATTCTGGACGCGACGGCCCGCGTCTTCGACTCGGGCCGCTATATTCTCGGCCCGGAGGTCGCGGCATTTGAGAACGCTTTTGCCTCCTGGCTCGGCCTTGGACACGCCGTGGGCTGCGCCAGCGGCACGGACGCTCTTGAGCTGGCCCTGCGCGCTCTAGGCGTGGGGCCGGGCAAGGCCGTTTTTACAGTGTCGCACACGGCCGTGGCCACTGTCGCGGCTATAGAGCGGGCCGGGGGACTGCCGGTACTGGTGGATATTGACGAAGCCACCTATACCATGTCGCCGGCATCTCTTGAAGAGGCCATCGCACATCTGCAAACCCAACATCCAGACCTTTCTCCTGTCGCAGTCCTTCCCGTGCACCTCTATGGGCACCCCTGCGATATGGACGCCATTGCGGCCATAGCCGAACGCCACGACCTAGCCGTGCTTGAAGACTGCGCCCAGGCCCACGGCGCGCTCTACAAGGGCCGCAAGGTCGGCACCCTGGGAGCTGCCGCCGCCTTCAGCTTCTACCCGACCAAAAATCTGGGCGCGCTGGGCGACGGCGGTGCTGTGGCCACCAACAGCGTGGCCTTAAGCGAAGCCCTGGCCACCCTGCGCCAATACGGCTGGAAGAACCGCTACATCAGCGCGGTTCCGGGCATCAACAGCCGCCTTGACCCAGTGCAAGCAGCCATCCTCCGCGTGCAGTTGCGCTATCTGGATGAGGACAATGCCGCCCGACGTCGTCTGGCGGCAATCTATACACAAAAGCTCGATGCAAGCGGTCTGCTCCTGCCCAAGGCAGCCCCCTGGGCAGAGCCCGTATTCCATCTCTATGTCGTGCGTTGCTCCGACGACAGAGAAGAATTTATGGACTTTTTGCGCACAAAGGGCATAGGCACAGCTGTCCATTATCCACAACCCGTGCACTTGCAGCCCGCATACAAGGCGCGTATATTATTAGCCCCTGGCGGCCTGCCCGTCACAGAGCGTGTCATGCCCCAATTGCTCAGCCTTCCCATGTTCCCGCAACTTGGTGAACGGGAAATAGCGCGGGTGTGCAGCGCAATCATGGAGTGGGGCAAGGCAGGCGTGTAACAAATATTTTTCAGGAGTTACTGTGGATTTTTCCGGTGCCCATATTCTTATTACCGGCGGCGCAGGCTTCATCGGCGCGAATCTAGCTCGGCGGCTCGTAAACGCTGGCGCCGCAGTAACCATCGCGGACAGCCTTATCCCCGAATACGGCGGCAATTTGGCTAACCTGGCGGGGATACGCCATAAGGTTTCCCTGAACATCACCGACGTGCGCGACCCCCACGCCATGAACCACCTGATTCGGGGACAGGACTTCCTTTTCAATCTTGCCGGGCAGACCAGTCACATGGATTCCATGACGGATCCCTTTACCGACCTCGAGATCAACGCCAAGGCGCAGCTTTCCATTCTAGAGGCATGCCGCGCCCATAATCCCGGACTAAAAATTGTTTTTGCGGGAACCCGGCAGATTTACGGGCGCCCGGACTACCTGCCCGTAGATGAAAAACACCCCATCCGCCCTGTAGACATTAACGGCATCCACAAAGTGGCTGGAGAGTGGTATCATCTACTCTATAACAATGTCTATGGATTACGTACAACGATCCTGCGCCTGACCAACACCTACGGCCCTTGCATGCGCATCAAAGACTCCAGACAGACCTTCGTGGGGGTCTGGGTGCGGCTGCTTCTTGAGGACAAACCTTTTGAGGTCTGGGGCGGCGAACAATTACGCGACTTCACCTATGTGGACGACTGCGTTACAGCCCTCCTTTTAGCGGCTGCAGATCCCAAAGCCGACGGCAAGGTGTATAATCTGGGGGGCGATAGTGTAGTCAGCCTACGGGAACTGGCAGACATGCTCTTGGCGGCCAAGAGCGGCGGCAGCTATGTGTTGCGGGAATTCCCTGCAGAACGGAAAAAAATTGACATCGGCGACTACTATTCCAATGACGACCGCATTCGGAAAGAACTCGGCTGGAAGCCAGAAGTGCCTCTGGGCGAAGGGTTGCAACGTACACTCGCTTATTTCGCTCCGCGACTGGAGCAATACCTGTGATCACCCGCCACTTCTGCACCTACTTTGACCATCATTACCTGCCGCGCGGTATGGTCATGCTGGAGAGCCTGCACACCCACTTTCCCCAAGCGCATGTCCATGTGCTCTGCCTCTCCGAACAATGCTACGCGGCACTGACTGCGTTGGCATATCCCTATGTATCGCTGATCCGTTTGATCGACCTTGAGGCGGCGGATCCAGATCTGGTCACCGCCCGTGCAGATCGTACTCTTGTGGAATATTATTTTACCATTACGCCCTGCCTCCCCTGGTACCTTTTGACGCATAATGAGGCTATTCAAGAAATCACCTACCTTGATGCAGATATGATGTTTTTCTCTTCCCCTGAACCGCTGTTTGCGGAAGCGGAAGGTGCTTCCATAATCATAACTCCCCACAGGTTTGACAACCATCTAGCACCGTTGGCCAAATACGGGATATATAATGTCAGTTGGATGACGTTTCGCCGCACGCTGGATGGCATGGCTTGCTTGGATTGGTATCGCCGGGCCTGCCTGGACTGGTGCAAAGACGAGCTGCAGGCGGACAGATTCGCTGACCAAAAATATCTGGATATTTTCCCCCAAAAATTTTCAGGGGTGCACGTTATCCGCCACTGGGGCGGCGGCTGCGCCCCATGGAATCTGACGGATACCCTTGTTGACCAAAAAAATGATATCGCCCTAGTCAACAGGGTGCCGTTAATTTTTTATCACGCGCAGGGTTTTAGGCATATACGCGGCCCGTTCTATTCTTCTGGAATGCTGAATTATGACTGCAAACCCAACCGGCAAGTAAAAAAATATATCCTCATGCCATATGCCGTCCGCTATGCGGAAGCGTCGGAAACTGCGCGCCACCTTATAAACGCCGGATCTTTTGCCGGTATCCGCCAGGAAACGAAAAAAACGCAGGCTTTTTTGAGTGCTTGTAAAAATATTCTCCGTGAATGGAAACAACATAGCTTGGTGTTCTGCTGGCCATGAAACCCTTCTTCACCATCATCACCGCTACTTACAACGCAGCCGCCACCCTGCCACGGCTGCTGGATTCCCTGGCCGAACAGACCTGCCGGGATTTTGAGCTGATCATCCAGGACGGCGCATCCACGGACAACACAGTGGCAGTGGCGGAATCTTACCGGGACAAACTGCCTGCCCTTTCCCTGGTCAGCGAACCGGATACGGGCATTTACGACGCCTGGAACAAGGCCCTGAACAGGATACGCGGCGAGTGGGTGCTTTTTTTGGGGGCGGATGACAGACTGGCCACGACAACTGTTTTACATAGCTGTTATAATTCACTGCACTCTGTGCCTATTGCAGCCCTCTACGCCGGAGGCGGTGTCGAACTCATGGGTCTGGATGGCAGACTTGTGACACAACTGCCCTATGTCCCGAACCAAAAAGCGAAGGCTATGTGTGGCGGTATGCCCTTCCCACATCCCAGCCTTTGGCACCATCGCACGCTTTTCACACTGCACAGTTTCGATACATCCTTACGCATTGCTGCGGATTACGATTTTATCTGCCGCACCTGGACAACTGAAAACGGCAAAACAGTCCTTCCCTTT
The DNA here is from genome assembly GCA_023399275.1 of Bacillota bacterium. GTDB lineage: Bacteria > Bacillota > Clostridia > Christensenellales > CAG-138 > UBA7703. The sequence goes on from JAEWQH010000119.1 coordinate 19,975, forward strand.
ATTGTCACACAAATGTATCGGGGTGGCATTTCTGACCTTCCACTGTACGCCCTGCGCCTGAGATGGGAAAATGCGCGCGTAGCGTCCAGGTATTTTACTGACGTATGGACGGTGGCCCGTTGTATAGAGCTGCTGAAAGGCTGCATACTCTGGACAGTATGCAAAATCGTTGGCCCACATAGAGCCCCTGTTGTTCTAGATGCCATCAAACGCTTGCGCGGGCTGCCCCCGTCATGGACAGGACTATGATCTGCCAGAGCAGCGTATCCATCATCATACCTTGCTATAATGACGGGCAATATCTGCCGGAAGCAATAGCTGCAGCCCAGTCGCAAACATACTCTGCCACTGAGATTCTGGTTGTTGACGATCATTCCACTGATTCCCATACGTTGGCCGTCTATGACGACCTGCGCCGACAAGGGATTCAAGTCTTGCAGACGCCACCGGGCAAAAGAGGCCCAGCTGCAGCTCGTAATGCAGGCATTGCCGCAGCTAAGGGATCCTATATTCTTCCGCTGGATGCGGACGACAGCATCGATGCTACATATATCGCTAAAGCGGTTGCAATTCTGGAAGGGAATCCATCTATAGGCATATGCTATTGTCGTGCAAAATTTTTCGGTCTGAAATCAGGCCGGTGGAATTTGCCCCCGTATACATTTGAGAATTTACTCTGCGGGAATATAATTTTCGCCTCTGCCCTTTTCCGAAAGGCCGATTGGGTCAAAGTTGGTGGTTACGATGAATCTCTGACCCTCGGACTGGAAGATTACGCTTTTTGGTTACGTCTCACAGCGGCGGGCACAGGGGTGCACAGGTTAGAGGAAGAGCTTTTTTCCTACCGCATCAAGGGTAAATCCCGTACGGCGCAGATGGTTGCCCAAAACGGGCACACTCAAGCTCTAGACATGGTGTACGCATCTTGTGCGGATATTTTTGCACGACACGCCGACATCCTGCTACGAAAGATAAGCAGACTGCAATGTGCTGAAGCGCAACGAACATGCCTCTACAGCTGGCGACTCATTTCTCCGCTTTTTCGGCTGGAATGGTTCGTGCGTCAGATCATCAAGCGCATAGTAGGAAGGGCATGAGCATGCCTATCCTGCCAGCGCACACCGCTGTTATCCTCCTGAACTACAACAACGCGGACGACACCATCGCCTGCCTGCGTTCGCTCTATGCTCTGGGTCAGGCCCCTGGCGCTGTCATTGTGGTGGATAATCACTCCACGGACAATTCCTGCGCGGCAATTCTGCAGGCCTGGCGGCAATGGGCCACCCCAGTCTCCATCGTTCCCGGTGCGCCATCGCCGGGTGAAAAGGCTGTATTGCTGCAGATGCCTGCCAACGACGGATTCTCCGCAGGCAACAATGCGGGGATTCGACAGGCCTTGCAGAATAACGACTGCAACGCTATCTGGATCCTTAACAATGACACAGAAGTTCAACCTGGCGCACTAGGCAAGCTCTGCGCCTGCCTCAATACCCAACCAGAAGCGGGCCTCGCAGGTTCAACGCTTGTGTATGCTCATGATCGCAATATTGTGCAGTGCGCCGGCGGCTTCAGCATTAACAAATACTGCGGCACAACCCCGGCTGTTTGCGGATATAGCCTGCTTAAGGACATTCTGCAGCAACCTGTTGCAACAATTACACGCCAGATACGTTACCTCTGCGGCGCTTCCATGCTTATTCGCCGTGAGGTTTTTGAGCGTATCGGCCAGTTCCGTGAAGATTACTTTCTCTATTATGAAGATGCGGAATTTTGCCTGCGCGCGCAAAAGGCGGGATTCAAACTTGCCTGGGCTCCCCTCAGCATTGTGTATCACAAAGAAGGCAGTAGCACTGGAGCGGAAACCACCGTCGCCGACAGAGGGTTCAGCCGCCCCACCTGGGTAGATTACCTTGCCCTGCGCAACCGGATCTATATGATGCGCAAGCACTACCCCTGGGCGTTGCCTATTGTGTTGCTGAGCTATCTTGGGGTGATGCTTAACCGCATCCGGCGCAGCCAGGCCGACCGTATCCCCTTGGTTTGTCGTGCCGCCTGGGACGGGTTGTGCGGCCATATGGGCAGGCCCGACCACCTTTTCCCCTTCTTGCGGGACAAGCATGAAAACTCTGGCCATTGACTGCCGCATGGCCCGCATGTCGGGCATCGGGGTGTACCTGCGCAACGTCGCACCCCGTTGCATGGCGCTGCTGGCGGATGCCGTCCGGTTTCGCCTGTTGGGGTATGACGGCGCATTCCCTGTGCCAGATG
>JAEWQH010000017.1 GCA_023399275.1 Bacillota bacterium
TTTGCGGCGTGCATTCGGCGGAGGAATAGCTCGGCACGAGCAGATATTCGGAAAACGTATGCGACGGTTCGTCAAAATAATAAGCCATGACGGTTCCTTTCGGTCGGGATTGCGAGTGATCGCGCCACGCGGCGCTGCAAAGGGGTCGGTTTGTTTCGTAAGAGTATACGCCGGAACGGTGCGCGGAGAAACCTCCGAATCAATTGTTTTGTATAGTTGAATTATGATTCAGCATTGCGCAACTCAATAGGTGCACCCGGCACCGTTGCACCTATTATAATATGATACAATGAAAAAAACAAACACCGCGTCAGCATCGCGCAACACGCCGGCGATTGCGGCGCGGAGAAGGAGGACCCCGATGCCCGAAAACAGCCACAAAGTCCATGCGGTTGAAAAGGCGATTCAGTTGTTGGACTGCTTCTGGCGCGAAAAACGGCCGATGTCCCTGACCGAGCTGAGCCGCATGACCGGCTGGCCCAAGAGCACCGTGCATAACCTGCTCGCTTCCATGATGGACTCCGCCGTCGTGGAGCAAAGCCCTGCGGACGGCAAATACCGCCTTGGACTGCATCTGTTTGAATACGGCTGCGTGATCTCCGAGCACTGGAATGTGGTCAAGCTCGCCCGGCCGCACCTCAACGCGCTCGTGGCAAAGACGGGAGAATCCGTCTACCTCGCCTCGCTCAACGCCGATACGCTGCTTATCGTGGACAGCGCGGAGCCAAACAACGTGTTTCGCGTGGCCTCTACGGTCGGCACGCGCCTGCCCGTACACTGCACCTCGCAGGGCAAGGCGATCCTCGCGCATCAGGACGCGGCAAACGTGCGCCGTATCCTCAAACGCGCAGGCATGAAAAGCTACACTGTGGATACAATCAAGAGCGCGGATGCTTACCTCGAGCAGCTCCGCCTTGTGCGCCAGGCGGGCCTCGCCTCGGAGTTTGAAGAGTATCGCAACGGCATGTGCTCGTTTGCCGCGCCGATCTTCGACTACGAGGGCGCCTGCGTCTCGGCGGTCGGCATCGTTTGCTTTCTCCACTCCGGCGATCGAAAGTCCGCCGTCTCCGCCGAGACGCTGCAGGCGCTGAAAAACACCGCGGAGGCGATCTCGACCGAGCTGGGCTGGCACGGGTAAGTCTTGCCGCCCTCGCTGCGCCGCCACAGCACGCGGACACGGCCGTACGAAAAAAGCTCCCAAACCACGTTCGGTTCGGGAGTTTTTTCATGCGGCGCGCGCTGCCCTCTTGCGCTTGAAATCCGGTTGGCCAATGATGCTCTGTAGGAGGAAAGCTTGCCCGTGGCGCGCCGGAGTGCGCCGCGTAACCCCATCATAGCGCCGCGTTTGCGCGGATGGCGGGTTTCCCCGTTTGATTGCGCGATGCGAAACGATTTTTCAGCATTGTGCAACGTCGGAGAGCGCCCTGCCCCGCTACAGCGCCGGATATCGCCAGCGGAAGAGCAGGCGTTTGAGCCGTGGCAGGCGCGCCGGCAGCGCGCCGGTCAACGCGCGTACAAAGGCGAGCGCTTCGTCGCGCTCCCGCCGGGGGCATGCCCGTCCCGAGAAACGCGCCCGCTGCGCAGAGAGCAGCAGGGACTCCAGCGCTGCGCGGTCTGCTTGGGGGATCTGCCCGGAGACAGCCTGCGCATATTGCTCCGGCGCAGCCAGCGGTTCCATCGCAGGCGCGCCTGCAAAGCGCAGCATGCTCAGCGCATAGCGCGCGATGTTGAGCACGGCTGCGTTGGCGTCTTTTTGCAGGAAGCGGCCCAGCAGGCGCTTGCGTGCGGCGTTTCGCAGACCGTAGGCCAGCAGCGGCAGGCCGGCTGCGGCCAGCAGCGCAAAGATCGGCCAGAGCGGCAGGCTGGCGGATTGCCCGCCGTCGCCTTCCGCGCCGGTATCGTCCGCGCCTTCGCTGTCCTCGGAGGCGCCGTCCTGTGCGCCTTCGCCCGTGGGCGCTGGCGTCGGGGTGATTTGCCCTTCTGCTTCGCCCTGCGTTTGCTGCGGCGTGTCCTCCGGCGCGGGGGTTCCGCTCTCCGCCTCCGCGGTTGCGTCCGGCGTCGGCTCCTCCGTCGGTTCGGGCGTCGGTTCGGGTGTCGGTTCCGGCGTGGTTTCGGCCGGGGAGGCCGTCGGCGTAGCGGAGGAGGTCTCGCTGTTGCTCGAGGCGCCCTTGGTCATCTCCACCGGCACCCACTCCAGCAGCGAGGGGTCGAATACCTCAACCCATGCGTGCGCATGCGTATCCTCGATGTCGATATAGCCCTCCGCATCCGGCTCTTTCTCATAGTCCTTCTGAACGATGATATAGCCCTCCGCATAGCGCGCGGGGATGCCGAGCGCACGCAGCAGCACCGTCGCCGTCGTGGCAAAGTGTACACAGTAGCCGCTCTGCGCATCCTGTAAAAACCAGGTGGCAAAATCCACGCCGGCCGGACGCTGCGGCGGAGAATAATCGTAGGAACAGCGCTCAAAGAGCAGCGAACGAATCGCCTGGCACGTCTGCGCAAGATTCAGCGCGTCTGCGTCCATGCTCCGGCTGATGCCGTAGGTCTGCAGCAGCGCCTCGGCCGCCGCGCGCGTGTCGTCCGGCAGTGCGGTGTAGGTGTCGAAAAGATAGTCGATATAGGCGCTTGCCGTGCGACGCAGGCTCTCCGCTTCGCTGCCGGACGCACCCGAAAGCCCGTTTGCAGAGCCCGCAGCCGACTGATAGGCGCTCTCAATCCCGCCGGATGCACCGGAGACGGAATAGAGCGCCATGCCGACCGGGATCGCCTCCAGCGTGTACTCGGAGGAGGCGGCGGAGGATGTGAACGCCAGCGCGGTATCCTGCACATAACCCGCGTTTTCGATCTCATCCGCGCGCGTAACAAGCCCCGGCGGCGTCCAGATGGACCGCGCCGTGGCTGAGACGTTGCGAACGGAGAGCGTATAGGCATTTTGCGCCGTGCCGCCAAGCGAGGCCACGGACGCGAGCAAATTCTGCGGCGCGGTCTCAAGCGAATCCGCCAGCGCGCTGAATTCACCGGAGGAAACGCTCTCCCACCCATCCCCGGTGTAGACCGTTCCGGCGTAATCCCTCAGGTACAGGGAGTATTCGCCGGAGACGCGTACCTTGAGCACAGTGCCGCCGGAGAAGCGGATGGAGGAAAGGCTCGTAAGGTCGCCGCGCGTGAGCCCGTCGTTGCTGCGCCAGAATGCATCCTTGCCGATATCGAGGGCGAATATCTTTTGCTGCAGCGCCTCGATCGCATCCGGTCGCTGATATCCTTCCTGCGGCAGCAGGAGGGAGGAGAGCAGCGCTGCGAGCGCAATCAGCGGCAGCGTGAGCAGCGAGAGCGAATGCTGCGCTGTGCGCTGCGCCATCAGATCCGCCTTGCGCCTGTTCTGCGGCACGTAGACGCCCGCGCGCGGCGCGGTCTGTGCCCGGCGCGCATTGTTGAAGGCGAAGAGCATCATGTGAGCGGCAAACAGCATAAAAAACGGCAGCCGCGCCGGAGACAGCAGGTAAAACGGCGCGGGCAGCAGCGCGGGCAGCGTGGCGAGCGCAAGCCCCGGCACGCTGGGTTGGCTGACGATGAAAAACGCGGAGAAAAACGATACGACAAACAGCAGCGCCTGGGCCGCACGCGTCATCAGCAGCAGCGCCTGCTCCGCCTCCGCAGGCTGGAGGAGCAACTGCAGCGCTTCCGGCAGTTGCAGCGAAAGCGGCAGTATCACCTGTTCGACGAGCAGCAGCATGCCCTGCAGCAGGTCGGATGCGTGAAAGGCCCCGTATCCGACGGCGAACAGCAGGCAGATCAGCGCAAAAAGGCCGCTTCTTCTGACGGAGAATACCGCAAGAAACAGCAGCGAGAACACCACCGCGCTTGCAGTGAGCTTTACGGCGGGCAGGTCGAGCTGATAGCTCGTCAGCAGGCAGAAAAGAAACCCGACCACCGCCAGCAGCAGCACCGCAAACTGCTGCAGCAGGCGCAGCAGCAGCGCACTCGTGCTCTCCCGCGCCAGGGTCGGTGCGCCGCGCCGCGGCGTGCGTTTTTGCGCGCTCATGACTCCGCCTCCGTCTCCGTCCCGGGAATCCGGCCGTTGAGCAGCTGCACCTCGCAGCCGAGATCGCACAGCGCATCCGCAGTCTTGTCGTCGCAGCGCTCGGGCATCAGGGTCAGGCGCCGGCAGACACCCATGTCGGTCAGCGCCGCAAGCAGGCGCGCGCCCGTGTCATCGCCCGGAGCATTCCAAACGCTGCCCGCGAGAAGATAGACCAGGTGCGTATCCGAACGCGCCGCACCCTCGGCGGCAAAGCGCGAGAGCGTGCTCCAGCGCGCCTGCCCCGGCAGGGCGAGCAGGTCGTGCAGCACGGAGGCCAGCGCCTCCGGCCCCGTGACGGGGATGGTGCGCAGGCCGCCCTCCTCGCCGATCCAACTGACGGAGTGCGTAACCTCCCGCGCCATGAGATACTCCGAAAACGCGAGCATGGTGCCGAGCATGGCTTCCGCAGCGTCCGGAGTCGCATCCTCGCGCAGTTCCAGCAGAAAATGCAGCGAGGGATTGAGCGGCAACCCGAACTCGCGGACGATCAGGCGGTTCATGCGCCCGCTGAGCTTCCAGTGCACGCTGTGGCGCGGGTCGCCCTCGCGGTAATCGCGCAGCTGGAAGATCTCGGAAGGATCTCCCCCCGCCTTTTCGGTGGAATAGTGCGCACTGTCCAGGCCGAGATCCGCCGCCTCGTCCGTCTGGATGCTGCGCGTCTGCAGCTCCGGCAGCACATAGACGCTGCCCGCGGGCGCGGCTCCGTTTTTCGGCGGCACGTTCAGCGCAAAGAGCCCGAGCGCATCGAGCACCTGCACGCGGCGCACCAGCAGGTCCACCCGGCCGCAATGCGCCATCTTGACCGCGGGCTGCATGGCATGCGCGCGCATCGGACCGAGCGAAAACTGCACGACATCCTCCGCGGACTCCATGTAGCGATCCCCCACGCGGCCGAGCACATTGTGCCGCTCCAGCGTGAAACGCACCCCCGCGCAGGGCAGGGGGCTGTTGTTGCGCGCGAGCAGGCGGATGCCGCAGATGCCCTTCGGCATGATATCATCCTCAACCTCCAGCGCGTAGCACAGGCGCCGGCGCACGGGAAGCGCCGCCAGCAGCGAGATCAGCGGCAGCACGAGCAGAAAGATCAACAGCAGATGAAACAGATACAGGTCAAACAGAACAAACAGAATAAACGCGAAAAAAACCGCGTATGTATACAAAATCCGGTTGCCGGCCATGGGGATTATACCGCGACGGGCGCCTGCACCTGCGTCAGCGCCCGCTTGGCGAGCTGCTGTTCGCTGATGCCGCTGACCAGCGCGCGCGGGCTGAGCTGGATGCGGTGCGCGGCGACGCTCTCAAACACCAGCTGCACGTCCTGCGGGATCAGGTAATCGCGCCCGGAGAGGTATGCCGCGGCCTTGCTCATGCGCAGCAGCGAAATGGTTCCGCGCGGGCTGACGCCGATGCGGATGGCGCTCTGCGCGCGTGTCCACCCGGCAAGCTCGGTGATGTAGGCAAACAACGCCTCGGAGACATAGATCGACTCCACCTCACGCTGCATCAGGATCAGATCCTGCGGGGTGATCACGCGGCTGACGGAGTCGAGCGAAACCGCGTTCTGGTGGCGGCGCAGCATCTCCATCTCGCTCCTGCGGTCGGGATACCCCATGGAAAGGCGCACCATAAAGCGATCCAACTGGGATTCCGGCAGCGGCTGCGTGCCGGAGGAGCCGGCGGGGTTCTGCGTGGCGATCACGAGAAACGGCTGTGGCACGGCGCGGGTCACCCCGTCCACCGTGATGCTGTTTTCTTCCATGACCTCCAGCAGGGCGGACTGCGTCTTGCTCGACGCGCGGTTGATCTCGTCCGCAAGAAAAAGGTTGCACATAGCGGCGCCGGGCACGTAGACGCCCGCCGCTCCGCCGGTCTGTATCGTGTTGTAGCCGGTGATGTCCGAAGGCATCACGTCCGGCGTAAACTGCATGCGTTTATACGAGAGGTCCATCGTCCGCGAAAAGGCAAGGGCCATGGTGGTTTTGCCGACGCCCGGCACATCCTCCAGCAGAACATGCCCCTGCGCGAGCATCGCCATAAGTATGCTGGCGATGACGGCGTCTTTGCCGACGACGACCTTGCGAACCTGGCCGACGATTTCCTGCACTTGCTGCATCAAAGCGTATATCCTCTTACCATCACAAAATCCGCGATCCCGCGGTGCACCCATATTATAACAGTCTAGCGGCGGAGAAGGGCAAGAGTATTGCAAGAATGTATACAAATTTGAAACTTGCTCCGCCGCGCCGGCGCACAACGTTTGTCGATGCGTGCGGCAACGGCGGTTTTTTCGTCACTTTTTTCGCCGGCGCGCCCGCAGGGGCACCGGGGAGTGCTATAATAGAGTTCTCTGCCGCGCAAAATGGCACCGCGCAAGATTATCGGAGGAGGAGAGGCGCGCCTTGGCTACCCAACGCCAGCTCAAAGCGGGGCTAAACAACCCGTTTCTCTCGCTGAAACACGCAAACTACCGCTACTATTTTTTCGGGATGTGTATCTCCACCATCGGCACGTGGATGCAGAATACCGCGCAGCCATGGCTGGCGTATTCGCTGACGGAGTCCGCGCTGCTGCTGAGCGTGGTCAGCGCGCTGCAGTTTGTGCCCGCGCTGCTGTTTTCGCTCTTTGCCGGTGTGCTGATCGACCGCCTGCCCAAGAAGCGGATGCTCATCATCACGCAGTCGCTGCTGCTGGTGATCACATTCGCACTGTGGCTGCTGGCACATTCCGGCGAGATACGGTATTGGCACCTGCTCGTCACGGCGACGCTGCTCGGGCTGGTCAACACGCTCGACATGCCGCTGCGGCACGCATTCGTCGTGGAGATGGTCGGGCACGACGACCTCATGAACGCCATTGGGCTCAATTCGCTTACCTTCAATGTCGCGCGCATGCTCGGCCCCTCCGCGGCGGGCCTTCTGATGGGCGCGTTCGGCGTTTCCGCCTGTTTTTTGATCAACTCGATCAGCTTCGGCGCGGTGCTCGTCAGCCTCTTTTTCATCCATCCGATCGTCTGCGCCGTCCCCGAAGAGGAAAAGAAGCCCCAGGGCGTGTTTGAAAGCATCCTCGAGGGGCTTCGATACATCCGCCGAAACGAAACGCTGTTTATCACGCTGCTGTTGATGACCGGGGTCTCCACCTTTGCGCTCAACTACAGCGTGACCATACCCGTGTTTGCCCGGCAGATCCTGGGTCTGGCGGAGACAGGCTACGGCGTGCTGCTCTCCGCACTCGGTGCGGGCGCGCTGCTGGGCGCGCTGCTCGTCGCCGCGCTGAGCAAATCCGGCCCAAACCGGTTTATCCTCCATGTGCTGCCCGCGTTGTCGGGCGTGATTCTGATCCTGATCGGCTTCACCAGCCGGTTCTTCACCACCGCGCTGGCGATCGCCATCGGCGGATTTGTATTCTTTACCTACCTTTCCACCGCCAACTCCAACCTGCAGATCCACACGCAGGATCGCTTTCGCGGCCGCGTGATGAGCGTCTACGCGCTCATTGTCTCGGGAACGGGGCCGATCGGAAGCCTCTTCGTGGGTGCGGCGGATAACTGGTTTGGCGCGCGCATGGGGTATATTGCCAGCGGTGTCGCCCTGCTGGCGTTCATCCTGCCGGTCTACGCCATGATGTTCCTGCGGCGAAACCGGGTGTAACGCGCCGCGGCCCGACAAGCGGCCGCCCGCAAAACAAAAAGACGGCTCCCGATCCCCCGGCACTCTTGGCCGGCGGACACCGGGAGCCTCTGTCAATCCTTGAGGCAGCGCGGCAAAGAACATGCAGGCGGGGCTGCGCGCTCAGCCCTTGACCGCGCCCAACGTAACACCCTTGATAAAGTATTTTTGGAATGCGACGAAGAGCAGCACGATCGGCAGCGCCGCGACGCACCCGCCCGCCATAGCCAGGCCATAGTTGATGATGCTCGCCCCGCCGGATGCGTTGCGGATCAGTACCGAAAGCCCGACATTCATGGTCCACATCTCCTGGCGTTTGAGGATGATGAGCTGCCACATGAAGTCGCCCCAGCTCTGCAGGAACATGATGATCGCGAGCGTCGCAATGGAGGGTTTCACCAGCGGCAGCACCACGCGCGTGAAAATCTTGATCTCACCCGCGCCTTCGACCTGCGCATATTCGATCAGCTCGTTTGGAACCTCCTGCATGAACTGGCGCATCATGAATATGCCGTACGGCCAGCTGATCATCGGCAGGATCACGCCCCAGTAGCTATTGACCAGCCCGAGCTTTTTCACCGTGAGAAACAGCGGGATCAGCGAGGCCTGCTTCGGCAGCATCATCGTCGCGATCACCAGAAGGAAGATCCACTTCTTGCCCGGAAACTCCTTCTTTGCAAACACATAGCCCATCATGCAGCTGATCAAAACCGCAAACACCGTCGTAACGGTCGAGATGAAGATGCTGCTAAACATCCACCGGCCGACCGGAAAGCTGGACGTGAACAGATCGATATAGTTCTTGAGCGTCGGATTTTCCGGGAAGAGCTCCGGCGTCGCCATCGCGCCAATCATCTCGCGGAAGGAGCCGACCAGCATGAAATACAGCGGCATGAGGAAGAAGATCGCCGCGAGGACGATGAACACATACTGCACCGATGTGGAGATGCGCTGCGACTGCTTCGTCGTGCAGCGCAGGGGTTTCGTCTTGCTCATGCTCACACCTCCTTGGTCGCCCTGAGCGACAGCCACGAAAACAGCAGGATCGTCAGCGTCAGAATCACGCCCTGCGCCGCGGCAAGCCCGTATTTACCGGAGACAAACGCGGTATTGTAGATCAAATAGCCGATCGACATCGTCGAGTAGCTCGGCCCGCCGTTGGTCAGCAGGTAGACGACCTCCCAGAGCTGAAACACGTTGATGATCTGCATGGTCAAGATAAACACGATCACGGGCTTGAGCACGGGAATGGTGATGTGGAAGAACATCTGCGTGCGCGTCGCGCCGTCTATGGTGGCCGATTCATACAGCTCCGGCGAGATGCCGAGCATGCCCGCCATGAAGATGATGATCGGCGTGCCGAGCGTCCAGGTCAGCACGACCAGGCACACCGCCGGCATGGCGAACCGCACGTCTGCCAGCCAGGCGATCGCCTCGCCGCCGAAGTGACTCACGACGTAGTTAAACAGCCCGTTGAGCGGATGAAAAATCCAGATCCACACGGCGGCGATGACCACGCCGCCCACCACGGTCGGCAGGTAAAACGCACCGCGAAACACGGACTGGATCCATGGCTTGGCTCGCACCAGCACGTTTGCGATCAGCAGCGAAAATACGACGATCGCCGGCACAAGGTAGAGCACATATTGAAAGCAGTTCGCATATGCCTGCAAAAACTTTCGATCGGAAAAGAGCTTTACGAAGTTGGAAAGCCCTACGAATTCTTTGGTGGTCAGCGTATAGTTTGTGAGGCTCAGATATATGGTTTCGATGACCGGGTAAACATTGAACACAAGTAAAAACAGCAGCCCGGGCAGCAAGAAATAGTACGCCCAGCGCTGTTTTTGGATTCTGCCGAGTAACGGCTGCTTTGTTTCCTTCATTTGATACTCCCGGAAAATCGGCGTTGCGCCAGTCAAGCCGAGTGATGTGGATGGGAAAAGCCCGTGAAACGCTCCCAACGCTCTGATTCTGAGGTTTGCGGTTTCTGCGGGCTTCTCCGTTACGTCAGATCATTACAGTCTGTGCGTGCCCGCCGGAACTGTGCCGGCGGGCACGCGCTCAGCCGTATTCTTAAAAGCGCGGCTTTGCCTTAGTCCGCAAGGACCGCGTTCGCCTCGGTCTCAAAGTCCGCCAGCGCCTGCTCGGGCGTCTTCGCACCGCTGAACATGGCCTGCAGTTCAGAGGCGTACAGCGGGCGCAGTTCGCTCCACTGCGGGCAGGTCGGGCCGTAGCTGAGGACGCCGTCCTCCGTCATGCGCTTGGAGATCGCTTCCAGCTCGGACGAGAGCGTGAGCTTATCCTGGAACGATGTGCGCATGGAAAGCGTGCCGTGCGCGCCGCAGATGAGCGGAATCCATTTTTCGCTGCTTACGATGTAGTCCACGAACTTCGCCGCCCAGATGTTCTCCTGTTCATTTTCAGACTTGAACACGGCAAGCGTGTGCGTATCGGTCGCAAACGGCGGGTTTGGCTGGCCTTCCTCATGGGGGAAGTTTACGAAATACACTTCAAACGGGTTGTCGGACTCCTCCGCCAGCACCTGCAGATAGCTGTAGCCGCCGGTCATAGCGATCTGCTGGCTCTGCCAGGTCGCCCACATGTCGTCGTCGTTCAGCGCGGCCGCGCCGGGAACCGAAAGGCCGTTTTGCACGACATCGTTGATAAAGTTGAAAGCCTTCAGGCCCTCTTCGCTGTTGAGCACGACCTTGGAGTAGTCGCTGCCGTCAAAGAACTCGGCGCCAAAGCCAAACAGGAAGCCGAAGTTCGCCGCATCGCCGGACTGGTTCGCCGCCCAGAAGATGGTCGGATACGTATCCGCAAGGCCGGCATCCTTTACCGCCTGCAGCGCGGTCAGGTATTCATCCGTCGTCCATTCGCGGCTGTCCTCATCGGGCAGCAGGTCCAACGCGTCGATCTTCTCGAAGATCGTCTTGTTGATGGCGATGAACATCGGGCCCGCGTCGGTCGGCAGGTTCCAGACATTATCGGCATCGATGCTGCCGGAGACGTAGTCGCTGAGCGTATCCGCGGAGACATAGTCCTTGAGGTCGAGCAGATAGCCAAGGCCGTTGTACTTGGTCACGCGCAGCAGGCTGTCGTAGTAGATGTTTGGCATGGTTCCGCTGGCGATATCGACGTCCAGCTGCTCCGTTCCGCCGCCGGCGGGGTTGAGCGTGACGAGCTCGATGCTCACGTTTGGATACTGCGCAGTGAACTCGTCGATCAGGAGGTTGTAGAAGTCGCCAAGGTTCTGGGTTTGATCCTCGTAGCCCGGCAGATTCATCAGCTGCTGATACCCGTAGGCATAGAAGGTCAGGCTGACAGGTTCGTCGCTGGGCTCCTCTGTTGCGGCCGCAGGCTGCGTAGCGTCGGTCGCCGCCGGGCTGTCCTCAACGCTCGCCGCGGGCTGCGCCTGGCAACCTGCCAGCATCGAGAGCGCCATGACTGCGGACATCAGGATAAGAACAAGTTTTTTCATGGGATCCTCCTTCATTGATTTGGTTGCGTCGAAATGGGTGATAGGGACTGATTTCTTTCATTATACGGTGACGCCTTCTTGTCAAAAACCCGAAATCTTTACCTTTCGGTACGCGATCTTTACCATTTTGCGCAGAAATTCACTTTTTTAACATTTTCGCCGTTTTTTCCTGCTAGGCTTATTCCATAGGCGAATGCACCCGCCGCGCGCCGCCCCGGCGCAATCGCATGCTATAATACTCAGATGACCGCCCGCCGCCACATCCGCAAAAAGGGGAGCTTACTATGCCTGTGTCGAGCATTCTGAAACGCCAGCGGATTCAAACGCGCATCTCCGCGCCGTTTTTGATTCTGATGGGCCTCACCATCCTGCTGCTGACCTCGGCGCTCTACCAGATCGCCGCGCGCTCGGCGCAGAAGCAAACGGCGCAGACGCTGAATATCACACTCGGCAATATCGACGAAAACCTGAATATGTTGATGGAGGACCTGACGCAGAGCGCCAAGCTGCTGATCACCAGCAGCGACGTACAGCAGATCAACACGCTCTCCGCGCCCGTCTCCGGGCACGCGCAGACGCAGCGTTTTTCGCGCATCCAAACCCTCTGCTCCAGCATCCTCGCTGCTAAACCGCAGATTACGGAGCTGATGCTCTACACGGCGGAGGGCAAGCGCGTGCTCACCACGCGCATCTATCTGCGCGGCGCAGGGAACCAGGACTTGGGCGCGGACGAACTGCAGGGGTTGGACGCCGCCGCCTCGGGGCTTACCTATGTGGCGGGGGGCGAAGCAAGCCTGATCCACATGGCTATGGTCATCCGCAACCTCAACGACTTCTCCAAGATCGGCTATGTTCTCTTTGGCGTGAGCCGCAGCCTCTTCTCCGCAGATTTGCAGGAGCAGGTCAACAACCTGCAGGGCAACGCCTATATCGTGACCAACGACGGGGCAATCGTCTCCGCTGTTCGAAACATCGCCTTTGCGGACGAAGCGGACGTCATCTCCTCCTGCCTGCGGCAGGAGACGGACGGCGCGCTCTACCAGAGCGTGCAGCTCGAGGGGAAGCGCCTGCTGCGCATCCGCCACGACACCGCAGCGCAGGACTGGACGCTGCTGCTCGTCGTTCCGCAGCGCGTGGTCACGGCCGACCTTCGCTATATGGGTTACACCAGCCTCGCGCTTGCGCTCGCGGTCGCCTGCGTCACCTGGCTGCTCACGCTATTGATCTCCTCGGGCATCTCGCGCCCGATCATACGGATCGCAGATGCGATGAAACAGTTTGAGCAGGGCGATTTTTCCGTGCGTTGCCGCGAGCAGGCCGGCGGCGACGTCGTGCCCGAACCCGGCGCCGACGAGATCGGCTACCTATCCTCCTCTTTCGATCGCATGATCGAGCAGCTCGACCACACCGTCAACCAAAATTACCGCCTGCAGCTGCTGGAGAAGGACATGGAGGTGCGGCTGCTGCAAGCACAGCTCGACCCGCACTTTTTATACAATACGCTGGACAGCATCTACTACCTGGCCAAAGAGCACGGCGCGGAGGATATATCGGACATCGTGCTCGCGCTTTGCAGCCTTTCGCGCGCCTCCATCACGCAGACGGAGTCGCTCGTATCCGTTGCGGAGGATCTGGCGTTTGCGCGGGACTATCTCAAGATCATGCGGCTGCGCTTTGGCAGCAAGCTCTCGGTGTCGTTTGAGGTGGAAGAAGCCGCTTTGCAGACGATGATCCCGAAACTGACGTTGCAGCCGCTGATCGCCAACGCGATCCGGCACGGGCTGGAGCATCAATCCGGCTCCTGGGAGATCCGCGTGGGCGTGCGCGTTCGCGGCGGGTCCGCTGCGGTCTTTGTCCGCGACAACGGCGCAGGCATCACGCCGGAGCGGCTGGAGCAGATCCGGCAGTATATGGCGGGCGGATACGACAACTGCGCGCACATCGGGCTCTGCGCGCTCGGCCGGCGGCTGCGGCTGCTGCTCGGCGCGCAAGCCTCCCTTACGATATCGAGCGAATGCGGCAAGGGCACCGAGGTGCTGCTGATTCTGCCTCTTGGGAAACGGAGCGCATAGCCATGTACAAAATCTTGATTGCGGAAGACGAGGAGATCATCCGGCGCGGCGTCTGCAAAGCGCTCAACTGGGCGGACGTCGGTTGCGAGATTTGCGGCGCGGTTGAAAACGGCGCGGAGGCGATTGAGTGCCTCGCCGCTTGCGCGCCGGATATCGTGCTGTGCGATATCCGCATGCCGGAGCAGAGCGGGCTGGACGTGGCAGCGTATATTCAACGGCATAAGCTCGAGTGCAAGATACTGCTGCTCACGGGGTACAGCGATTTTTCGTATGCGCAGCAGGCCATCTCCTTCGGCGTATTCGACTATCTGCTCAAGCCCGTCTCGCCGGAGGCGCTGACCGCGGCGATCTTTCGCGCCACCGCCGCGCTGGACGAGGCCCGGGCTTCGCGCCGCGAGCAGCCCGCGCCCACGCAGGGCACCGATACGGACGCGCTGCTCACGCGGCTGCTCCTCGGCGAAATCTCCCCTTCCTCACCGGCATTTGCCCAAACGGCGCCTTTGGAGCTGAGCAGCCTTCGCTTCACACTGGCGCTGATCCCCTGCGAAGCCATTCAAAAAAACGCGGGAAAGCATCCGCTGCCGCCCGAGAAGCTCCATCTGCTGGCGCGGCTGTTTTCCACCGCAGCACAGCGCGCATCGTTTCACCGCCTGCTGCCTGCAATCGACGGCGCATATCCCCTCTGCGTCGGCTATGTAGGGGAGCCTTTCCGTCCGTTCTTCTGCTGGGAGCTTCTGCAGGCGGAATACAGCCACGAAGCGCACGCAAAACTCACGCTGACCGTCTGCGCGCTCGACGCCAATCTGGCCGGCCTGCGTGAGGCGTACCGCGCCGGCCTGGCCGCGCTTGTGCCCGCGCTGCCCGCGCAAACCGCATCCGGCCGCCCGATCGTAGCGTCGATTCTGAATTATCTCTGGGCACACTATGCCGGCCCGGTGAAGCTGACGGACGTCGCCGAACACGTCTTTCTAAACCCCAGCTATATCAGCCGCATCGTCTGCCGGGAAACCGGCATGAGCTTCATCGACCATCTGCTCTTCATCCGCGTTCAGGAGGCCAAGCGCCTGCTGCTGACGTCTCCGCTGCGAACATTCGAAATCGCGGAGAAAACCGGTTTTGGCAGCGCAAAGTACTTCGGTCAGGTATTTCGGCGGCAGACGGGCATGTCCCCGAGCGAGTACCGCGCGCGCGCCGGCGTACCGCCGCCCGCATCATAGCCCGCTTTTATGCGGCACAACGCCCCCGGATTTGGTATAAACCAATCCGGGGGCGTTGTTGAATGCTTGCTTTATTCAGCGCTCCAATCGCGTTTACAGATGCCTCATGCAAACCAGACCTTGACGCAGAAGAGGATAAAGAGCACCAGTATGAGTGAAAAGCCAGCCGAGAAGAGGAACGCCCACTTCACGCTCGCCAGAATCACCATGCGCGTCTCGCGCGCAGTGAGCTGCTCCTTGGGGCGCTCTTCGGACTTATGCGCATCCGCGCGCGCGTCAAACGTGCGCCGGTAGCCCGGCATACCCTCTACGTTCATATTGACGATGGTGCGCCCGTCGTCCTCCCAGGCTTCGCTTCGCCTGACGCGCCGCGCCACGGGGGTTACTTACCGTAGAGGTGGCAGACCACATAGTGGCCGTTGCCCGCCTCATAGCGCTTTGGCGTCTCGGTCTTGCAGATCTCCATGCACTCGCGGCAGCGGGTATGGAACTTGCAGCCGCTCGGCGGATTTGCCGGCGAGGGAATGCTCCCCTCGAGGATGATGCGGTTCATCTTCACCGTCGGATCCGGCATGGGAATCGCCGAAAACAGCGCCTGCGTATACGGATGCATCGGCTTTGCGAAGATATCCTTCTTCGCGCCGTACTCGACCATGTCGCCCAGGTACATCACGCCGACCGTATCGGATATATGCTCCACAACCGAAAGATCGTGCGAGATGAACAGGTACGTCAGTGAAAACTCCTTCTGCAGATCCTCGAGCAGATTGATGATCTGCGCCTGGATGGATACATCCAGCGCGGATACCGGCTCGTCGCAGACGATGAAGTCCGGGTTGAGCGCGAGCGCGCGGGCGATGCAGATGCGCTGGCGCTGCCCGCCGGAGAATTCGTGCGGATAGCGGTCCTTATGGTACGGCTGCAGTCCGCAGGCACGCATGATCTTCGTGATATAGTCGTCAAACTCCGCATCCGGCACCAGTCTGTGCTCACGCACTGCCTCGCCGATGATCTCGCCGACCGGCATACGCGGGGAAAGGCTGGAGTACGGGTCCTGAAAGATGATCTGCAGCTGCGGGCGGATCTTTCTTAGCTCGCTGTGCGTCAGGTCGAAGAGCTCCTTGCCTTTGAAGAGCACGGAGCCGGAGGTCTTGTCGTTGAGCCGCAGCAGCGTCTTGCCGACGGTGGTCTTGCCGCAGCCGCTCTCGCCCACGAGACCCATCGTCGTGCCCCGGCGGATCTGGAAGCTCACGCCGTCCACGGCGCGCACCTGCCCCACCACACGGCCAAACATACCCGCTTTGATCGGATAGTATTTCTTGAGGTCTACCACCTCAATGACGATGTCGTCGTTCACGCTTCCACCCCCTTGTCCGCGTAGAGGTAGCAGCTCACCGAATGCGTATCGGAGAGCTTCACCTCGCCCGGATACTTTCCGTTGCAGCGATCGCAGCACTGCTCGCAGCGATCGCGGAAGTAACAATAATCCGGCATGTTGATGGGGTTTGGCACGGAGCCGGGGATGCTGTAGAGCCGGTCGCGTTCGCGCCCGACCACCGGCTTGGATTCCATCAGGCCGATCGTGTACGGATGCGCGGGATGCAGGAATACCTCCTCCGTCGTGCCCTTCTCCACGATGCGGCCTGCATACATGACCACGACGAGGTCCGCCATCTCGGCGACCACGCCGAGATCATGCGTGATGAGCATGATCGAGGAGTTGATCTTGTCCTTCAGGTTTCGCAGCAGGTCAAGGATCTGCGCCTGGATGGTGACATCCAGCGCGGTCGTCGGCTCATCCGCGATGATCAGGCGCGGGTTGCAGCTCAGCGCCATGGCGATCATGATGCGCTGGCGCATGCCGCCGGAGAGCTCGTGCGGAAACATCTGATATACGCCCGCGCAGTTGGCGATGTTGACCATCTCCAGCATCTCAAGCGTGCGGCGCTTAACCTGCTCGTCCGTCATGTGCGGGTTGTGCAGCTTGATGACCTCGTCGATCTGCGCGCCCGCGCGGAAGACGGGATTGAGGCTTGTCATCGGCTCCTGAAAGATCATGGAGACATAGTTGCCGCGAATGCGCTGCATCGCCTCGGTCGGCGTCTTGGCGATATCGTAGACGTTTTCGCCGGTGTTGACGCGGATCGCACCCTCGACGATCTGCCCCTGCGGGCGTTGCACGAGCTGCATCAGCGACAGGCTCGTAACACTCTTTCCGCAGCCGCTCTCGCCCACGACGCCGACGGTCTTGCCCTGGGGGATATCAAAGGTTACGCCGTCCACCGCCTTGACCGTGCCGATGTCTGTAAAGAAGTAGGTATGCAGGTTGTCAAACTCCGCAACGTTCTGCGGATCGCGCATCCGCGTGAGATATTCCTGCGGCGGAACGTGCCTGCGGTTGCGCTGCTTTTCGATCCGGTCGGTGATGCGCCGGTTCTCACGCGAGATCTTGCGTGATTCCGCGGCGGTGATATAGTCCTGCCCGTGCGCTTTTGCTTTTCTTCCAAAGATTGCCATATCGTTACCCTACCTCTTCATCTTGGGGTCGAACGCGTCGCGCAGACCATCGCCCACGAAGTTGAATCCGAGCACCGTCAGCACGATCAGGATGCCGGCCGGAATCCAGATGAACCAATAGTTCGTCATCACATGCACGTCGGTCGCCGCGTTGATGATGCTGCCCCAGGAGGCCAGCGGGTATTTGACGCCGAGCCCGAGGAAGGAGAGCGTCGCTTCGGTGATGATGATGCTGCCGAGGCTCATCGTGGCCTGCACGATCAGCAGCGGCATGACATTGGGCACGAGGTGCTTGAATATTCTGCGCGAAACGCGGATGCCGGTGGCCTCGGTCGCGATCATAAAATCCTGCTCGCGCAGCGAGAGGATCTGCCCGCGCACCACGCGCGCAATGCTCGTCCAGCCCAATAGGCCGAGCACCGCCATGAGGATAAATATTCGCCTGATCGGGTCGATCTCCATCTTGTCCATCACCGTGCCGATGATCATGACGATCGGGTAAAACGGGATGCAGTTGAACAGATCGACAAAACGCATGATCGCCGTATCGATCCAGCCGCCGAAGTAGCCGGATATGCCGCCGAGCAGGATGCCGATAAACGTCTCGATAAACACCACGACGAAGCCGACCATCAGCGAGATGCGTCCGCCGTACATGAGCCGGGTCAGCACATCCATGCCGTTGCTGTCCGTACCGAGCAGATGCTCTGCCGAGGGAAAGGCAAACATGGTGATCACGCGCGACTCCTTGAGCGTGCGCACCGTATAGGTCGTGTTGACGCGGTCGATGCGGTACTCCACCTGCTCGCCGCTCTCGTCGGGATAGAGGAACCTCGACTCCTTCGCGCGGATCGCTTCGCGGATGATCGACTTGAACTCTGCAGTCAGGAAGATGTCGTTTGCGTTCGGCGAAACAAGGATATCCGAAACCGAGCATACCGGCACAAGCGATCCGTTTTCCTTGCGCGAGACGGTCAGATCGTCCGCGTCTGAAGAGATGGCGTATTCCGCTCCGTCGAGCGTAAATCCCGTCTCTCCCTTTCCATGCGCAAGCTCCACCGCATAGCGGAAGGCAAAGCTCGACGCGAGGGACTTGTTCGTCTCTTCATAGGGGTCGAATACGCTCTTGGATGCCAGCGCGATGGCCTCTACATGGTAAATCGAGCTGGCCTTGCCCTGATTGACAACGGTATAGATCGTCCCATCCGCCTCAAACTGCGCCGCACCCGCATACACGGCGGCCTCCGCCGCCGCGGCGAACTCCTCGGAGGCGGTGAAGCCCGTCTCCTCGGCCACGCTGAGCACGAGTTTGCCCGCGAGCATGCGCGTGCTCGCCACCTCCAGCGCATCGCCGATGGTATAGAAGTCCTCGCCTTCCTTGACAAGGGAATAGGTTCTCTCTCCGTAGGTGAAGGAACTGTCGCCCTTTGAGATGGCGAGCGCCGCCTGCGCATGCGCCGCCTCGGGGAAGACCGCCCCTTCGCGCACGGTATAGCGTAGGTCCGCGCTCACCGTGCAGGTGGCATATTCCTTCATGATCTCCTCGTCGTGCTTAAAAACCTGGCTCTGCGTGTAAGGCGAGAAGATGCCGCCGAGGAATGAAAACGCAAACATCAGCACGAGGATGATCAGCCCCGTGATGGCGAGCCTGTTTCGCACAAACCGCTTGAAGACCAGCATGCCCGGGGACAGAACGCGGACGCGGCGCTCGTCGTCCAGCTTCTGGGTGCCAAAGTTTTTCTTGGGTTGTTTTTCCATGCCGCGCCTCCCTTCAGTTCGCCCGGACGCGCGGATCCGCCACCGCGTATAGAATATCCGCGATGATCAGACTGAACTGCGTCAGGACTTCAATAAACAAAATATAGAACATGGTAAACGGAATATCGCCCTGCGTGATCGCCTGATAGGAGATATAGCCGATACCGGGAATCTGAAACAGCGTCTCCGTAATCATCGAGCCGCCAAACATGCTCGGCAGCAGGTAGCTCGCGTAGGAGATCAGCGGAATCAGCGTATTGCGAAACGCGTGCTTGTTGATGACCACCCGTTCGGAGAGGCCCTTTGCGCGCGCGGTGCGGATATAGTCCGCGTTGAGCACCTCAAGCATGTTGGTACGCGTATAGCGCATCAACCCGCCGATGGAAAGGATCATCAGCGTGAGCACCGGCAGCACCATATGGTGCGCGATGTCGAGCATCTGCTGCCAGCTCGTCATCTGCTCGTGCATGCGCCCGACGATGCCGTAGAGGTCGAACCAGCCAAGCTTGATGGAAAAGACGTATTTCAGCAGCGTCGCAAGGAAGAACGACGGCAGCGAGATGCCCATCAGCGCGATGACGGTCACGGTATAGTCCGTGGCGCTGTATTGCTTGCGCGCGGCGAGGATGCCCAGCGGGATGCTGATGACCGCCTGCAAAACAAACGTCAGCACGTTTATGATGACGGAATACCAGATTACGCTGTTGAATTTATCAACAACAGGCTGGGTATACTTCCAAGAATAGCCAAATTCACCGCGGATCGCGTACCCGAACCATCTGAAAAAGCCTTCGAGCACCGTTCCGTCCAGGCCGTACATGCTGTTGAGCTGCTCAATCAGCTCGCTGTAGCTCTTGGCGCCCGGCAGGGCGCTGAGCTGGCGCGCCATTCGCTCCACAAAAGAGGTCGGCAAGCTGCGAACGACCGCATATGCCACCAACGCGCCAAAAAACACGATGAACAATCCCAATATGAGCCTTCGAACAATAAACTTTGTCATGGCCACCCCTCAATAACGACAGGAACTTTGCGCCCGCCGCAGATCCGCAGCGGGCGCAAAGTTCGATTTGGTTTTTGGATGCAGTTTTACTGCATTTCGACCTTTTCGATCTCTCTCAACCAACCCCAGAAGGTGGTGATATCCGGCGTGATCGTGTCGATGTTGACACGCGCGGAGGAGAAGACCGTGCAGTTCTGGCGCTGATAAGCCGGGATTTCGACCGCCCAGTCGGCGATGAGGTCGAGCGCCTGGCGATAGATCGCCTTGCGGTAGGCCTGGTCGTCGCTCTTGCGGGCGTCTACGATCAGCTGATCCAGCGTCGCGTCGTCGATGTGGTAGTGGTTGGAATCAGAGCCGCCTCTGCCGATGATACCGGAGCTGTGGTAGACCTGATACATATCGGGGTCGATGACCGCCTGCCACGCTGCGCACCAGATCTCCTGAGAGCCTGCATCCAGCATGTCCCAGAGGACGGAGGTGTCGGTGAGGTCGTTGATCTTGAGCTCGAAGCCGATGGTGGCCAGCGCTGCGGACGCGTCCGTAAGGACCGCGAACGAGGGGTGGTCGCCCGTGCCGTTGCCGCCGATGACCGCTTCATAGCTCAGCTTTGCGCCGGCCGGAGCCGCCGTGAGCTTGCCGCTCGCTTCGTCATAGGTATACCCGGCCGCCTTGAAGTAGCCGATGGCAGCCTGCAGCGCCGCCGCATACTTCTCGTCCGTCGTCATGGTGGAGGTATAGATGTCGTTGCCGTCCACGTCGACGGAGAACGCAACCTTATAGCCCTCGTCGGTCGCCTGCGGAGCGGCCCAGGAGGTGTTGGAGATCGGGTAGTTGATGACGGAGGCCGCCTCACCGTAGTAGCTGTCGTACGCCGCATCGCGGTAGACGGACAGAACGGTGGCGATCGCCTTGCGCAGATCCTTGGACTGCTCGCTCGCCGGGTCGCTGCCGACGAGGATGTTGTCCGCGTTCATGCCGATGTAGCCGTAGCCGAGGTAGTCGACCTTGGTGGTGTGCACCACGTCGCCGGAGATCTCGCCGTTGCTGTTATAGCCCGCGATCTCCTCGAAGTTCTTCTTGGATCCGTTCATGTCGCCTACGTCGACCGTGCCGGCCGCGATGCCGGGCACGACTTCGGAGTCGGTCGTCTCCTTGAATTGCACATACTTCGTGGCGGGTTCGCCCTTGTAGTAGTTCTCGTTCGCTTCGAAGTACACGATGCGGTTATCATACTTCACGAACTTGTAGGGGCCGGCGCCCATGGGCTGGGTCGTCTTGGCCTGCGCGAGGGAGAGGTCGCCAAACGGGTGGCCGAACTGATTGTTCTCGTAGTCGTACTGCGCAGGATCACCGTAGTAGTGCATCGGCGTGATGTATACGCCAAACAGGGAATAGATCGCGGGGGCTTCGTAGCCCGTCGTCTTGACTTCCACGGTGTACTGGTCGATCTTCTTGATGCCTTCGATGTTCGGAACGCCGCCCGCCATCTCGGGGTCGGTCCGCCTGCGTGGAGATGAAGGCAGCCTGCGCATCCGCGATGGTGGAGGTTGCGGCGGCGTCAACCGCCTCTACGCCATAGAAAGCAGCGGCATCGCCGGCATACTTGGCATAGGCTTCTGCATAGTAGTCTTCGATGGTCGGGAACGTCGTGGTCAGATCCCAGCTGGTTCCGGTCGTGCCGCCGACGAGCGTACCGCCCTCGCCCGGGCTGGCAAAGCCCCATGCATACATGCCGAGGGCGACCTTCAGGCCGTCATTGGCGGCCATCTCTTCTTCGGTCTTGCCAAGATCCGCGATATACGCGCCGTAGTTGGCGACGCAGTAATTGGTGATATCCTGCACGTCTGCAATCCAGGCAGACTTCACGCCCGCCCAGTATGCATCCTGCTGCTCCTGCGTCCATGCATCGCTCGCCGCCCAAACATGGGTGTCGCCCGCTGCCTGAATCGCAGTAGCCAGATTGAAATACTTGGTGTAGATGTCATCGGTGGTCTGTGTCTGATAGTTCTTCAGACCGATGATGTTGTAGGAGCTCAGCGTCGTGGAGCCGACATAGGACGGGTCGGCATACACATAGTACGTGAAGATGATGTCGTCAGCCGTCGCCTCCACGCCGTCGGAGAACAGAACGCCCTCCTTGAGCTTGACCGTATAGGTCGTGATATCCGTCGCTTCATCGTAGTTGACCGCGATGTCGCAAGGGCCGGTGTAGGTATAGTCCGTGCCGTTGTACGCAATCGTCTCGCCCTCGATGGCGTTGAAGACGATGCCGCCCACGCGGTCGGTCGTCATCATGACGAGCTGCGTCATCTCCATGGCGTTGACGTCATAGACCGTGTCGGCAAAATACGGAGAGAACTTCTCGGAGAACTCACCCTCCGCCACGACCAGCGGAACCGTGCTTGCCTCTGCCGTTTCGGTCGGGGCCTCGGTGGCCTCGGCCGTCGTTTCGGGCGTGGTGGTCGTCGGCTGGCAAGCCGCCAGAACGCCGAGGCACATGATCAGTGCCAACAGCGCCGCCAGGACTTTGCTGCTTTTCTTGTTCATCTGATTTCCTCCTTAGTGTTTTTGTTGGGTGCATATCGTATACAACAGCAGTAAAACGACCAGTAGTTATTACCACATATCATAGCGAACGGTCGCTTATTCGTCAATGGTCACGCACGCAAACAGTGCATGATGTTGCCGAAGCGCGAAAAATATACACGCGGTACAAAGTACCGTTTCCGCGAGCGCGAGCACGTGCGCCGACGCATCCGCCCCGGCGAAAAACGAAAAAGCGGCCATCCCGGCGACGGTTGCGCAGCCGAGGATGAGAGCCGCGAGCAGTGCGGCCTTTTGCCGCACGAGGTACTTGTCGTACTCCGCAAACTCCAACGGGCGGGAGATCAGCGCGAGCATCACCGCGCGCGCAAGCCCCAAGCCAAGCGGCAGCAGCAGCACGACATAGGGGAGCATCACATAGATCGGCGCCTGCCCGCCCCCAGCGCCAAGCGCAGGCGCGCCGGAGAAGCCGGCCGCGGCAAACAGAGCGAGTGCCGCCAGCAGCAGCGCGGCATAGGCAGTCTTCCGCCGCGTCAGCTCCGGCCGCTCCATCGCAAAGCGATAGTGCTTGCCCCGATAGTGCACCGTACTGCCGATATGCTCATAGTCTTTGGCATAGTTGCGCGTGCGCTGAAACATATCCTACCCTTCATGGAAGCGGCAAAGCGCATCCGTCTATACGGTGCCGCCGCGGACTGCGGTACAAAAGCCTGCGGCGTGCGTTTGCGAAAAACCGCGTCAGAGAAAGCGCCGGCACCATGCCGCGGCGCTTATAAAATCCTATCCTATTTCATTATATCCGTCCCGACATGAAAAAGAAAGAAAACAGGGGATAATATATCCTATATCCCGATCGGCCGGCAAAGCTCAACTTCATCTTGTCCGCAAAGGATAAATTGGGGGAAATCCGTCTCCGATCCCGCATTTTTTGAAGCATTTGGCGCATAACCGAAGATTTTTCCCGCAAGGTGGGGAGAATACGATCTTTGCACGTACCAAGAAGGATTGGTCGGCACCCTATCGCCGCCTATCTTTTTTCCGTCTCCTTGCGTCCGCTGCATGTCCCGAGAGCCGCAGAATGTCGCAAGCCGCAGTCGCGGGTCGATCAGATCCGGCAAGAGAACGTCGTTTCTCCGGAGCCGACTTCATGCCGCTCCCCCGTAGGCAAAGCGACCGTTCCGCGGGTGTTGGGCGGCGCCTCAACCGAGAGGGTAAATGTTCCGTCCGCGCCGATCCGCCACTGCGAAGAGATTCTGCCATACGGGCTCTCCAGCGAAACATACGCCTGTTTCAGCCCGCCGCCGATAAAGGGGCGGATCATAAAGCGCCGGTATCCCGCCTCCACGGCAACCAATCCACCAACGCGTTCATACAGAAACTGGCCGACCGCGCCGTATGCATAGTGGCTGAACGACACCATGTTGCTGCTGCCCACTCGCTCGATATTCAGGCTGCCATCCTCGCGCAGCGCGTCCCATCGCTCCCAGACGCTCGTTGCACCGCACTTGACAGGATAGAGCCACGACGGGCAGGTATCCTGCATCAGCAGGCGAAACGCCGTGTCGCCCTTTCCATTGTCCAGCAGGGCAAACGGCAGTTGCAGCGTCCCCGGAAAGCCGGTCGAGAGATGGTAGCCGCGCGCGATCACATCGCGCTCCAAATCGTCCGCAACCGTTTCCCGCGCCGCTTCAGGCAGCAGGTCGTAGCACAGCGCAACCGCCTGCGCGCTCTGGAATCCGCCGCGGATATGCCCGTCTTTTTCCAAAAATGCGCCGCAGAAGTTCTTTCTGATGCGCGCCGACAGCGCGCGGTGTTCTTCCGCCTCCGCATCCTTGCCGAGGCGCTCGGCGATCTGCGTCAGGATATCCGCCGAATGTGCCAGGTACTCCGGCGCGATCCACCGCGCGCGCTGAATCTGCTCGCGCATGTCGGTGCCGGGCGCAACCCAGTCGCCCCAGCTAAACCCGTAGTATAGATACCGTTTTCGGGGCGACAGCGGGTGCAGCACCGCGGTGATAAAGGACATATACCGCAGCCACTTCTTTATGCTCTCGTACGATTCTTCCAGAAAGCGGATGTCTCCCGTGGCCATGTACGCGGCCCATGGGACGATCGCGCAGGCGTCGCCCCAGATCGGCGACGGCGTGATGCGCATCCAGCCAAGGTTCCCCGTCGGCACCACAAACGGCACGTTTCCCTGCGCGCGCCTCTGCTCGCTGCGCAGATCCCGCAGCCACTTGCGCAGAAAGCGCGCGCTGTCCAGGTTGAAGAGCGCGGCTCCCGCGTAGATCGCAATATCGCCCGTCCAGCCCACGCGCTCGTCGCGCTGGGGGCAGTCGGTCGGAATATCGATAAAGTTTGCCTTCTGCGTCGTCTGAATGTTTTGCTGCAGCTGGTTGAGCCCTTCGTGATCGCAGCAAAAGCTGCCGATGACCGGTGTGTTTGCATATAGCTCAAACGCATAGGCCGACAAAAGCTGCTCCGGCTTGAGCGCCGTAATCTGCACATAGCGAAACCCCATATACGCAAACAGGGGTTCCAAACTCTGCGGTCCGCTCTTGCAGATATAGACGAGCCTGGCCTTCGCGGTACGCAGGTTCTCGGTCGAGAGCGAGCCGTCGGAGTTGCAGATCTCCGCGTGCGTCACCTCAACGCGCGTCCCCGCCGGCGCGTCCAGCTCCAGATGCACGATGCCGGCAAAATTTCGGCCAAAGTCGAGGATGATCCCCTCCGCGCCGTCCGTCCGGGCGATCGGATTCACGCGATCATGCCGGATCGTGCGATCGCCCAGTTCGGGCACGATGGCGGGCGTTTTCCCGCGGAACACGCGGCTGGGCCGAAACGTCCAGCCGGCACGATCCTCCCGGTTTGCGTCGTAGACCTCGCCGTCGAAGAAGCCTGCAAACCGCCGAGGGCCGTCCTCGGTATACAGCGTAGCCTCATCCGAGCCGATCGTCTCGACCGCGCCATCGGCATATGTAAGACGCAGCTCGTATAGGAGCGCTCGCTTCTTTCCATAGCGGTTGCCCTTTTGCGAAAGCCCGAGCCGGCCTGTATACCAGCCACCCGCCAGCTCGCAGAGCAGGTCGTTTTCACCTTCCTGCAAGCGGTCGGTCACGTCGTAGGACTGATACTGCACATGCCGCAGATAGTCCGTATACCCGGGCGTGAAGTAGTCCGCGCCGACACGCACTCCGCCGATGAACGCAGCGTAGCAGCCCAGCGCCGTTATGGAGAGTCTGGCATGAACCGGCTTTTCCCGCAGGCGGATCGCCCGTTGAAACAGATACGTCGACCGGCTGGCGTCGTCGTCCATCCTGCCATGCGCGCAAATCCACTTTGCCTGCCAGGCCGCGCCCATGCGGCCGGTTTCGAAGGCACTCTCCGCCTCGGCGCAATCCCCGGAGCCATCCGTAACGGACACGCTCCAGCGGTACGCCGTAAAGGGCAAGAGCGGCTCGCCGGCATACAGGATATGGATGGAGCGATCACCCTCCACGACGCCGCTGTCCCAAGCGACGCCGCCCGGGCCAAAAACCCGGATACGGCAGGATTTTTGCATGACCGCAACCCGGTCGGAAACCAGCTTCCAGCCAAAGCGGGGATTTTGCTCATCCACACCGACCGGCGCCGGCGCGGACTCGGTCGTCAACCCCGTTACACGCAGCATATCGTCTCCCCCTCTCTGCGCCCGCAATCGCACCATCAGTCCTGCGCTTGCGGCATGGCCGCAGTGTCGCCGCGCCGCGCGCGCAGCTCGGCGTTGATTCGCAGCACGTCGCTGTTGCTGACCCTGTACCCGGCATAAAACACCACGCCGGCCAGAACCATCAGCACCCCCGGCAGGATGATCGAAGAGAAGATGATCCCTTCCGCGGCCTGCGCGGTCTGCGTTTGGTTTGCCACATAGCCGGTCGCCGCAAGGATGTAGCCGGGGATCGCCGCGCCGATGCCCGACGAGGCCTTTACGATAAACGAGTTCACGGAGGCGAGCTGCCCTTCCGCGCGCAACCCCTTCTTCCACTCGACGTAATCCACGTTATCCGCCTGCACGCTGTACATCAGCGACATGATAAACCCGAGCCCGACCCCGGCGATCGCCGTGCTGACGAGCAGCAGCGGTATGTTGTGCACGTCAAACAACCGCAGAAGCGGCGCCACCCCGTTGAGAACAAGCCCCGCGGCAAACACGATGCGCTTTCCAAACTTTTGCGTAAACCAGCCGGAGAGAAGCAGCGTCGGTAGCATGAAGGCCATGCCGAACTGCTGCCAAGTGATGATGGACACATCCCCAAGGATGTATGTGGCAAAGTAGACCTGCATATTGGATGCGGCGGCGCCGCTCATGCCATAAAACAGCAGCGCCAGAAACGTGATGAGCACCGGAGACGTTCCGAGAATGCGGAAGATATCGCGCAGGCGGTATTTCCCCGTCTCCGCCGGCTGAACCCGTTCTTTCACCCCCAGCGCGCCGATGATTGAGAACACCAGCACGATCGCCGTACCGAGCAGGATGACCGTGACGTATCCCTGCTTGGGTGACGGCGCGTTGGCGATGATGATCGGCGCCGGCATGATGACGAGCGCCCCGGCGACGGAGAGCGAGAGGCCCTTGAGCGTGCTCAGCGTTCCGCGCTGCTTCATGTCGTCCGTCATGGCGGGAATCAGGCTGTTGAGCGGGATGTCCATCAGATCGAACGTCACGCCGATGAGCAGATAGGAGATGTACGCGATGCCCAGCTTGAAGGTGGAGGCGAACATCGGGCCAAACCACAGCAGCAGAAAGTTCAGCGAGCACACGATGGAGCCGATGAGCAGGTAAGGACGGAACCGGCCCATCCTGGTCGCCGGCAGGTGATCGATGATAAAGCCCATGATGGGGTCGTTCAGTCCGTCGAACACCCGCGTCAGAATGAACAGCGTCGCGATCGCCGCCGGATCCAGGCCGATGACATCCGTGTAGAAAATCATCAGATAGGAAGAGATCAACGTCATGATCGGAAAATTGCCGACATTCGCCAGCAGATACGACATCTTTTCTCCGAAGCCGATCTTTTGCTCTTGCATAAGGAACGCTCCTTTTTCTGTTTTTACCGGTCATTGGAACATGAAGAATAGGCAAAACGAATTGATATACCCGATTATATGTAATCTTCGGGCAGAAGTCTTTCATATTATTCTGTTTTATATCACAATATTATCGAATTGCCGGTCAATCGGGATCAAGTGCGTTCGGCGGCGTGAAAAAAGCCGACAGCGCGGCAGCGTTTCCATCCAGCAGGAAGAGGTCAAAGCCGGTATAGCCGGCTTCCAGCGCAAGCGAACGCCAGAATAGCAGCGTCGTCTCATCGGCGTACCAAACCGTATGCGTAAGCCCCGCCGCATCGAAATAGGTAAAGGTCAGCGCCGCGCTTTCGCCATCCCGCTGCACGCCGCTTTCCGTAACACCCCTCTCGCTGCGAAGCGCTTCGGCCCCCGCCAGCGAGAGGGCGGTTGCGCTCCCGTCCGCGCTCCAGTCGAATCCGCCCGTCGCAAAAGCGAGGACGGGTTCCCCGGGCAGCGCGCGGTTTGCGTCGAAAACCTGGCGCAAAAAGTCGCGGTCCGCCTTCGGCCCGGGGCCGCTGTGCGTGCCGTAGAGATTGTAGCACATGACAGAATACTGCGGCCCCTCGGGAAACGACGCCTGCTTGGCCGCGTCCCAGCTGAGCACGACGCGCAGCGGGTACCCCTCCGCCTCCGTCCGCGCATACAGGCGCTCGATAAACAGGGCAAAGCGTTGCCAGAGCGCCGTATCCGAACGAATCGCTTCGTAGTCGATCTCCAACCCGTCCGCGCCGGAGCTGCGCAGCAGCTCCATCAGGTCTTCTATGTGCCCGGAGAGCGCCTCGTCCGTTCCGAGCAGCCGCCAGAGCAGCGCGGGCGACTTGTTGTCATACACATACGCCTCGACCTCGATGTCGTTTACCACCGAAAGATAGATGGCGGCGGCGCCCGCACGGCGCGCAAGCATGAGCGCGAGCGTCTTTTGCGCGTCGGGCAGCAAAAGCAGCTGATCCTGCGCATCGAATATCGCGGCAAAACAGACCGCATACGCCAACCGGTCTTCGAGCGTATCCAGATCCGCGAGCGCGTTTTCATAATCCCAGTACGGAACCCACGCTCCAAAGGCGCATGCTTCCGCCGGCGTGCTCTCCGGCACGGCCGTAGCGGGGCGCGGCGTCTCCGGCCGCTCCGTGGCGGCGCCCG
This sequence comes from Bacillota bacterium, assembly GCA_023399275.1. Taxonomy (GTDB): domain Bacteria; phylum Bacillota; class Clostridia; order Christensenellales; family CAG-138; genus UBA7703. The sequence goes on from JAEWQH010000017.1 coordinate 28,585, forward strand.
GCGTGGCAGCGTCTTTTCGCGTCTCCGCCCCGCCCGCAGCCGCACAGCCGGCAAACAGCGCAGCAGCGCAGCACACGAGCAAAATTTTGCAGAGGACGTTTCGTTTCATAAAGGATAGTCTCCGTCAGAAATTCTCGGAAAAGAACAGGGCCAGCTTCTCAAACCCACGCTTGAGCGAGGTGGTCAACTCCTCCCAGCCATTGAGCCGGTATGCGTAGTAGATCTCCTCGGGAGCGTCCGGATTAAGCAACGTCAGGTTGGTAAACGCCGCATCGTATACGTCGTCCGCCAGGTTTCGCTGGCTGTACTTCTCCTGAATCAACGCGGAGGACTCCAGCGCGATGCTCCCCCGGCGAACCGTGACGACCTGCAGGTTCTCGGCGGCGATTCGCCCGTCGATCTCTATGGTCAGGCTGGTGCCGGTGAGCGTGATCTCCAGCTTCCTGCTCCCCCGCGCGGAGAGATCGATCTCGGGCACATAGGGAGCGCTGCCGTCCGCGATGGTGCCGGGCGTCTCGGCCTCCAGTCGGTCGAGGTCATACTGCGCGTTTTGCATGCGCGTATCGCTATCGTCGTACTTCAGAATTGCGTCTTGCAGGGAGACAAGCCCTTCGTGCTCGTCCTGCGCAACGCTCTTGGTCGGCCCGCCGTCAAACTCGTACAGATCGAGGGTGTAACGCTCCTCGACCGCTCCGTTTACGTACTCGCGCACGACCAGAACGTTGTTCTCAAGCGCGACGTAGACGCCGTTGCTCATCGAGCGGTCGGCGCGCAGCAGGATCCCTTGATTGCCCGCAACATTTCCCTCCAGCGTCACGCTGAGGCGAAAATCCGATTGCCAGAGGTCCTTTAGATAGATACGCCCGTAGGAATTCGGCTCGCTCGTAAGCGCGATCAAATTGTCGCGATACTCTGCCGCGCCCTGCTCAAGCGCCCAGTTCGCCGCTTCTTTTTCATCCCCCTCGACAAAGGTCAGGCTGCTTTGCACGTCGTCCTGAATGCGCATCAGCAGGTGGTTTGGGTACCAGTAGGCCTGCGGCTGCATGCGGGACAGGTCGTAAACCGAGGACTTCAGGCTGTTCTTCGCGCTCCCTTCCCGGTTGAAGTTCATGGAGAACATGTTCGTGATATAGACTCGGTTTTCGCTGCTGACCTGCGGATCCGTGCCAAACGCGCCGGTGTTGGAGTGCATCAGCGTGTAGAGCTGCGGCAGGTAACCGATGTTTTCGGTGTAGCTTTGGTTCATCAACTCGTAATCCGTCCGGATCCGGAGCTTCATCTCCTCCACGGTCTCCTCGCGCACGCGGTCTTCATCGCGCAGAAAGTCCATCAGATAGTGATTATAGTCCCGCTTAAGATACCGGTTGATCGAGATGAACTCATTCGCGTTCAGGTGCCCGTAGTAGTTGCCGTACCGGTCAAACACGTTGATGTAGCTCAGGCGGTAGCCGTTGGTGCCAAGCTCCCAAAATGTGCTGCGCAGCATGGTTTTGAGATCCTTTGCACTGAGAAATTTACCGTCTTTTTTTCCATCGAACTTGTCGGCGTAGGTGTTGGCTGTAGCCAGATAATTATACCGTTCCAGCAGCGGCTGCGCAAACACGGCCGTATCGCGCCGGCCGTCTTCAAAGAGCAAAAACAGTGCCTTCTCCGGCAGGGAACCGCCGTATGCGTAATAGTTGAGAATGTCCTGCTGCGAAACCGTAACGTAGCCGTTGCGCTGCAGCGCCGCCAGATGCTCGTCGAGCCGCTCCTGGCTGATGAGCGTCGCGGAGTCGTTGTTGAACTTCTCCACGCCGAAGTAGGAGACCGCTACGAACGCGGTCGCATCGGGATCGCTCCGGCTCGCCGTGATGTCCGACGCGGCCTGTGCGTTCGCCCGATACTTCGGCGCAAAGAAGACCTCCCGCACGACGAGCGCGATCAGCAGGATCACCAGCAGGAGCTGAACCACGTACTTGACCGCCTTGATGCGGTCCTTTCTGGCGAGCGCACGCTGCGCGTCACCGCCGCTTTCGCCGCTGTACCGCGGCGTATACGCCGCGCGCAGCCGCTTTGCATCGCCGGCGGCGTGCTTGCTTCGATAGCCTTTTTGCATCACTCAACCGCCCTTTCCGCCGCATCCGCGTCCGCCTGCGCGGAGCCGGGGCGGGAAGGGTCGCCTGCTTCTTGTGCCCGCGCGGAACCGTCCCGCCGCTGCCGTCTTTGCCGGCGCGCTTCCCTTCGCTCCCTGCGCTTCGTGTCCTGCGGCGTGTCCCGCGTGCCCCAGGTGGAGACCCAGAAGGTCACCCAGGCCCAGGGCATCTGCCAAAGCAGCACCGCCTCGTAATAGACGCAGAACCAGAAGCCGTAGAGCCAGATCTTGCTCTTCTTGAGCAGCAGCTGCGTAAAGCTCATCATAAACGCCATCGCAAGAAGGCCCAGCAGAAACGTGGTGGGAAACACCCGGTTTGTGATGGGCACATAGATGAGGTTGTATAGGACGATGATCGGCGCTGCGACCGGTATGACCAGCCCCATGTAGAACGACAGGCTCATCAGCGGCTCCTTTTTCCACATGAAGCGTGCAGCCGTGAGCGATTCGCGCAGCCAAGACCGCTTCCAGCGCATCTGCTGCTTGAGGAAGATACGGTTGCTCTTGGGCACGATGGTCGAGCAGATGGCGGTGTCCTGATAATAGGTGCGATGGTTTCTTACGATAAAGTTGGTCAGGCTGCGATCGTCCCCAAACGTCGCCTTGTTGCCGAGAAACGTCTGATTTACCCACCCGCCGAGCACCTTGACAACCTCGCTTTTGCGATAGGCCGACAGCGGGCCGGAGAGGCACATGACGGAGTCGAAGAATGCCTCCGCGGCCTTGAGCACGCGAAACGCGATGAAATAGCGAACCGACTGCATCTTAGTCAGCCAGTTTGTATATGTGTTGGCCACATCGGTGCGCCCCGAGACCCCGGCTACCTTGGGATCGATGAACGGCTGCACGAGGTTTACGATGGCGTCCGGCTCAAGGAAGCTATCCGAATCAACAAACACGACCAACTCGCTACGCGCATTCAGGATGCCCAGCGCCATGGCTTCGCGCTTGCCTTTGTTGGTTTTTTGCAAAAAGACGCGGATCCGCTCCCGCGTGCGGAATCTCTCGTTTTCCTGGTAGAGCGCGCGGACCGTTTGCTTGATGACCTCCGCAGAGCGGTCCTTTGAAAAATCGTCGACGATGATCAGCTCCAGCCTCTCGACCGGATAGTCCTGATCGATGCAGCTGAGTATCGTGCGCCGGATCCACTCCTCCTCGTTGTAGCAGGGGATGATGATCGTGACCGACGGTGCGTATGTCGGATTGATCGGAACGGGCTTGTAGAGCGCGCCAAAGAGATAGCGGGAGAGCAAGAACGCGGCCGCAATGATGCTGTAGAGATACAGCCCCTTGTTGAACTGGAAGTAGAGCACGCTCTCCGTGCGCAGCATGACGATGAACAGCGAAACGCACAGCAGGAATACCAGCGCCATCGTAAAGAGATAATTGTCCTTGCGCCGCTGCAAAAAGCGATAGAGCGGCTCGGCGAAGCGGAACCCGTACTGGCTGTTTTCCTCGTCCTTGCGAATGGCCACGGCGCTGATGCGGTAGCGCTTTTCCATGCCCTCGTGCATCAGCCCCGCGGGGATGGAGAAACGCAGGCTGCAGCTCTTTTCATCGAGCGGTAGCTGGGGGAAGGCATCCTTCGGAAACTGGAGCAATATGCCCGTTTGGGAGAGATCGACGCTCTCGGCCCGATACCGCTGCGATCCGACGTGCACGTAGACGGGAAAGCGCGTAAAGTACCGCTGGCCGGCGTAGCGCGCATATTGCGGGCGCGATCGTTCACTCTTTTCGTCCGTCTGCCGCTCCGGCCGACCCGCAAAGCTGCCCCGTCGGTCCTGCTTTTCCCGGATCAGCTCGGGGTCGGGCACATGCGCGAGCAGCCGCCTGTCCGGCTTGGGCTGAAGCAGCACGTCGTCTCGCTGTTTTCGTCTGCGCGTTGCAGCCATCGTTTCTCCTTTCCGCTCGTGATGGGGATGAATCACGCGCCGCCTGTTACGACGCGTGCGTACGCAAATAGTCGATCCATATCTCGACCGCGCCGTCGCTTAGCTGCAGTCCGAGCCCGTCCGGATCGGAGCAGAGCGCAGCGGGCAGGCTGCCCGCGCCGTCTCGCAGCGCGCTCGCCACGTCGATATACGCATATCCGTATTCCGCGCAAAACCGGGCGAGCGCCAGATCGTACCGGAAGATATCCCCGTTGGCAGGCGCGCTCGTGCGCGCGGCCGTGCCGGGTGTGATGGATTGAATCCGGATCTGCGCATCCGGCGTCTTGCCGTGGATCAATTCGATCAGCGTGTGGTAGTTGTCGATGAACTCCGCCTCGTCATAATACGGAATATCGTTGAGCCCGAGCATGAGGTAGACGCTCGTCACGCCGCCCATCGCGGCGATCGCGTCCTCGATCGCCATAAACTCGCCCTCAAACGCCGGGTGCTCCGAATCCTCGCTCAACTGCCACAGGGCGTTGCCCGCGCCGAGACCCTGGCGCGCCAGGAAACGCGCGCCGCCGAAAAACGCAGGATCGAGTTCGCGCGCGGCCTCCACATAGGCCTGAAGCTTTTGCGTCGTGAAGTCGCCGACAAAGACGGCGCCGTCGAACCAGCCGTCTCCAACGGCAGCGGAAGCCCCCGTCCCGAGCGGCCCCTGCGTAACCGGCTGCGAATAGTTCGCGCTGTCATAGAGCGCCAGCTCCCGCTCGTCGAGCGCATGCACAGCCGGCGGCATCCGCGCTGCGTGCGCCAGCGCGGAGAGGGAGACGACCTCAAACTGCTCCGCCTCCAGCGCATCCAGCAGCCAGGAGACGACGTTGAGCGTGTTGGCATAGATGTCGTCGTCACGAAAGAGCGTTTCGTTCGTGATCGTCGGCTCTTTATCGACAGCGGGGCGCTCATCCAGCTTATCGCCGACGCCCGCGTATTCGTCTTCATCCAGCTCCTGTCCGAGCTTGATGGATACGATGGAGCCGCGCGGCAGCTTGCGCACATAGTTGAGCGCGCTTTGATACCCCGAAAAACTCCGGTGGTTGAGATATTCGCTCGGCTGCACGCCCGCTTGCAGGCCGCTTGCGGCGGCGATGCGCAGCAGCTCGTCGGTATACACGCTGCCGTTGCAGCGAAATACGGCCGGCGTGCGCTCGGCCGCGAGCTGAATGGCCGACTGCGCCCGGTAAAACGCGCGCGCGTTTTGCAGCGGCGTGCTGTTTTGCATGGCCTTCTCGCCATCCAGCCCGTAGTTGCCCAGCTCGCAGCCACGCTGCGCGATATGGCGGGCAGTCTGCGGGTAGTCCGCTGCGTCTACGTATCCCAGAAAGAACACGGCCGGTATGCCGCGCTCCGAAACGGCGTCCGCCAGCGCGCGCATGTTGTCCTCGCTGGTGAACCCCTCCAGCACGATGGAGACCACGCGCTCGGTCGTAGAAACCCGCCCGTAGAGACTCGCCGGCGCGACGCCCGCCTCCGCTTTTGCGAGGATCTTCTCTGCGCCGTCGTCCTCGGCATCCACACGCGCCACGGGCGTCACCCGCTGCGCGCCGCAGCCGCCGCAGAGGATTGCAAGCGCCAGCAGCAGTGCGGCGGCGCGTATTTTGCCGCCCGGCTTACGCAACGCCGTCACCCTTTTCATCCGGCTCGGGCTGCACGTCGGCCTGCGGCTCCGGGGTGCCTTCCGCCCCGGCGGTGATGCGCCCCTGCGCGTTTGCCTGATACAGCAGCGTACGCATCGCCTGCCCGATCTGGTCTTCAAAATCCTGATACTGGCACCGCATGTCCTGCCGGAACTGCATCGCGCTGTAATAAGCCGCGCGATTCGACGCGATGATGCGCGCATGCCGGCGCTCGGCATCTGCGAGGATGGCCGCGCGCTCCATCCTGGCGCGCTCCAGCGTGTCGCGCGCCTGCTGGTCGGCCAGCCGCAGAACGGTGGAGGAGTCGTAGACGGCGCGGTCGTGCAGATCGATGCGCTCGCGCAGCTGCCGGATCTCCTCGCGCGCATAGCGCGCATACTCGCGCAGCTTTGCCAGCTCCTCCTGCTCGGGCGTACGCAGCCGGCTCGCCTGCCGGAGCGTCTCCTGCAGCTTGTCGGCGCTTTCGGCGATATCGTCCAGCAGGTCGTCCACTTCCTTTACGGGATAGTACTTTCCCTGCACACAAGTCAGGCCAACCCCCGCGATTGCCTCCCTGGTCAACTCCATGCAAATCCTCCTTTTGCCAAAACACTTTCCCGCCACGCACGGGATACCAAGCGCTGCGCGAGCGGGCTCACGCGGTTCGCTCCACCATCATCCGCCGCAGCGTCAAAACAGCGGATAGATGTAGAGGTTGAACCAGGTGTAGCCCAGATTCAACTGCGGCAACACCCCGGTGTGCATGAGCAAGCCGATCACGAACCACACCAGCAACAGAAACAGGATCGCGTTGATGATGCGCATGACGCGGGACTTTCGCTTCTTCGCGATCCGCTCGTCATACATATATGCGTTGCTGAACTTCGGCTGCGCCGGCTGGCCCGCCGATTCCTCCCAGGCGGCCTTCTCCGGCTGCCCGTGCGCCGCCTTGGCAGACTCCGTCGGGTTCTGTGCGGCGGATTCCGGTACTTGCTCCAGCTCCGGCGTCCAAAAAGCGGTAAACTTCGGGTCAAACACCTGCTCGCTCAGTGGCTGCGCGCCATGCGAACGCTGCGCTTGCTCGGGGGGGTGCGCCCTTTCGCCGCGCGGAAACACCTCCGTGTCGGGATCCGGCGGCGCGTCCCGCGCATCTGTCACATATTCCACGACAGGCGGCACACCGGCCGGATTGTGTTCCTTCGGAGCGTCCGGCTGGGCCGACCGGCTCTCTTGCCGTGCCTGCGTCGCTTTCTGGGCACGGCGCGGCGCGGCGGGCACCGCCAAGAACGGCTCGGTCTGCTCTGCGCCCTGCGCAAACAGCAGATAGATCGCAGCCGTCAGGTACGGCAGGCTATCCGGCGGGGACGGCGTTGCCGCATATCGCTCAAACGCGCGCCGAAACGCGTGTACAACAAGATAGCCCGCAGGCTTTGCCTCATGCGTCAGCGAGAGCGCGAGCTCGTATAGCTGGTCTTTGTATTGGGCGCAGAATTCCCTGCGCGCTTCATACGTGTTCAGCAAGCGTCCGCTTCCCGTCCGAGCGTTCACGCATCCACCTCCCGTAAGCAATCCGGCTCACGAATTCTCCACAATGTAATACATTGTTACGCTGTTATCGATTATACTAGATCACAAGACCGATTGTCCATCGTCCAATCCAAGGTAATAAAATTCAATTTTGAGTGCAGCCACCCCCATTTCATTCTCCGAAAGCGGCGGATCAAACATATTTGCCCGAAGAACTGTTCAAGGCCGCTCGGTTTCCATATAATGTGTATGTAACACGATCGCCTGCGCATCGCCGGAACATCCGGCCCTGTCGGCAGGCAAAATGCGGGAGGAAGCGGTTTGCAAACGTCACAGAAAAGAAACGCATATGCGGAGCAGGCGGCCCTCATGGCTGTGCTGCTGGTGTTTTTGGCGCTCTGCGTGCTTGCGCTGCTCTATCTGCAAAAGCAGAGCGAGCAGGATGCCGCGTCCCTCCCGCTCACGGATGCAACCGCGGATATCGACGCCGCGCTGGAGCGGCTGGCACAGGACGGACAAGTGCAGTCGGCGCTTGTCGAGGCCGCCCCAGAGGATGCCGCGCAAAAGATCGCGCTGGTGTTTGAAGGCGCGCTGGATCCGGAGGACATGGCGGAGGTTTTTTCCGCGCTGCAGCAAAGCGGCGTGGATGCGACGTTCTTTTTCTCCGGGATCGACGTTTTAAACCACCCGGATTCGATCGCCCTGCCACTGGATGCGGGATTTTCCGTGGGAAACAACGGCTACAGCGCAAACGCAGGCATGGAGCGCTACGGGCAGGAGAGCGTCGTCTCCGAGATCTGCCGCGCCGCGATCCTCATCGAATCCAAAACCGGGGATCAGCCTGTGGATCTGCTGTTTCGGCAGACCACGTACACGCCCGAGCTGCGCAGCGCCGCATACGCCTGCTACATCAACCTGGTCATACAGCCCACCTGCTACGTCGGCGCGGATACCATCTCTTCCGAAGCGCAGGCGCGCGTGCTGATCGACCAGCTGCCCCGCGGAAGCATCCTCTGCATCCGCCTCTCAGGCACGCTCGGCGACGATGAGACGGCGGCAAAGGAGCTGCTGGCCCAGACGGAGGGCGCAGGGGAAGAAGCCGCCGTCTCCGCCGACATCCTGCAGGTTACGCGGTGGATCGCCTCCGCGCTCGCGCAGACGGATCTTGGCGCCCAGGCGGCAAAGCGAATCGAAGAAGCCGGCGGCGCGCTTGCCGACAGCGTCTCCACCGTATACACGACGGAACGCGCGGTTGCATTCACCTTCTCCGGTTTGGGCAGTCTGGAGGAGCTGACCTATCTTCTCAACCGGTTGGAACAGCTAAACGCAAAGGCCGTATTCTTCCTGACGCGCGCGCAGATGGACGAATGCGAAGAGCAGATCCGACTGATCCTCTCTTATGGACACGATCTCGGCATCGGCCTTGCGCCCGCCGCCACGGATGACGGCGCGTCGCTCGCCAAACAAATTCTGCTCGCACGTGAAACGCTCAAGGACCGCTTCCAGTATCCGGATGCTTTTTTGGTGCGATCGCCTGCCGCCAATCCCCCGGACGCACTGCGCGCCGCCGTCTTTGCAACCGACTGCATGCTCTGCCGCCAGCAGCTGAACACGGCGCAGGAGGATGAGCGAAGCGCAGCGAACGCCGAAGCAGTCTTTGATTCACTGTTTCAGCCGGACAGCCCCGCGCTGACCATGGGTGAGATCGCGCATTTTGAGCTGGGCTTCTTCAGCGGCGGCGAACATATCCTGGACAACCTCGTCGAGATGATCGCCAAGCAAGCAAACATCTACGCGCTCAAATCTCTAGCGGACATCTACAGCAACACGGAGTACACCTATACCTACCCGCTGGCGGACGACCAGATCCTCGAGTCGCTGCGCGACAAGATCCACCCCGGGCAGTTGAGCGAGCACGAAGCGCGCAACATGACGAGCCGCTACATCGGGGCGCCCTGGCTGACCAACTCCATGCTGCCGGGTTTTACAAAGGAAGAGCTCGCCGCGCTCGACCGCAAGGGATATGTGCCGAATGACGAACGCGCGGTGTTCCTCTCGTTTGACGACTGGGGAACGGACCGGACGATCATGGCGCTGTTGGATGTGCTGGACGAATACGACGCAAAGGCGACGTTCTTCATACGGACTTCCAGCGTGCACCACAACCCGAACCTGCTGCGGGCGATCGCACTGGCGGGCCACGCGATCGCCTCCCACACCAACGAACACCTGCCGCTGTCGATCGATGAAACAGGCGCCGGCGTCCGCTTCCGAAGCTTGGACGAAACGGAGCGCGCCGCGCTGGAAGCGGATCTCGTGGCATCCTACGATGCGCTGCAGCGCGTGGTGGGCGACGTTGTGGTGGACGGGCGTCCGGCGCTGACGCTGCTCTTTCGCCCGCCGACGCTGGCGGTGAGCAAGATCGGCCTGCAAACCGTTCTGGACTGCGGCTATACCTTCTCGGTCAGCGGGAACCTCTCCTCGCAGGACTATAAGGCACAGAGCGCGCAGAAGCTGGCGGCAACGCTCCGCCCGGGCCTGCGCTCCGGCTCCATCATCGTCATGCATATGTCCGACAACAGCAAATATACGGCCGAGGCGCTGGAGATCGTATTGAAAGAGAATGCGGCAAGGGCCGAAAAGCAGCGCGTGACGTTTGCGCGGCTCGACGACTACCTGACGCAAGGATATGACCTACACTGATCCGCGCGCATATCGAGCCCCGCTTGCCACGGATAAGAAGCGCCCGCCAGCCGGTGATGTCTCCGGCAAGCGGGCGTTTCGGGTTCATCCGGCAAAAGCAGGCTCAGAGATTCCAGTAGCGATATCCGCGCGCCAGATACTCGCGCTTGTCGAGAACGCTCTTGACGTCTATGACCACCTTCTGGGCGTTGTCTCCGGCAAGAAACAGCGCATCCATCCGCTCCGGCGCCATGCCGCGGAACACTTCATGCGCCACGGCCAGAATCACGCAGTCCGCATCACGGACCGACGCAAGCGGAACGAGCCGGTACCCGTACTCGCGCTCGGTTTCGTCGGCGGATGCCTGCGGATCCGAAATCACGGTCCTGAGACCGTACTCCTCCAGTCTGCGGATGATGTCCACCACCTTGCTGTTGCGGATGTCCGCGCAGTTTTCCTTAAACGTGATGCCCAGCACGACGATCTTCGTGTCGCGTACGCACTTGCCGGCAAGCACCAGCTGCTTGATGACGGAGTCGGCCACAAAGGAGCCCATCGCGTCGTTGATCTTGCGCCCGGCCAGTATGATCTGGCTGTGGTAGCCCAACCGCTCGGCTTCGTAGATAAAGTAATACGGATCCACACCGATGCAGTGCCCGCCTACCAGCCCCGGCCGGAATCCAAGCGCGTTCCATTTGGTGTTCATCCCGGCGACGACCTCGTTGGTGTCGATTCCCATGCGGTCGAACACGATCGCCAGCTCGTTCATAAAGGCGATGTTGATGTCCCGCTGGCTGTTTTCAACGACCTTGATCGCCTCTGCGGTGCGGATGCTCGAGACCGGATAGGTTCCCGCATCGATGATGAGATCGTATACGGACGCGATGGTACGGCAGGCGGCGCCGTCCATACCGGAGACGATCTTGCGGATGTTTCTGAGCGTGTGCACCTTGTCGCCCGGGTTGATGCGCTCGGGTGAGTAACCGATCCAAAAATCCTTTCCGCACGTCAACCCCGACTCTTTCTCCAGAATCGGCAGGCACACGTCCTCAGTCACGCCGGGATATACCGTGGATTCGAATACCACATATGATCCGGGACGCAGGTTGCGCCCGACGATGGTGCTCGCGTTCACAACGGGCGAAAGGTTCGGCGTGTGGTCGAGATTGACGGGCGTCGGCACCGCCACAATATGGAAGCGCGCCTGCTGCAGCATCGTCTCATCGCTGGTGAAGAAGACGGACGTATTTCGAATCGCATCGTCCCCAACCTCTCCCGTGGGATCGATCCCGCTGCGGTACTGCCGGATCTTCTCCGAAGCCAGATCGAAGCCGATAACGCGCAGTTTTTGTGCGAACGCAACGGCCAGCGGCATGCCGACATAGCCCAATCCAACAACGCTGAGCATCGAAGCCCCGCTCACCAGATCTTCGTAAACTTGCATGACTCCGTACCATTCCCCCTGTTTCTATCCTCCGTCATAAGACGGGAGCGGGCTTTTGCCCCCCGCAGTGCCGGCGCTACTTGCGCGCGCCGGTCCGCATCGGTATCCCCTGGGTTTTTTTGCCTTGTTTCTTATCATAAATCGTCATGCCTGCCATGGCAATATCCGGCCACAAATCCACGCAGTTTTTCTGCCGTCCAGCCGTGGTCGCAGGAGCGGCCGTCTCGTCTTTTCCCGGAAACATCTTCGCATATGGACTTCGCCTGCAATCGATTGTACAATTGTGCAAGAAAAGCTCTGTTTCGCCCCGGCGTCACCGGGTGCATACAAGCTGTCCTTTTGCAAAGCGTACCGAACATCGGGAGGAAATTCATGGATAACGAGCCGCTCCGCAGCGAACCACGCACACAGGCGCACGCCGGCGCATCGTGCGGCAGCCCTTGCCGGCCGCCCTTTATCGAGCAGGCCACCGCGCGCCTGATCGAGGACTTTCATCCCAAAGCCCTGCTGGCCGTCGGACACGCTGCAGATCAGCTGGCCGCTGCGCTGTGCGAGCGCGGCGTGGAAGCATACGGCATCGTTGGCTTCGAGGACACCCCCGGCGAAAGCCGGCTGGTCGAAGACCTCTGCAGCCGCGTGGATCGGATCCTCTTCTCCCCCGCGCCGGATGGATCCGAAGACACGGCGGAACGCTGGATGGAGCAGTTTGCCGGGCTGGGATTCTACCGCGAGTTCTCCTATGACGCGCGCTATCTCTCCCCGCGCGCGGTATCCCTTTGTCGAACAACGCTCGAGCCGGCGCAGCTGGTCGAACAGTATGAACGCTGCATCCGCAAAATAGGCAAACCGCCGGCGCACCAGGGAGTCCTGCCGCACGGACAAAACGAGCAGGCGGAGCTGCTCATCCAGGCAAAACAGGACGAGATTTTATCGCTCACCCGCCAGATTCACGAGCGGGATGCGCGAATTGCCGAAATATATCGCTCCCGGGGATACCGTTTTCTCGCAAAATGCTATCGTATGCGGGACGTACTGCTCCCCAAAGGCAGCCGCCGGTTCCTCTGTGCCAAAGTATTGCTGCGCGCACCGCAGTATCTCAAGAAGGGCTACCCGCTCAAATACGTCGCCTTTGCGGCACGCAATGGACTCCGCGCGGCAAACCGCCGTGTGCGCACGGTGGTGTTGGGCGAACTGCCTGCGCTGCGCGCGCAAGCATCCGCATCCGGCGGCCTGCTCCGCTCCGTTCGGAATCGGCCGGCGCCTCCGAGGCATTCGGAAAGCGTGGACGTCATCATCTGCGTTCACAATGCCTACGAATATGTCAAAAAGTGTATCGCGTCCGTATTTGAGTTTACGTCTGAGCCATTTAACATCCTGCTCGTAGACGACGGCAGCGAGGCACAGACACGGGATTACCTGGCGGATCTGGAGGCCATCTGCCCCAATGTCCGCCGCATCCGCAACGAAACGGGAAATGGCTACACCATTGCGGCCAATATGGGGCTGCGCGCATCCAAGGCCGACTACTGCGTGCTGCTCAACAGCGATACGGTCGTGACGCAGGGTTGGCTGGACAAGATGATCGCCTGCGCAAAAAGCAACCCGAAGATCGGCATCGTCGGGCCGCTTTCCAACACGGCCTCCTGGCAATCCATCCCCGAGGTTTTCGGTGCGGATGGAGACTGGTGCCACAACGAACTGCCCGCGCACTGCTCGATCGAGTCATATGCAAAGGCCGTTGAGGACGATTCCGCCCGGCTGTATGTTGACGTGCCACTGCTGAACGGGTTTTGCCTGATGATCACCCGACGCACGATCGACCGCATCGGCTATCTGGATGAGGAGAACTTCGGCCGCGGCTTTGGCGAGGAGGATGACTACAATCTGCGCGCCTATTCCGCCGGTATCCGCCTGGCCATAGCGGACGATACCTATATCTTCCACGCCCAGTCCAAGAGCTACTCGGACGAAAAGCGCCTGGAGCTGTGCCGCACATCCGGGCAGAAGGTGCTGGCCAAACACGGCGAAGCGCTGCTGGCAGGCGCCGTCCGCTGGATGCGAGAGAGCTATATTCTCGAAGGAATCCGCGCCCGCAGCAAGCGTATGCTCGAACGGGAAACCCTCCTCCAGCAGGCAAAAGAGCGATGGGAAGGAAGGCGGGTTCTCTTCATCCTGCCAATCGCGGCCGCAGGCGGCGGGGGCAACGTCATCATTCAGGAGGCGCGCGTGCTTCTCTCGGCGGGGATCGACGTATGCCTGTTCAACTGGGCGCATCTGCAGGCACAGTTTGAAAGCGCCTATCCGGATCTGGACGTCCCCGTTTTATATGGTGAAACGGGTAGCGATTTCCGGCGGATGGCTCTGGCGTTCGACGTCGTCTGCGCCACCATACACTCCACGGTCCAGCTTTGCCAATTCCCCCAGTCGGCAAAGTCCCCGGCGGTGGTGTATTACATTCAGGACTACGAACCATATTTTTATGAGAAGGCGCACAAGGAGCACTATGCCGCCGCCGCATCCTACACGCTGATTCCCAACATGATCCGCGTTACAAAGACCACCTGGACCGCCGACGAGGTGGAAGCGCGGCACGGCGTAGATTGCGTCGTGCTCGGCCCGAGCGTGGATATCGACCTGTTTCGTCCGCGGAGGCATTTCGGGGGACAGGATGTCGTTCGCGTCTGCGCGATGGTCCGGCCGGATACCCCCCGCCGCGCAGCGGGGCTGACCATGTCGGTGCTGCGCAGCGCCGCAAAGCGATATGGAAAGCGGATCGAGATCTCTTTGTTCGGAAGCGATCCGACCCTCTCCGCGGCCGACAACGCGTTTTTTCAGTCCGTACCGACCGACTTTCCATACCGGCAGTTTGGCATGCTGACGCCGGAACAGATGGCGCGGCTGCTCTGCAGCCAGGATATCTTCGCCGACTTTTCGTCATTCCAAGCCATGGGCCTCACCGCCATGGAGGCCATGGCCAGCGGCTGCGCCGTAATCGTCCCGCAGAACGGAGGCGCAGTCGAATTCGCCGTCGACGGCGGCAACGCGCTCGTAGTCGATACCTCTGGCGAGCAGGCATGCTTTGCCGCCCTATGCCGCCTGATAGACGACGACACCCTGCGCGACAGACTCAGCCGCCAGGCGATCAACGATATGTGCGCCTATCCGCCCGAAAAATGCGCCTATCGTTTTCTGGAGGCCGCTCTGGGTGCAAAGGAGGGCGAAAAATGAAGGTTCACATCATCGGGGAACGCGGAGATTGCAACGAATACAGCGCCTGCTCCTACCTGCGCGTCGTGCACCCGTTTCGGGCGCTTGCACAGAGCGGGGAGATCGATCTGACGATGTCGCTCGACTGGCGGACAGGCATCGGCAGCGACGTCTTTATCGTCCAGCGGGATTGGAGACAGTGCCTCTGCCCGGACGAGACAACCTGGCTTCTGAATCACCTGAAAAGCGCCCGCTCCAAACTGATCTATGAGATCGACGATAACCTGCTGGATCTGCCGCAGATCAGTATGGATTACATGCATCGCATCCGTGCGCTGGCAAGGCATGCGGATCTGCTGACCGTTTCAACGCCGGAACTCGCGGCGCGTATGCGGCGATTCAACAGCCGCATCGCGATCATCCCAAACTATCTCTCCATCGAGCAGGCCGGGACCGCCCCCCGTCAAACCCCGCACAACAAAAAAACCACCATCGGCTATATGGGCACGCTCACCCACCAGTCGGACTTTCAGATGATCAAGCTGCCGCTGCTCCAGCTCCTGAGCCGATACCGCAACCTGGTGCAGTTCGAGCTGATCGGCGCGGTCGAGGATGCCGGCATTTTGGGCAACTTGCCGAATGTACGCATCCGGCAGGACAAAAACAATCGCTCCTACGACGGTTTTTGGGAGTGGCTGCAGGCCAACACCCGATGGGATATCGGACTGGCGCCGCTCAAGCTCGATGCGTTCACCCGCTGCAAGTCCGACATCAAGTTTCTCGACTACGCGGCTATGGGCTGCTGCGGCGTGTTCAGCGACCATCCCGCCTATCGCGATACCGTCCGCGACGGGGAAAACGGATTCCTGGCAAACGATTCGCCGGAGGACTGGTACCGCAAGCTGGAAGCGCTCATCCTCGATTCCGATCTGCGGCAGAAGCTGTTTGACGCCGCCAGCCGCGAGCTGTATGGAGAGCGGCTGCTGGAGCGGAACCTCCACCATTGGCAGGAAGCGATCACGCTGGCCTGCCGGGCGGAATAGGCAGCCGCCTCCTTCTTCCGCGCTTTCGCGCAGCAATCGATTTTACCTCGTTCGAAGGAGGGCGGCCGCTCGCCCTCCTTTTTTGCGCGCGCTGCTTTTTGTTCGGCATATGGGAACAATGATTCCTGTCTTTCGTAAGCAGGCATTGCTTCGGCGCGCGCGCGGATGCTATGATGAACATGCAAAGAGCAAGAACCCCTCTCGACCGGCCGTAAAAGACAATGGATATGACAAAACAGACTGAGGCTCATGTAAAATCGATCGAACGCGCGCTTCTGATCGTGGACGCGCTCGCCGAGGCGCCGCGTGAACACTCCCTCACGCAGCTGGCCAATACGCTCGGGTGGCCCAAGAGCACCGTGCACGGCGTGCTCTCCACCTTGGTGCAGTATCGCTATGTGGAGCAATCTGCGCAGACGGGCCGCTACCGGCTCGGCGTCCGTTTCTTCGAGCTCGGCGTAAAGGTCGGCAAGATGTGGGATATCCGCTCCGTCGCCATGCCGCATATGCAAAAACTCAACGCGGAGCTTGGCGAGATGGTGCAGCTCGGCACCGAGGATCACGGCGAGATCCTGTATCTGGAGAAGCTCGATTCCACGCACCTCATCCGCATCGTATCCGAGATCGGCGGCAGGCTTCCCATCCACTGCACGGGGCTTGGCAAAGCGATGCTTGCCTACATGCCGCAGGCAAAGCGCAAGCGCATCCTCCGCGAAAAGGGGATGCCCTCCTATACACCCAACACCATCACCAGCCAGGCCGCGCTGGAACGCGAGCTGGACGGCATCCGCGAACGGGGCTTCGCCATAGACGACGGTGAGATCATGCTCGGTCTGCGCTGCGTGGCTGCGCCCATCTTCGATGCAAACGGTCAGGTCAACTATTCGCTGAGTGTCTCTTGTATGCAGGGCAACCTTGAGGGAGACCGGCTGGAGAAGGCGGCGCGCCGCGTCATGCGCGCGGCAGAGGCCATCTCGCAGGAGTGGAAGCAGCTGAGCTTTTGAAACATAGCCGAAATAAACGGCATCTTTCCGCAGCCGCCCGGCGATTCGGGCGTCCATTTCCGAAAAGGAGGTTTTCTTCGATGGAACAAAGACCGGAAATTGCAAACGCTATCCTGACCGGATCGTTTCGCACCAACTATCACGACGTGGGCAGCGGCTTTCCGCTGATCATGCTGCATGGCTCCGGCCCGGGCGTCTCCGCCTGGGCAAACTGGAACAAGGTTTTCCCCCTGCTCTCCAAGGATCACCACGTCTACGCGCTGGATCTCGTGGGCTTTGGTTACACCGACCGGCCGGAGGGCACCGTCTACAACATGGACGCATGGGTGCGGCAGGTGCTCGACTTTATGGACGCGCTCGGCATCGAGAAAGCAGATCTGGTGGGCAACTCGTTTGGCGGCGCGCTGGCACTGGCGCTGGCGTATCTCAAGCCGGAGCGCGTGCGAAAGCTTGTGCTCATGGGCAGCATGGGCGTCAGTTTCCCGCTGACTTATGGGCTCGACCGCGTCTGGGGCTATACGCCCTCGCTCGAAAACATGCAGGAGCTCATCGGCATCTTTGCCTACAGCCGCAAATCCATGCCGCCGGAGCTGGCAAAGGGCCGCTATGAGGGCAGCATCCAGCCCGGGTTTCAGGAGAGCTTTTCCTCCATGTTCCCCGCCCCGCGCCAGGACGGCGTAGAGGCTATGGCCCAATTTGAAATCTACCTGCGGGAGATCCGCCATCCGGCGCTGATCGTCCACGGACGCGAAGACCGGGTCATCCCGCTCTCCACCTCTATGAAACTCATCGAAGCGCTCGAAAACGCGCAATTGCACATCTTCGGAAAATGCGGACACTGGACGCAGATCGAGCACACGCAGGAATTTGCGGCGCTCGTGCACAATTTCCTCACGATCGACCCGCCCTACCACAAGGCATGAGCGCGCAAACGGAGCTCATTCGTCAATGCGCCGCGCTGCTGTACGACGCCGAGCGCAGCCGTGCCCCCATCCCTCCGCTCACGCGGGAACACCCGGAGCTTACGGCGGACGACGCGTATGCCATTCAACTGGTCAACGTAGGTCGGCTGTGCTCCGGCGGCGCCGTGGTCACCGGCAAAAAGATCGGCCTCACCTCGCCTGGCATGCAGCAGCTGCTCGGCGTCGGTGAGCCGGACTACGGGCACCTCTTTTCCTATATGGACTGCGACTGCGACGTGGCCTCGGATGCGTTGATCCAGCCGAAGATCGAGGCGGAGATCGCGTTTGTTCTCGGCGAAGACCTTCCGCCGCGGGATGTGACCGCCGGCGATATCCTCTCTGCCACCGCATACGTCTGCGCGGCGTTTGAGATCGTGGACAGCCGCGTGGCAAACTGGAAGATCCGGCTGGCCGACACCATTGCGGACAACGCGTCCTCCGGCCGCTATGTGCTCGGAAGCCACCACGTCCCGCCCGCCGGGCTGGAGCTTGCATCCGTCACGATGACCACCGAGCGGGCCGGAGACGGCATCGTCAGCGAGGGCATCGGCTCCGCCGTGATGGGTGACCCCGCCGTCTCCGTCGCCTGGCTGGCAAACTGTCTGCGGCGCTACGGCGTCCCGCTCAAGAGAGGCGAGATCGTGCTCTCCGGCGCGTTTGCCGCGGCGCTGCCCGCCACAAAGGGGGATGTCTACACAGCGGCGTTCTCCACACTCGGAACCGTCACCGCCCGCTTTATCTAAGCAGCGACTCTCTTTCAACAAAAATACAGCGTTCCCCTTCGCAACAGCGTGCGTCGGCCAGGCTTGTTTGCTGTACCCCAAAATCGGGGGCACCCGCTCCCGCCCGGCCGAAACAGCCCCAGACCGCACGCTTGGGCAAGTAAAAACATCAGGCAGGTAAAAAATGGAAAAGATCAAGGTCGCCGTGATCGGCCCGGGCAATATCGGGAGCGATCTGATGTACAAGATCATGCGCAATCCCTATCTTGAGATGGCGCTTATGGCAGGCATCGTGGAATCCGAGGGAATCCGCCGCGCGGCGGGACTCGGCATCCCCGTCTCCACGGAAGGCGTAGCCGCCGTCGTGCGCAATCCCGAAATCCGGATCGCATTCGACGCGACGAGCGCCTCCGCCCACGAGCGCATTAACGCTCCAGCCCTGGCCGGGGCGGGCATCGTCGCCATCGACCTCACCCCCGCCGCCGTCGCCCCCTACTGCGTGCCCTGCGTCAATCTCGAACAGTTGGTCGACGCGAAGAACATCAACATGGTGACCTGCGGCGGTCAGGCGACGATACCGGTCATCCACGCGATCCACCGCGTCGCCGGCGCGGAATATGCGGAGATCGTAGCCGCCATCTCCTCGCGCAGCGCGGGGCCGGGTACACGCGCCAATATGGACGAATTCACGCAGACGACGAGCCGCGCGATCGAAACCGTCGGCAAAGCGCAAACGGGCAAGGCGATCATCGTGCTCAATCCGGCCGACCCGCCGATCGATATGACGGACACGGTTCTGGTGCGCGTGCGCGACACGGGCGTCCCCTTCGAAGCGATTCGGGATTCCATCCTCGACACGGTGGAGCAGGTTCGCCGCTACGTGCCGGGCTACCGCCTCCGCGTGCCGCCGCAGATGGACGGGGACAAGGTCTCCGTCGTCATCCAGGTGCGCGGCCAGGGCGACTTCTTGCCGACCTTTGCCGGCAATCTGGATATCATCAACGCCGCGGCCATCGCCGCCGCGGAACGCATTGCGCAGACCATGCAAAAAGGAGGCGCGGCGCTATGAACGAACAACCCAAGCTGTGCATCGTAGACACCACCCTGCGCGACGGCAGCCACGCGGTGCGCCATTCCTTCACCCTAAAGCAGACGGCCGATATCGCATCCCGGCTCGATCGCTGCGGCCTGCCCATCATCGAGGTGTCGCACGGCGACGGGCTCGGCGGCTCCAGCTACACCTACGGGTTTTCCCGCGAGGATCCGTTTGCGCTCATCGAAGCCGCAGCCAAGTCCGTCTCCCGCGCAAAGATCGCGGTGCTGCTGCTGCCGGGCATCGGCACCATCGCAGACCTCGCGCATGCAAAGGACTGCGGCGCGTCGCTTGTACGCGTCGCCACGCATGTGACCGAGGCGGATATCAGCGCACAGCACATCGACGCGGCAAAGAAGATGGGCCTCATGGCCGTCGGCTTCCTCATGATGGCACATATGCTGGATCCGGACGGCATCGCCGAGCAGGCAAAGAAGATGGCGTCCTACGGCGCGGATTATATCAATCTGGCGGATTCCGCAGGCGCGCTGCTGCCCGGGCAGGTTGCGGAGCGGATCGAAGCCGTCCGCGCGGCGGTGCGCATCCCCGTCGGCTTCCATGCGCACAACAACCTCAGCCTTGCCGTCGCAAATTCCCTTGCAGCGATCGACGCGGGCGCGCGCTATATCGACGCAACACTTCGCGGCCTCGGCGCAGGCGCCGGCAACGCGCAGCTCGAGGTGCTCGCCGGCGTGCTCCTGCGCAAGGGCATCGACACCGGTCTGGACTTCTACGGGCTGATCGACGCTTCGGAGCAGTCGGTCGCTCCGCTCATGCTGCGGCCGCAGGTGATCGACGGCGGCTCCCTCATGCTCGGCTACGCGGGCGTTTACTCCAGCTTTTTGCTGCATGTCTACGCCGCGGCGGAAAAATTCGGGTTGGAACCGCGCGACATCCTCGTGGAGGTCGGCCGCCGCAAGATGATCGGCGGCCAGGAAGACCTCATCATCGACGTGGCGTATTCCCTGCGCAACGGTTCGAATCGCTGATATGGAGGCGCGCGTCTACAAGGTGGCCAGTACCACAGGGGAGACCTTCCCCTGCCGTGCAGACGAGAGCGTGCTCGCCGCCATGCGGCGCGCAGGCGCCGGACCGATCCGCTGCGGCTGCTTCGGCGGCGGCTGCGGCGTTTGCCGAATGCGCATCGCCTCCGGCACCTATGCCGTCTGCAAGCCCATGAGCCGTGCGCATGTATCCACGGCGGACGAGGCGGACGGGATCGCGCTGCTGTGCTGCATCTGCCCGACGAGCGATCTCTCTCTCGAGAACGTGTAACCCCGCCCCTGGTTTTCCGGCCTGATTTGGCTGCAAGCGCCCTGGCGCGCTACAGATAACACCGAATCCGATTCCCCACTACAGCAATGAAAAGGAGAGAAGACCCATGGCACTCAATCAAACGCTTAGACCGGGTCTGATTCAGCTGCGCGTGCTGGATCTGGACAAAACCCTCGACTTCTACAAGAACATTCTCGGCCTCGATGAAGTCACCCGCACCGCGGACGGGCGCGTGTGCCTGAAAGCCTACGACGAATTCGACCACCACTCCGTCACCCTGCGAAAGGCGGACGAAGCGGGCCTGGACTCCGTCGCGTTCAAAGTGGACTCCGAGGAAACGCTGGAGCGGATGGCGAAGGAGACAGAGGCCTTCGGCTATCCCGTCACCGAAGTGCCTGCGAACTCCGACCAGCCGGGCTTTGGCCGCAGGTTCCGCTTTCGCATTTCTACGGGACATATCTTTGAACTCTACGCAAGCGTAGACCTCTCCCCGAAGCACCCGGGGCTGCGCAATCCGGATATCTGGGAGGAGCAGCCGCACGGCATGGGCGTCATCCGCCTCGACCACTTCCTGCTCTATGGACCGAATATCGCCGAAGCCGAGCGCTTTTGCACGCAGGTGCTCAAGATGTATGTGCCCGAGGTTTGCAACCTTGCCGACGGCAAGCGCCTCGCCTGCTGGGTCACCGGCAACAACAAGCCGCACGATCTGGCGTTTGTCGAGTATCCCAAGGAGGGAAAGATCCACCACGTCGGCTTCCTGCTGCAGGACTGGAATCATGTCGGCCAGGTTGCGGACCTGATCGCCATCAACCGGCTCAAGAAGGACATCGGCCCCACCCGCCATGCGATCACACGCGGTCAAACCATCTACTTCTGGGAGCCTTCCGGCAACCGCATCGAGGTCTACGCCGGCGGCTACACCGCCTATCCGGACAGCCCGCAGCGCGTATGGGACGCCGATCAGCTCGGCCGCGGCCTCTTCTACTACGAGGGCGAGATGATCCCGAGCTTTTTAGAGATCGTAACCTGATTCCCACGCCCCTCCGACTCCTGCATTGCAAAAACCGCCCCTGCGCCGCTGCTCCAACGGCGCCGGGGCGGTTGCTTTTTGCGCTGCGGCTTTTGATGCCGCGCGTTACGACAGCGCCTGCCGCATCCCCAGCACCCGCTCCACAAACACACGCGCAATGGACGGGTCAAACTGCGCGCCGGCGCAGCGCAATATCTCCGCCGCGGCGACCTCCCGGCTCTTCGGCTTGCTGTAGATGCGCTCGTTGGTCATAGCGTCAAACGCATCCACCACCGCGAGGATGCGCGCGAGCACCGGTATCTCCTCTCTGCACAGCCCGCGCGGATAGCCCTTGCCGTCCCAACGCTCGTGGTGCGAGAGGATGTATTCCGAGATCGGCGCGAGATCCACGTTGTTCTGCGCGATGCGAAAGCCGATCTCCGGGTGTTTTTTCATCTCCAGCCACTCCGCGTCCGTCAGCGGCCCGGGCTTGCGCAAAATCGCGTCGTCGATGCCGACCTTGCCGATGTCGTGCAACATTGCAAAGAGCGACATCTCATCGAGCTCTTTGTTGGAGATGCCCAGTAGCTTGCCGATCTGGCCGCAGTAGTTCTGCAGGCGCTCGGCGTGCTCCTCCGTCTCCTCGCTCTTGGCGGCAAGCGTGGAGAGCAGCGCGTTGATCACGCTGCTGCGAAAGCTCTTCTCGATCATGAGCTTCCGGCGATAGGTGAGCTGCTCCGCCTCGCGCAGCACCTCGTGAATGCTCTCTCCGGCGCTCGTCCTGAGCGCGTAGCCCAGCGCGATGCTCAGCTGCAGCTTCTCGTCGCTCTCCTCAACGCAGCGCGCCAGGATGCGCTCGATGAGCTGCTCCGCGTCCTGCGCCCCCGCATTCGGCATAAGGATGAGAAACTCATCCCCGCCCCAGCGGCAGACGACGTCGTCCGGCCCGCTGCTCCGGCGCAATATGGCTGCGATCTGGCAGATAAACCGGTCGCCCTCATAGTGCCCAAACGCGTCGTTGACCAGCTTGAGTCCGTTGAGGTCGCCCATGATCAGCGCGCAGCAGCAGCCTTCCTTCTGGTCGTAGCGGTCGAGCAGCTCCTCCATGTACCAGCGGTTGTACAACTCCGTCATGGAGTCGTGGGACATGATGTGTTCGATCCTCCTGCGCTGCTCCTTCTCCTGCGCCACATCCCGAAAGACCATCACCACGCCGTAGATCCGCCCGTCCTCGTCGCGAATCGGGGACGCGCCGTCCGCAATCGGCGTCTTTTCGCCGCTGCGGTCGATCAGAGCGGTATGGTTGGCGAGGCCTACGATCTCGCCGGTGCTGAGTACCTTTTCGATCGGGGAGCTCACCGGCTCCTCCGTTTCTTCGTTGATCAAGCGCAAAACGGTCGAAAACTGCTCGCCCAGCGCGGCTTCGTCCCAGCCTGTCATGCGCTGCGCCGTCGGGTTGATCAGCGTAATCACGCCGTCCACGCCCGTTGCCACCACGCCGTCGCCGATGGACTGCAGCGTGATGTTGAGCAGCTCCTTCTCCCGCTCGAGCTCCCACGTCTTTTTTCGCACCTCTTTGCGCAGATACCGATTCCAGAGCAGGATCCAGAGGACCACCGCGCCGATCACCGTCACGGCGATAAGCAGGTATTCCAGATAATACCGCAGGTATAGCTGCACGCCCGCGCGGCCGAACCACTTTGCTTCGATCTGCCGCAGTTCCCCCTCGGATATCTGCGAAAAGCCGCGCTCCAGCAGCGCGAGCATCTCCGCGTCCCCCTTGCGGACCGCGCGGTGCAGCTCGCCGGAGTAGAGCGACTGCCCTTGGCTGAATTCATCCGCGATGCCCATCTGATAGAGGTAGTACAGCGCGGCCGGCTCGTCTACAACGAAAACGCTTGTTGCGCCGCTTTTTGCCGCGGCGACCACCGCCTCATAACTCGGATGCTCCACGATGCCGGTCACGCCCGCTTCACGCAGGATCTCGATGCAGGCGTCCCCCGCCTTCACCGCAACCGAGAAACCGGAAAGCGACGCCGCATCCGTGATTCCGCCGAGCTTTTTGCTATGGTAGATGGGCACGTCGATGGTGGCGTATGCCTCGGAGAAATCCAGCCACGCACCGCGCTCCTCATTGAAGAACGCGGTGTCGATCACGTCGTATTCGCCCGCGCGCATGCCGGCAAGCGCATCCGCCCAGTCCATCGCGACAACGTTTGCCTGCACACCGGTCTTCTCGCTCCACAGTGCCCACTGGTCGATCAGTATGCCCTGCAGCTCACCGCTTGCGTTTCGAAACACATACGGCGGGTAGTTGTCATCCATGACGACATAGATCGTCTCGGCCGCCGCCTGCGGCGCGCTCTTGCGCCCGGCCAGCCGCAGCAGCACAAAGCCGCAAGCGGCCAGCAGCGTGACACAAAGGATGGTCCATAAAAAAAGAGCCGGTTTTTTCTTCAAGATGCGATCGCCGCCTCTCATTCGGAATGGGTGGCCGGATGCCGTGGTTCGATCGATAAATTGTTACATGAAATGCTGTTTTTCTGTTACTTGTATTGTATGCGGTCTTGCAGAATGCGTCAATGGGTGATTTTTCTGTTGCAAACTGAACGCGATCGCGCAGGAAGTCTGTATAAATCACGCAGAAAACCGCGTGAATTGAGCGGATCAACCACAGCAGCCGGATCAAACGGGTTCAAAATCTCCGCACAGAACCCATCCCGGAGCTTTTTGATATGTCAAAAGCCGCCCAGGCCGGGCGGCTTTTAGAATCCTGTTACATCATTTCCCGTTCAGCGTTCGAAAAAGCGCGAGAGAAACTCCTGCGTCTCAGGCCGTCCCGGTGTGCCGAAGATCTGTTCCGGCGCGCCCTCCTCCCAGATGACGCCGTCCTTCATGAAGACTACCCCGCTCGAAACATCCCGCGCGAACGCCATCTCATGGGTCACCACGAGCATGGTCAGCCCCTCGCGCACGAGCGCCTTCATCGCATCCAGCACCTCGCCTACCATCTGCGGGTCCAGCGCGGAGGTCGGCTCGTCGAAGAGCAGTACCTCCGGCTCCATCGCCAGCGCGCGGGCGATCGCCACGCGCTGCTTCTGCCCGCCGGAGATCTGGCGCGGCCTGGCGTGGATGTACGGCAGCATGTCGACCTTATCGAGATAGCGCCGCGCGGTCTGCTCCGCTTCGCCGCGGTCCTGACGCATGACCTTGCGAAGGCCGATCATGCAGTTCTCCAGCACCGTCATATTGTTGAAGAGGTTGAAGCTTTGAAAGACCATGCCGACCTTTGCGCGGTAAGCGCTCACGCTGTAGCCGCGCTGCGTGATATCCGCCCCGTGGAAGAGGATTTGCCCCGCGGTGGGCGTCTCCAACAGGTTGATGCAGCGAAGCAGCGTAGATTTGCCGGAGCCGGACGCGCCGATGATGCTCGTTACGTCCCCCTTGCGCACGGAAAAATCGATGTCCCGCAGCACTGCGTTTGCGCCAAACGATTTGGAGAGGTGGCGCACGCTCAGGATCGGATCGCCCATATTACCGCCCCCTCTCGCTCTGCGCGTCGTCCCCGCGCTTATGCGGAAAGCGCAGCAGCCCGCTCGTGTGCGCCAGCGTATCGGTGGTCGCCAGATCGTAGCTGGCGTCGCCGTCAAGCTTCTTTTCCCAGCGGCGCAGCAGAACGGAGCTGATCAGCGTCATAAACAGATAGCCCGCCATCTCGATGGTGGCCGATGGAAAATAGAGAAACGTCGCGCCGACGACCGCCTTGTGCGTGGCGAAGAAATCCGTATAGCCGATGATGAACATCACCGAGGTATCCTTGAGGTTGATGATGAAGTTGTTGCCGATCTGCGGCAATATGCTGCGCAGCGCCTGCGGCAGGATCACGCTCGTCATGGTCTGCCAGTGCGTCATGCCGATGGCCTTCGCGCCCTCGGTCTGCCCCGGGTCCACGGAGAGGATGCCGCCGCGGACGGTTTCGGCCATATACGCCCCCGTGTTGACGGAGACGACGACGAACGCCGCAAGCCACACACTCTGCCACTGCGCGGCATTGTTCGTGAAGTAGGGCAGGCCGTAGTAGACAAACACCGCCTGCAGAATCATCGGCGTACCGCGAAAGACCTCGACATAGACGCGGATCAGCCCGCGCAGCGCGCCGAGCAGCCCCCTCTTGAGCGCGTTGTCCCGCTTGCCGGCCGGTATGGTCTGCAGCACGCCGCACAGAAAGCCGATCAGGCAGCCCACAAGCGTGCAGACGACCGCGAGGGACACCGTCTTCCACATGCCGTTGAGGTAGACCGACGCGTAGTTGTTCCAGAGCTTGACGATATCGCTGCCAAGCTGGGCGAGATTGCTCATGCCCGCACGCTCCTTTTCCCGAGATGAACCGTTGATCCGGCCGGCCCGCCTATGCCATCCAAAGCGCCTCGATCAGCCGATGGGCTGAATGGCGATGGCCTGCGCCATGACTGCATTGAAGTCGTCCGCCGTCATGCCGGAGAGAACTTTGTTGAGCGCATCCAGCAGCACGGTGTTGCCCTTTTTGACGGAGATGCCGATGTTCACATCGCTCTCCGAAACGGCAAAATCATCCCCGCTGCCCGAGAAGTCGAGGATCACCATGTCGGAATACGCGGCCACGGCGCCCTGCGCGGTCGGCATATCGGTGCAGACGAAATCGACCGTGCCGGTTTCGAGCGCCATGAGCATCGCAGGCGCGGTTTCGGCGGCGGGCTGGATGCTCGCCCCGTCGATCTGCGGCAGGCAGGTGTCGTACCAGATGGTGCCGAGCTGGCTCGTGCAGGATCCGCCCGCAAGGTCGGAAATGCCCTTTGCGTCGGCAAAGCTGCCGGTGTTCAGCGTCAGGCACACGATGGTTGCGTAGAGGTACGGTCCGGCAAAGTCGACGACCTCCATGCGCTCCGGCGTCATGGACTGGCCGGCGATGACCGCGTCCACCTGCCCCGTCTGCACGGCGGGGATCAGCGAATCCCAGTCCAGGCGGACGATCTCGAGCGACCAGCCGTTTGCCTCGCAGAGCTTTTTGGCCATCATAACGTCGTAGCCGTTGGCGTATTCGTTGGAGTCCTTGATGGGCACCGCGCCGTTGGCATCGTCCGGCTGCGTCCAGTTGTAGGGCGCGTAGGCGCACTCCATAGCGACGGTGAGGATGCCGTCCTCCACGCCGGAAACGGCGCTGTCCGCCGGCTTTGCGGCGCAGGCGACGCTGCCGGCGCAAAGCACCAGCGCGGACAGCAAGGCGATGATCTTCTTCATTGTGTTGGTTTCCTTTCCGTTATCGTTTGCAGATATCGTCATTTCCATAAAAAAACGCACGCTTTCCGATCGAAATGGAAAACGCGCGGCCCAGCATACGATGCTTCGGCGCGGAGACGCCGCCCCGCACCCGACCGATGACAGCGCTCCACTTCCGTGACAGTCTGCGACATATTCTCCCGCAGCCCAGCATCCGTCTCCCGCCCCGCGGGATCCGGTCGCTTCGGCGGCAGCCCCGTTCGCGTTCCTTCGCTACTCTTGACAGCCGCGCCGCTCTCATCAGACCTATGAAATTG
>JAEWQH010000076.1 GCA_023399275.1 Bacillota bacterium
ATCTCCGTCAGGTGCGCCTCCAGCGGCGATTTGTGCAGATCCTCCTCCAGCGCGAGCGCGATCTCGTGCTGCGTTTCCTTTACCGTTTTGATGAGCGTCTCCAGCGCCTGCAGCCGAAACGAATACGCAAGCGTCTCGCCTGTGTGAAAGAATGCGCGCTGCCGTTCGACAAGCTTTGCGATCTCCATCCAACCGTTCCCCTTTCTTACGTCAGGCCGCCGTTTGAAAAACGCGCCCCGTTTTCGTTCCTGCGGGGCCGATTTTGATCCCCGCCTTGTACCACTACCGTATCACGGTAGCAAAGCGCGCGTCAAGGAAGGGAATTCCGCTCCGCGTCCGGCTCAATACGCGCGCTCCATCCGCGTGATCGCATCGTAGATCTCCCGGTTCACCGGCGCATCTACGCCGTGCTTTTCCGCCAAAGCGAGGATCGTCCCCGCAAACAACTCCACCTCCGATTTCCTGCGCGCCAAACCATCCTGACGCATGGATGGCATCCCGTCGGCATCGAGGCTGTCGATGAGCGCCACATACGCGTCAAAATCATCCTGCGTGATGCGGACATTCTCCTTTTGCGCAACCGCGATGACCTCCTTCATGGCGCTTTGCATGAGCGTCCGCGCCGCACCCGGCCTCTGAACCGTTCCATACGTGCCCTCGTGGATCATCACCGCCTGATTCACGCCGACGTTGACCATCAGCTTGCACCACATCCGGTGCAGGATATCGACTTCCAGCGTGTAAGGCATATCGACCGCGTCAAACAGATCCAGCACGGCCTGCAGCCTCTGCCGCTTTACCGCGCTCTGCTCGTCGATCCCCAAGCAAAAGCGGCCAAAGTGCGCATACGTGACCCGGTTGCCTTGCTTGATAACATCCATCCCCTGAACGACGCAGTGGATGATCTTCTCCTGCCCATATGCGCCGCCGATGATCTGCTCGCTCGTGATTCCGTTGAGAAGGGAGAGGATGACGGTGTGCTCGCCAACCTTGTTTTGCGCCGTGCGGATGGCGTCTTCAAGGGCGGTCGCCTTCACCGCAAAGAGCAGCAGATCCGCCGGCCTCCCCGCCTCACTTTCATCCGCAACGGAAAAATCGCACCTGCGGCCGTTGCAATACACGCCGTCTTTGCCAAACCTTTCTCTTCTGCTTTCATCGGCTACAAATCCGACGCGCTCTTTCCCCAGCCTTGCGGTCAAAAAATCGCCGTACATCACGCCAAGCGCGCCCATTCCCACGATCGATATCTGCTCAATTTTCATGTGTCAACCCTTGTGCCTCCCGTTTATCGCCGTTTTCCGCCCGATCCTGCGGGCTGTCCTTTTTTCTGTCCCCGCGCGCCGCCGGTGTGAAACGGCGGCGTCCCGCCCGGGCGGTCAGTCCCGCAGCACCTTCTCCATCGGTCTGCCTTTCGCCAGCTCATCCACCAGCTTATCCAGCCGGCGGATATTTCGCATGAGCGGATCTTCGACGTCCTCTACGCGCACACCGCAAACGACCCCGGTGATCTTGCCGGCATTCGGGTTGATTTGCGGCGCTTCCCCATAGAAGGCCGCGTGGTCGGCATTCCTTTCCAGCTGTGCGCGCAAACCCGCTTCATCATATCCCGTGAGCCACACGATGACGTGATCGACCTCTTCCCTGGTGCGGCCTTTGCGCACCGCTTTCTGCACCAGCATCGAATATACGCTGGAAAATGGCATGCGGTAGATTCGCTCGTTTGTCATCTCTCCCTCTCCTTTCGCGGCGCCCGCCTTCTGCAGGCGGCTTCGCCTGCGCTTTGTTTTGATTGTAACCGATATTGACGGCGAAACGCTACCGGTATGGAGAACAAATCTGCCGATTTAGCATAATTATAATAATTTCATGAATATTTATGTATTTTCTCTTTTCATCCGCGCCGTCTTGTGCTATGATTCGCTGTAAGCGCGGGATGGAACGCCGCCCGCGTCAAAACGGAAGGAAAGGCAGGCGGAGCGCATGGCGGGAGAACGGTACCTTACGCTGGAAAACGGCCGGGTGTTTCAGGGACGGGCATTCGGCGCGAGCGGCGACCTGATCGCCGAAATTGTGTTTACGACGGCGATGACCGGGTATTTGGAAACGTTGACCGACCCGAGCTATGATGGACAAATGGTGGTGCAGACGTTCCCGCTGATCGGGAACTACGGGGTCATTACCGAGGACTTTGAGGGAGAGAGCCCCGCGTTAAAAGCGTATATCGTGCGTTCCTGGTGTCAAGAGCCTTCGAACTTTCGCAGTGAAGAGGATCTTGACACTTTTTTATCGTCCCGGGGCATCGTGGGGCTTTGGGACATCGACACGCGCGCGCTGGTGCGGATCATCCGCGAATATGGCGTAATGAACGCCGCTATCTCCGATACGCCCGCATTCGGCGCGCAGGCGATGGAGCAATTGCACGCCTATCGCGTGGAGCAGGCCGTCGCCAACGTAACCTGCCGGGAGGCGACGACCCGGCGCGCCGCGAATGTGAAGCGGCACGTCGTGCTCTGGGACTTCGGCGCAAAGCGCAACATCGCGCGCGAACTCCTTGCGCGCGGGTGCGACGTAACGCAGGTTCCGGCGGGCACCTCCGCCGCGGAGATCCTCGCGCGCAAGCCGGACGGCGTCATGCTCTCCAACGGCCCGGGTGATCCCGCCGAGAACACCGGCGTCATCCGCGAGCTGCGGGGGCTGCTTGCCGCACGGGTGCCGCTGTTTGGCATCT
Source organism: Bacillota bacterium (assembly GCA_023399275.1). Classification (GTDB taxonomy): domain Bacteria; phylum Bacillota; class Clostridia; order Christensenellales; family CAG-138; genus UBA7703. The sequence goes on from JAEWQH010000076.1 coordinate 2,729, forward strand.
GCCTGGGGCATCAGCTGCTCGCGCTTGCGCAGGGCGGCCGAACCGAGAAGCTCAAGTATGGCCACCGCGGCGCGAACCAACCCGTACTGGATACGGTGGAAAACCGCGTCTACATCACGAGTCAAAACCACGGATACGCGGTCACGGCGGGCAAAAGCCTGCCCGGAAACGCCGAAGAACGCTTTCGCAACCTCAACGACGGCACCTGCGAGGGGATCGACTACCGGAATGTACCGGCGTTCTCCGTGCAGTTTCATCCGGAGGCGTGCGGCGGCCCGGAGGACACGCACTTTCTTTTCGACCGTTTCATCCGGCTGATGGACGCGGCGCGCGGTGCGGACGGCAAGGGTTACTAACGCAGCAGGAGGGTTTGTTTTATGCCATTGGATCCCAACATTCGCCGGGTGATGGTCATCGGCTCCGGGCCGATCGTCATCGGCCAGGCCGCAGAGTTTGACTATGCGGGCACGCAGGCATGCCGCGCGCTGCAGGAAGAAGGGCTGGAAGTCATTCTGGTCAACTCCAACCCGGCTACGATCATGACCGACCGCGCGATGGCGCAGAGCATCTACATCGAGCCGCTGACGCTGCCGACGCTGACGCGCATCATCGAAAAAGAACAGCCGGACAGCCTGCTCTCCACGCTCGGCGGCCAGACCGGGTTGACGCTCTCCATGCAGCTGGCCAAGGAAGGCGTTCTCGCGGCCAACGGCGTTCGCCTGCTCGGCGCAGACCCGGAGACCATCGAAAAAGCCGAGGATCGCCAGCGCTTCAAGGAGACCATGCTCTCCATCGGCGAGCCGGTGATCCCGTCGCGCGTGGTGACGGATGTGTCCGCGGCGCTCGCATTTGCGGAGGAGATCGGCTATCCCGTCATCGTTCGGCCCGCGTTCACGCTCGGCGGCTCCGGCGGTGGCATCGCGCAAACGCCCGCGGAGCTTGCGCAGATCGCCGAGACCGGCATCCGCCTTTCCCCCATCCGCCAGATCCTTGTGGAGAAATGCATCTCCGGCTGGAAGGAGATCGAGTTTGAAGGCATGCGCGATCGCAACGGCAATGTGATCACCATCTGCAGCATGGAGAACTTCGACCCCGTCGGCGTGCACACGGGGGACAGCATCGTCATCGCCCCGGCGGTCACGCTCTCCGACCGGGAGTACCAGATGCTGCGCTCCGCCACGCGCAGGATCATCGATTCTCTCGGCATCGAGGGCGGCTGCAACTGCCAGTTTGCGCTGCATCCTACGAGCTTCGACTACGCGGTCATCGAGGTCAACCCGCGCGTGAGCCGTTCCTCGGCGCTGGCCTCCAAAGCAACGGGGTATCCGATCGCAAAGGTTGCGGCAAAGATCGCGGTCGGCTTTACGCTCGGCGAGATCCAAAACGCCGTCACAGGCAAGACCTCCGCGTGCTTTGAGCCCGCGCTCGACTACGTGGTGGTCAAGCTGCCCAAGTGGCCGTTTGACAAGTTTGTCTACGGCAAACGCACACTCGGCACGCAGATGAAAGCGACCGGCGAGGTCATGGCAATCGGGCCGACGTTTGAGCAGGCAATCCTCAAGGCCGTGCGCGGCGCGGAGATCTCGTTGGACAGCCTGAACCTGCCGAAGCTGAGCGGGAAAACGGCCGGCGATCTGCGCACGCTGCTGCAAAACTGCGACGACGAGCGGCTGTTTACGGTGTTTGCCGCGCTCAAGTGCGGCATCACGCCGGATGAGATCCACGCGGTCACGAAGATCGACCGCTGGTTCCTCCACAAGCTGCGCCGCCTCGCGGTGTTTGAGCGGGAGCTGGCGGCAGGCGGGCTGACGCAGTCGGCATATTGGGAGGGCAAGAAGCTCGGCTATCCCGACCGCGTGCTGGAGCGCATCGCAGACGAGCCCGCCAAGGAACACCGCGCGGCGGGCTACCGCATGGTGGATACCTGCGCGGCGGAGTTTGAAGCACAGACGCCGTATTTTTATGCGGATTATGATTGCGAAAACGAGGCGGCGGCGTTTCTGGAGCGCCACGGCACGGGCAAACCCCGCGTGATCGTATTCGGCTCGGGGCCGATCCGCATCGGGCAGGGGATCGAGTTTGACTATGCCTCCGTGCACTGCGTCTGGGCGCTGAAGCGCGCGGGCTTCGAGGTGGCCATCGTCAACAACAACCCCGAGACGGTATCGACGGACTTCGATACCGCGGACCGGCTGTATTTTGAACCGCTCACGCCGGAAGACGTGATGAACGTCATCCACACGGAGCGGCCCTACGGAGTCGTGGTCGCGTTTGGCGGGCAGACGGCAATCAAACTTACAAAGCACCTTGCCGATCAGGGCGTGCGTATCCTTGGCACCTCTGCCGACAGCATCGACGCGGCGGAGGATCGGCAGCGCTTCGACGCGCTACTCGAGCGCCTCGGCATACGGCGCCCGCGCGGCATGGCGGTAACGACCGGGGCGCAGGCGCTCGCCGCCGCACAATCGCTCGGGTATCCGGTGCTGATTCGCCCCTCCTATGTGCTCGGCGGGCAAAACATGATCATCGCGTTCAGCGAGGACGACGTGCGCGAGTACATGGACATCATTCTGGCAAAAGGGATCGACGGCCCCATCCTGATCGACCAATATCTGATGGGAGCGGAGATCGAGGTGGACGCCATCTGCGACGGGGAGGATATCCTGATCCCCGGCATCATGGAGCATATCGAGCGCGCGGGCGTGCACTCCGGCGACTCCATCGCGGTCTATCCCGCGTGGAACCTCAGCGGACCGCTCATCGAACGCGTCATCGACCACTCGCGCAGGCTCGCGCTCGCACTCGATACCCGCGGACTGATCAACATCCAGTACGTGATCTTTGAAAACGAGATCTATGTCATCGAGGTCAATCCACGCTCTTCGCGCACGGTGCCGTATATCAGCAAGGTGACGGGCGTGCCGATGGTGGCGCTCGCCACGCGCGCCATGCTCGGCGAAAAACTGGGCGATATGGGCTATGGCACAGGGCTTTATCCGACGCCGCCCTATGTGGCGGTCAAAGTTCCGGTGTTCTCATTTGAGAAGCTGGCGGATGTCGATGTCCTGCTCGACCCGGAGATGAAGTCCACAGGGGAGGTGCTCGGCATCGGCAAAACGCGCGAGGAGGCACTCTACAAAGGCCTCGTCGCCGCAGGCTACAATATGAAGCGGCGCGGCGGATTGCTGGTGACCGTGCGCGACAGCGACAAGATCGAAATCACCGACACGGTGCGGAAGTTCTACAGCCTTGGCTTCTCGCTCTATGCAACCAAAGGCACGGCGCAGGCGCTGCGCGCGGCGGGGATGGAGACCGCCGAGGTCGGCAAGCTGCACGAGGATTCAAACGGCATACTCGCATCGATCGAGAGCGGCAAGGTGGACTACATCATCTCCACTTCATCCAAGGGCAGGCTGCCCTCGCGTGACAGCGTGAAGATCCGCCGCAAAGCAGTCGAGCGCGCCGTGCCGTGCCTCACGTCGGTGGACACGGCCAACGCGCTGGCGGACAGCCTGCGCAGCCGCTACACCCAGCAGACGACGGAGCTGGTGGATCTCAACCGCATGCGCAAGGAGAAACTGCGCCTTCCGTTTACCAAGATGAACGGCACGAGCAACGACTATCTTTACTTCGACTGTTTCGATCAGGCGATCGATGCGCCGGAGTCGCTGAGCGTGTATCTCACCGATCCGCACGGCGGCGTCGGCGGCGACGGCATCATCCTCATCGAGCGCTCCGACATTGCGGATGCACGCATGCGCATCTTCAACCGCGACGGCAGCGAGGGAAAGATGTGCGGCAACGGCATCCGCTGCGTCGGAAAATACCTCTACGACAACGGCATGACCGGCAAGACCGCGCTTACCATCGAAACCCGCAGCGGCATCCGCCAGCTCCTGCTCTATGTGCGCGGCGGCAAGGTGAAATCGGTCACGGTCGACATGGGCAAGGCCGACCTCACGCCGGAGCACATCCCCGTTCGGCTCAACGGCGCGCGCGTGGTCGCGCGCCCGGTCGCCATCGAGGGCGAATCCTACCGGATCACGTGTGTGTCGATGGGGAATCCGCACTGCGTGATCTTCGTGGAAAACCCCGACCTGGTGGACATCGAGCGCGTCGGCCCGGCCGTCGAGCATGCATCGCTCTTTCCCGACCGCGCAAATGTGGAGTTTGTGCGCGTGCTCGACGGGCATACGCTCAAGATGCGCGTCTGGGAACGCGGCAGCGGCGAGACGCTCGCCTGCGGAACGGGAGCCTGCGCGGCCGTCGTCGCCGCGGTGGAAAACGGATTCTGCCAAAAAGGGGAGGATGTCAACGTCCACCTGCGCGGCGGGGATTTGCTGGTGCGCTATACGGACGAGGCGGTGTATATGACCGGCGACGCGCGCAAAAACTACGAGGGCGTCGCGGAGCTCTGACGGCGCTTCTCCGGCGCCGCTGTGCTGCCGCCCGGAAAACGGGCCGGCTGCATGGACGCGCGCATGCAAAAAACCATCTGCCGGCGGCAATACGTCGCCGGCAGATGGTTTTTATTCGATCAACAACCCCGTTCCTGGCGGGCCGCGGCACCGTGCGCCGCGCTTGACGCGCCCGCCCTTTCAGATACGCCGTCCTACTCCAGCTCGAAGGCGCCGGTATAGAGCTGATAGTACTTACCGCCTTCTGCGATGAGGCGGGCATGGCTGCCGCGCTCGATGATGCGCCCGGTTTCCAGCACCATGATCACATCGGAGTTCTGCACCGTCGAGAGCCGGTGGGCGATCACAAACACCGTCCGCCCCTTCATGAGCGCGTCCATGCCGCGCTGCACGATGGCCTCCGTGCGCGTGTCGATGGAGGAAGTGGCTTCGTCGAGAATCATCACCGGCGGATCGGCCACCGCCGCGCGCGCGATGGCGATCAGCTGGCGCTGTCCCTGCGAGAGGTTTGCGCCGTTCCCGCTCAGCGGGGTGGCGTAGCCCTGCGGCAGGCGGGTGATGAAGTCGTCCGCGCCGGCGAGCTTCGCCGCCGCGACGCACTCCTCATCCGTCGCATCCAGCCGGCCGTAGCGGATGTTTTCGAGCACCGTTCCGGTGAAGAGGTTGGTATCCTGCAGCACCATGCCGATGGCGCGCCGCAGGTCGGACTTCTTGATCCGGTTGATGTTGATGCCGTCATAGCGGATCTTACCGTCGGCAATGTCATAAAAACGGTTGAGCAGGTTGGTGATGGTCGTCTTGCCTGCGCCCGTCGCGCCGACAAACGCCACCTTCTGCCCCGGCTCGGCAAAGAGCGAGACGTCGTGCAGCACGGGCTTGCCCGCCTCATAGCCGAAGTCCACGTCCTTGAGGCGCACGTCGCCTGCCAGGCGCGTGTAGCAGACGCTGCCGTCCGTCTGCGGTTGCTTCCAGGCCCAGATGCCCGTGCGCTCCGTGCTCTCGATCAGCGCGCCGTCGCGCTCCTCCACGTTGACCAGCGTAACGGTGCCGTTGTCCTCCTCCGCCTTTTCGTCGAGCAGCGCAAACATGCGGGACGCTCCGGCGAGGCCCATGATGACCGAGTTGAGCTGCTGGGAAACCTGGTTGATGTTGCCCGAGAACTGCCGCGTCATGTTGAGGAACGGAACCGCTATGCTGATGCTGAACGCCAGCCCCGAGATGCTCAGATTCGGCGCCTTGGTCAGCAGAAACACGCCGCCCACCATGGCGACCATGACGTAGATGAGATTCCCGATGTTCATGATGACCGGCGGCAGGATATTGGCGAAGGTATTCGCCTGCTCGGAGTCGTGAAACAGCGCGTCGTTGACCGCGTCAAACCCCTGCTTCGCCTCGCTTTCGTGGCAGAACACCTTGATGACCTTCTGGCCGTTCATCATCTCTTCGATGAATCCCTCCGTCTTGCCGAGCGCCTGCTGCTGGCGCATAAAGTACTTTGCGGAGTTACCGCCGATCTTCTTGACCACCAGCAGCATAAACGATACGCCAAAGAGCACCACCAGCGCCATCCATACGCTGTAGTAGAGCATGATGGAAAACAGCGTGATCACCATGACGCCCGAGACAAGCAGCTGCGGCAGGCTCTGGGAGATGAGCTGGCGCAAGGTGTCGATATCGTTGGTATAGTGGCTCATGATATCGCCGTGCGCATGCGTATCGAAGTACTGGATCGGCAGATCTTGCATATGGCCAAAGAGCCGCTCGCGCATCTTCTTGAGCGCGCCCTGCGTGAGAACGGCCATGGCGCGCGAGTAAGCGAAGGAGGAGATGAGCGAGAGCGCATACAGCAGCGCCAGCAGCATGGTCAGCCGCAGCACCTGCGGGCCGATCACACCCCACCCCGCGCCGGCGTTTTGCTCCAGAACGGCGATGATGTTCTGCGTAAACACCGAGGGGATCGCGGAGACCGCAGCCGAGAAGATGATGCAGAGGATCACCAGCGGCAGCGCGACAGGGTAGAAGGAAAACAGCATGCGAAACAGGCGCCCGAGCGTGCCTTTTTGATAGGTGTTTTTCGGCTTCATTCTTCTTCACCTGCCTTATTCTGGGACTCGAACACCTCGCGATAGATCGCGTTGGTCTGCAAAAGTTCCTCGTGCGTGCCGACGGAGGTGATGCTCCCTTTGTCCATGAGTACGATGCGGTCTGCGTCCATAACGGAGGCGACGCGCTGTGCGATGATGATCTTTGTCGTCTCCGGCAGATACTCCCGCAGGCCCTTGCGGATCTTTGCGTCCGTATGGGTATCCACGGCACTGGTGGAGTCGTCGAAGATCAGAATGCGCGGTTTTTTCAGCAGCGCGCGGGCGATGCAGAGTCGCTGTTTTTGCCCGCCGGATACGTTCGTGCCGCCTTGCTCGATGCGCGTTTCATACCCCTGCGGAAACGAGCGGATGAACTCGTCCGCCTGCGCAAGTACGCAGGCCTCGCGCAGTTCCTCGTCGGTCGCGTTCGGGTTGCCCCAGCGGAGGTTCTCCGCAATGGTGCCGGAGAACAGCAGGTTGTTCTGCAGCACGACCGATACCTGGTTGCGCAGCGCCGTGAGGTCATAGTCCTTCACATCCCGTCCGCCGACGCGGACAACCCCCTCCGTCGCATCGTACAGCCGCGGAATCAGCTGCACCAGCGTCGTCTTGGAGGAGCCCGTCGTGCCGAGGATGCCGATGGTCTCGCCGGAGCGGATGTGCAGGTCGATGTCGGAGAGCGCCATGCGCTCGGCGGCCTTTGAATAGCGGAAGCTGACGCGGTCAAAGTCGACCGAGCCGTCCGCAACCTCAAACACCGGCTGACCGGGATTATCCAGCGAGCTCTGCTCGGAGAGCACCTCCACGATGCGGCGGCCGGATTCATCCGCAATGGTGACCATGACGAACACCATGGAGAGCATCATGAGGCTCATGAGCGTTTGAAAGCTATAGACCATCATCGACGAAAGCTGGCCTACGTTGAAGTCCACTCCGCCCGTGGTCGCGATGGTATACGCGCCAAAGGTGAGGATGAACACCATGTTGATATACAGGCAAAACTGCATCATCGGCCCGTTGAACGCGAGGATCTTCTCGGCTTTCGTAAACGACGCGCGAAGCTCCTCGGCAGCGACGCCGAACTTCTGCTTTTCGTAATCTTCCCGCACAAAGGATTTCACCACGCGAATGCCCTGCACGTTTTCCTGAATGGAGCTGTTGAGCGCGTCGTACTTGCGAAACACCCGCCGGAAGATCGGAAACGCCTTACGGATAATGAAGAACAGACCGATGCCGAGCATCGGGATCACCACCACGAAGATCAGCGCGAGCCTGCCGCCCATGATGAACGACATGACCACCGCGAAGATCAGCATCAGCGGGCTGCGAATGGCCACGCGGATGAGCATCATGTATGCGTTTTGCACGTTGCTCACGTCCGTCGTCAGCCGCGTTACCAGCGAGGAGGACGAAAAGCGGTCGATGTTTTCAAACGAAAAAGACTGGATGCTGTAAAACATGTCCTTGCGCAGATTCCGCGCAAAGCCGCTTGCCGCCGTCGCGGCGGCCTTGCCCGAAAGCCGGCCGAAGATGAGCGAAAACGACGCCAGTACGAGCAGAACCAGCCCGTAGCGCAGGATCACGTCGAGCGTGCAGCCCGCCTTGATTTGGTTGACGAGCAGCGCCGTGATAAAGGGGATGATGCATTCGATAACAACCTCTGCCGTCACGTAGGCCGGCGCGAGGATGGAGGATTTTTTATACTCCCGGATGCTCTTGATCAGTGTTTTCCACATGCGTGTACGTTCTCCTTGCTACCCGCGCGGATGCCGCTGCGGGCGTGGGGTGGTTGGGCGGTGCGGCCGGTCGGGGCGCGCGCCTCCATGCTATTTGGTACGGGGCTTGATAAACGCCGGATCCGATCGGATTTCGTCGAGATGGCCGGTCAGCACGCCGAGGATCTCCTCGAGCTGATCCTTCTGCTCGGCTGTCAGGCACTCAAACATGCGATCCTGTGTGCGCAGGAAGTGCGCCTTGACCGCCTGCGCCTTCTCCCGCCCTTCATCGGTAAGAGAAAGGTCTACCCGGCGCTTGTCCGCCGTGTTTTTTGCGCGCGCAATCAAGCCGCCGTCCTCCATCTTCTGCAGAATCTCGCTCAGTGCGCCGGAGCTGATCTCGAGCAGTTCCTGCAGCTCCCGCTGCGTCATATGCCCGCGGTTGAGAAGCTGAACGAGGATGCGCTGCTGCCCCGCCTTTCCGCCGATCTGATAGTAGAGAAACCGGCCGCAGATCTTCAGCCGTATGGCGAGGGTATGCTCCTGCCGGTGATCCATATCGGCTCCCGCCTTTCTTTGCTCTGTACCAAGATGCTATGTACCGAGCAATATTGTACGACGAACCGGATACGGAATGCAACCGTTATTTTGACGGTCGGGCAGGGGCCTCCCCCATCATGGGGCAAACGCGGGACAGCGATCTTCCGGCCGATACCCAAGTCGCAGAGCGCCGGCAACCGCGGCGCGCATGAAAAAACGGCGCGTTACGCGTCATTTTACTTGAAGAAAACGCCCGCCGGACATGGCGGCGATGGCAAGGCGCGCGTCAGCCGTCCTGCCCGTCCGAGAAATAGCGCTTGAGAACGGCGAGGCTCTCCTCACGCAGAACGCCGCCCGCCACCTGCGGCTGATGCGCGGAGCGGGAGAAGACGATGCCGCAGCAATCGCTGCCGGTCTCGCCGCGGATGGCGCACAGATCGATGTCGCTCGCGCCGAACACCAGGCGTCCCAGCTTCGTCCAGACCATCGCGCCGCAGCACATAAAGCACGGCTCGCAGCTGGAGTACAGCGTGTAGCCGGTCAAATCGGTGATGCCCGTCTTTGCGCAGAAGTTGCGCAGCAACCCGGCCTCCGCGTGGTAGGTCGGGTCGGAGCCGGTATAGATTTGGTTTTCGTTGGTAAACACGATCTCGCCGTCCTTGACCAACGCGGCGCCGAATGGCTCGTTTCCGTGCGCTGCGGCCCGTGCGGAGAGGCGGATCGCCTCCTGTATGAATCGCTCATCCTGTGTCATATGCCCTCCTGTTCCGGCGAGCGCAGCACGCCACGCTCCCCGTTCCTATTTTATGCGGCCGGGCCGGGCAATGCAAGCGCGGCAAGGCAACGGCCGCTACTTCAGGATGGAGTAGCCGGCGTCGGCCAGTGCGGAGAGCGCGCGGTCGAGCGATTCCTCCTTGACAAAAATATAATCCGTCCGGTAGGTGGACACGGCGAATATGCTGATATTTTGCGCGGCAAGCAGAGAGGAAAGCGAAGCGAGCACGCCCACCAAAGCAAAATCCAGCGCGCCCCGCACGCGAAAAGCACGCCAACCATCCTCTCTTGCGCGCGTCTGAGCCGGAGCGAAAGCACTTTGGCAAACAAGCGAGGTCTCCTCGTCCGTTTGTGCAAAAAAGACCACGCCGCCGGGCAGGACGGTAGCGGACGGGTCGCTTGGCTGGCAGACGGTAAACGCCTGCTCGAGTACTTCGATCTGCATAGGTCCCTTTCCTATTATAGACAGGTTATCTCACAAAGAGGAAACCGCCCGCTGCTTATCGCGCTGCGGGCGGTCGGAAACATCGATAAACGCCTCTTCCTAGAGGCTGACGAAAACGGGCAGTGCCTGAATGATGCGTTCCACGCAGCCATCTTCGCCGAGGGCGGCGGAGTCCAGGCTGATGTCAAAATGGCTCGCGTCACGCCAGCTCTCGCCGGTGTAGAAGCGATAGTACTCCGCGCGGTTATGATCCTGTTCGAGAATATAGCGCTTGACCTCGCCCTCTGTCCAGGCGAGGGAGTATTCCGCCACGCGCGCAATCCTTGCCTCGAGGGGCGCGTGGATAAACGCGCGCATCAGATAGGGCTTGCCCTTGAGAATCTGGTCCGCGCAGCGGCCGAGGATGATACAGCTGCTGATCTCGGCCAGCTCGGTGATGATCTTTGCCTGAAACTGAAAGAGATTCTGCTGACTCGTGTAGTGGTCGCTGTCCGGCGGCAGCACCTCGCCCGTATAGACCTTCTGCGCGGCGCGCATCATCTCCCGCTTGCCGAGGCGTTCGTCCACCTCGCCAAAGAGCCGCTCGTTGATGCCGCTCACATCGGACGCGATGCGCAGAAGTTTGCGGTCGTAGAATGGGATATTGAGCCTATCGGAGAGTTTTTTGGCGATGTTATACCCGCCGCTGCCTTTCTCGCGCGCGATCGTGATCACATAGTGTGCCATCGTAATCCGTCTCCTTTCCGTCGGGTGCTGCGCTACGCGCCGAGGTACGCCTTGCGAACCCGGTCGTCCTCGGCGAGCTCCTTTGCCGAGCCGTGCATCGATATCTTTCCGGTCTCGAGCACATAGGCGCGGTCCGCCACGGCGAGCGCCTTCTTTGCATTCTGCTCGACGAGCAGGATCGTGATGCCGCTGTTGTGCAGCTGCTCGATGATGGTGAAGATCTCGTTGACAAGGATCGGCGAAAGTCCCATGGACGGCTCGTCCATGAGCAGGATCTTGGGGTTCGTCATCAGCGCGCGGCCGGTTGCAAGCATCTGCTGCTCGCCGCCGGAGAGCGTGCCGCCGAGCTGGCGCGCGCGCTCCTTGAGCCGGGGGAAGTGGTGGTAAACCTTCTCGAGGTTGTCGCCGATGCGCTTTGCGTCATTTATAATATACGCCCCCATGCGCAGGTTTTCCTCTACCGTCATGCGCGAAAAAACATGGCGTCCTTCCGGAACGTGCGCCAAGCCCATGTTGATGATGGTATTTGCCGGCACTTTCTGCAGATTTTTACCGTCGAGCAGGATCTCGCCGGAGGTCGCGCGCAGCAGGCCGGATATCGTGTGCAGAATCGTCGTCTTGCCCGCGCCGTTCGCACCGACGAGCGAAACCAGCTCGCCGTCATTGACGGAGAGGGTGATGCCCTTGATGGCGTGGATGGCGCCATAGTAAACGTGGATGTCCTTGATCTCTAGCATGCTCTGCCTCCTATTGTCCCAGATAGGCCGCAATGACCTTGGGATCCTTCGCGATCTCTTCGGGCAGGCCCTCGGCGATGGTGATGCCGTAGTCGATGACCTGTATGCGCTCGCAGATGTTCATCACGAGCGACATGTCGTGCTCGATGAGCAAAATCGCGATGCCGAAGCGGTTGCGGATCGTGTTGATGCACTCCAGCAGCTCGGCGGTCTCGGTGGGGTTCATGCCGGCGGCCGGCTCGTCCAGCAGCAGCAGCTTCATGTTGGTTGCCAGCGCGCGGGCGATCTCGAGCTTGCGCTGCTGGCCGTAAGGCAGGTTTGCCGCGATGTAGTCCGCTTTGTCCTCCAGGCGGAAGATCGAGAGCAGGTCGATCGCCTTCTCGCGCAGCTCCTTCTCCGTTTTCCAAAAACGGGGCGTGCGCAAAAGCGAGTCGAGCATGCCGTATTTCACATCTTTCGTGAACGCGGCCATGACGTTTTCCAGCACGGTCATCTGCTTGAAAAGGCGGATGTTCTGAAATGTGCGCGCAACGCCGGCTGCGACAAACTGATGCGTCTTTTTGCCGTTGAGCACCTGTCCGTCGAGCAAGACCGATCCCTCGGTCGGCTTATACACGCCCGTGAGCATGTTGAACACCGTCGTTTTGCCCGCGCCATTGGGGCCGATCAGACCCACAAGCTCGCCCTGGTAGATCTTGATGTTGAAGTCCGACACGGCGACCAAGCCGCCAAACGTGATACCGAGTTTACGCGTTTCAAGCGTCGGGATGCGTTCGTCACTCATGGCTCAGCGCCTCCTTGCTCTCCTGTTTTAGGGCTTGCCGGTTCTCTCGCTGTTTCTTCATGTCGGAGACAAAGTTGCGTAAACTCAGCTCGTATGCGCCGAAGATCCCCTTCGGGCGGAACATGATCACGATCACGAGTATGATGGCGTAGACCAGCATCGGGAACGCGAATATGTTTTGCAGCCATGCCGGCAGCAGCTTGACCCACAGGCCGTTTTTGATCTGGTAGTTGACCAGAAACATAATGATCGCCGAAACGATGGAGCCGGTGAGCGAGCCCATTCCGCCGAGCACGACCATGACCACCACAAACGTGGAGTTGAGAATGCCGCCGTTGGCAAACGCAAAGGAGGCGGTGGAGAGCGTCGCGTTTGCGCAGGCATACAGCGCGCCGGCCACGCCCGCAAAGAACGCGGAATAGGCGAATGTAAACACCTTATAGAACGCGGTGTTGATGCCCGAAGCAGAAGCAGCGATCTCATCGTCTCGGATCGCGCGAATCGCGCGGCCATACTTTGAACGGACGAACATGAACATCATGATCACGCAGACCATCGTCACCGCGATGGCCACCCAGATGTAGGTCACCTTCAGCGCCGTGCCGAAACCGAGGCCGTTTTTGTACAGCGAGGCCGAGGCGGAGCCGAGCGCGAGTCCCTCCTGCCCGGCAAAGGGCAGGTTGTTGATGATGTTGACGATGATCATGCCAAACCCCAGCGTGATGATGGCCAGATAGTCGCCCTTGAGCCGCAGCGCCGGAATGCCGACGATCAGGCCGACGAGCGCTGCGAGCACCCCTGCAATCAGGATGCACCCTACGAGCACGAGGATAAACGCCGGGCCGCTCTTTTCCTCAAACACGCCCGCTCGCTCCGCGGCAAGCGAGATCAGCGCGGCGGCGTAAACGCCGATCGCCATAAAGCCGCAGTGGCCCAGCGAGAGCTGGCCGAGAAAGCCGAGCGTCATGTTCAAGGAGGCCGCAAGTATGATGAGGTAGCAGCACTGCCAGATGCTCGGCGCGATGATGAGCTTAAAGTCGCCCGCTTTGCCGTAGGCTTCCTTGATGAACGAAAAGCCGATCAAAAGCACGGCGATGACCAGTGTATTGAGCAGATATCCCTGCGCTGTTCGATTCTTGATCATACTTTTTCACCCATATTCTTTCCGAGGATGCCGGCCGGCTTGAGAATCAGCACGACGATGAGAATGAGAAACACAAACGCATCCGCCATGCTTGAGCTGACATAGCTGGTGGTGAAGGATTCGACAAGGCCGATGACAAACCCGCCGAGCATGGCGCCGGGGATGATCCCGATGCCGCCGAGCACGGCGGAGACGAAGGCCTTAAGCCCCAGCATGGAGCCCATGGTCGTATAAACCTTTGGGTACTGGGCGATGTACATCAGCGCGGCGATCGCGGCGAGTCCGGAACCGACGGCAAACGTCGTAACGATCGTGCGGTTGACGTTGATGCCCATGAGGATCGACGCGGGCTTGTCTTCGGAGACGCAGCGCATCGCGCGGCCGATCCGGGTCTTCTGCGTAAACTGGTAGAGGGCGGCCATGACGACCACGCTGATGCAGATGGTCAGCATCGTCGTCCAGTCCAGCGTAACATCCGCGATGCGGATGCCGCCGGCGGTGAAGATCTGGCTGGCGACCTTCGGATTGGGGCCGATCTGCGGGATGGCCTGCGCGAGGTTTTCCAGAAGAAGACTGACCGCGATGGCCGTAATGAGCGCCGTCATCGAGGTGCCTTTCCTGCGCACGGGCCGGTAGGCGATCAGCTCCGTCGACATGCCGACGAGCGCACAAACCAAAATGGCCAGCGCCACGGAAGCCCACGCCGGCAGCCCGAGGGAGACCATCACCGGCACGGTGAAGATCATCGTATAGCCACCGACCATGATGAAGTCGCCATGGGCAAAGTTGATCAGCCGGATGATGCCGTAGACCATGGTGTAGCCGAGCGCGACGAGGGCATAGATGCTACCGAGTCGAAGCCCGACAAACAGTGTCTGCAAAAATGTGCTCACTTATCCGTTCCGCCTTTCGAATTAATGGCAAAGGAGGCGGGGCGTGAGCCTCGCCTCCAGTTGCCAATATAGCGCTGTTTGCTTTGCTTCGTTATTTGAGCTCTTTGATGACGTCGACCAGCGTCGTAGTGACGGAGGTGCCGTCGGACGCGAAGGAGAGGATGGCCGCGCCCTTCGTCGGCGTGCCGGACTCATCCAGCGAGAAGGTGCCGGTTACGCCGCTGTAGACGGCAGACGTGTCGGCAAGCGCATCGCGGACGGCCGCGGGATCGGCGGAGCCTGCCTTTTCGATGGCGGCTTTATACATGTAGACCGCGTCGTAGGCCAGCGCGGAGATCGCGTTCGGCGTGGAGTTGAACTTGGCCTGGTAGGCCGCGACGAACTTCTGCACCGCTTCATCGGTGTCGGCCGGATCATAGTGGTTGGTCCAGTAGACGTTGTTGAAGGCGGTCAGGTCGGCGCCCTCCACGACGTAGTCCGGCGTGCCGTCATAGCCGTCGGCGCCCATGATGATGCCTTCGTAACCGGCGGCGCGCGCCTGGGTGACGATGTACGGGCCGATGACGTCATAGTAGTACGGCGCATACACGAACTCGACGCCCGCATTCACCATGGAGGCGAACTGGTTGGTGTAATCCTGCACGTCCAGCGATGCGGTGGATTCGACGGCTTTGATGTTCAGACCATAGGTCGCTGCCGCAGCCGCAAACGAATCGTAGAGGCCCTTGGAGTAGGTGTCTGCCGCGCAGTAGACCACGCCGACGTCGGTGTAGCCCGCGCTCTTGGCGTAGTAGGCCGCAATGGCGCCCTGGAAACCGTCCGCATAGCATGCGCGGAACACGTAGTCGTCCTCGGTCGTGATGCTGTCGGCCGTTGCAGACGGGGTCAGCAGAACGACGCCTTCTTCATTGGCCGCCTCGGTGATCGCGGAGGTGCAGCCGGAGGTGACGGAGCCGACGATGAGGCCCACGCCCTGGGATACGAGCGAGTTGAACGCGTTGAGCGTCTCGGCGGGGTCAAACTGGTCATCGGTGTAGATGGCAGTGACCTGCTGGCCGAGGATGCCGCCCGCTTCGTTGATCTCGCTGACCGCGAGTTCGACGGCGGTGGTCACGGCCGCGCCGTATACCGCAAGCGCGCCGGTGTTCGGCGAGATAACGCCGAGGGTGATGCCTTCACCAGCCGAGGCTTCCGCTTCGGCGGTTTCGGCGGCAGGCGCTTCGGTCGCCTCGGTGGCCTCGGTGGCGGGGCTGCTTGCGCAGGCAACAACGCTGAACGCGAGGGCCAGAACCAGCAGCAAACTAAGCAGTTTCCTCATTTTCGAATTCCTCCTTCGATGATAACAAAAAAGGCTATGGATACCCTGTAGAGAATCCACGCCAATGTGTTACGGATGATTATAAATAACCGAAAACGCATTGTCAATATATTATATATGTTTAATCGCAAATAATATAACCTCCGCTTTTTCAAACACCGTTGATTTGCGTGAAAAACTTCTTTTTACGGTTCGCAACAATTTATATTTGTTTTTTCGGCGAAAACTGGCGTTGAATCGGTTCTATCTCATACAACGTTTCCGCGTGGAGAATACGTCTGTGTGTCAGAAACGCTCGGGCACCTGAAGGCGGCCGTCCTTCTCCCGTGGATTCCGGCTGACGCCGGCTTCGCCGGCACGGCGGATCGCCCGGCGTCCAACGGCCGGCAGGCAAAGCGCGGTGCCCTCCTGGTAAAACGGGCTTTTCAGGCAGCGGCGTACCTGCGCCGCGCCCGCAACCCCGCGACCGCACGCGGCGGCAAGCCGCAAAACAAAAACGATTGTTTGGCATAAAAAAGCTGTGACACAACCGTATATTTGCTATAATATAATATTATTATTGGAAGGGGGCTTTCTGCTATGTTCCGCTTCAATCACTTCAATTTCAACGTGCTCAATCTGGAAAAAAGCCTCGACTTTTATAAAAAGGCGCTCGGTTTCGAACCGGTTCGCAAAGTGGATACGGACGATTTCACCCTGATGTTTTTAGGGGACGGCAGCGGCACGTTTTCGCTGGAGCTGACCTGTCTGAAGAACCGCACCAAGCCATATGATATCGGCGAGGCGGAATTTCACCTTGCCGTGACAGCGGCGGACATGGCGGCCGCGCGCAAGCTCCATGAGCAGATGCGCGCGGTGGTGTTCACCAACGAGGCGATGGGCATCTACTTCATCGAAGACCCGGACGGGTACTGGATCGAGATCATACCCGAAAAGGTGCGATGAGCGCAGCGCGATAGACGCCGCACCCAAGCCGACGGTTCGGCGTCTCATCCGCATACCCTCGCGATTGCAGCCGCACGTTTTGTCCGCATACAATACAATAGAATATCCGCCACCGTTGCGCGGCAACTGTGCCGATCCAATCCACGCACTTTCGTCCAAAAGGAGCCGTTATGAGAAAAACTCCTCGGTGCGTCCTCATGCTGGTTGCCGTTCTGATCGCCATAGCCATTCCCGCTGGCGCGTTTGCCGCCGCCGGCTTGGGCGCGGCCCGCGCAGTCATCCCGGCGGAGAATACATCGTCCGGCGGTGACGGCGCAACACAGCAACCGCCTGCCGCGGCAGAAGATCCCCCCGCCGAGGAGGGCACACCGTCTCCCGAGCAAGACGAGATCAGCCCCGCGCCGGAATCGGAAGAGCTCAGCCCCAGCCCCGCGCCGCCGGAGCAGACGCCGCTGCCGGAGGTGCCGCTCGGTCTGCTGGCATTCGGAGAGATGGCGTCTTTATTGGCGGAGGACAGAAGCGGCTCCGTCTCAATCCTTCAAGTTTCCATCACAAAACAAGACGGCTCTGCGCTGGAGATGGGATCGTCCGTCGATCTTGCGGATTACGCAAACGGGGTTGCGCCGTATGAGTACGTTCAGCTCGGCATCACGCTCAACGCAACGCTCTCGGGCGGCCAGACGTTTGCAAACGAAGATTCCTTCGAAATCCCGATGCAGCTGGACGGGTGGTCGGCGCCCGACACCGGATGGGTCGGTATACAGGACGCTTCCGGCATCGTTATGGGCGAGTGGCGCATCGAAAACAAGACCGTACAGATCAAGCTCACAGATCTGTACGGCAGCGCCGTGATCGGCTCTCCCCAGTTCAGCGCAACGCTCGTCACCGGCGCAAACTACATGCGCTGGGGCGGATACGGCGCGCAGGATAAGATCGCAGGCATCCGCATCGGCGACGCCGCGCAAAACGCAAACGCAATCTCCCTGAATTTCAAATCCAACCGAAATGCCCTAAACAAGCGCGACCAGGACTGGAAGCGCATTTTAAGCGCATCCAACGACACGATACAGTGGTATGCGACACTCGGGCAGGTCAATCTCGCAAATCTCTGGCGCGGCGGCGGCGCGGGCGTTGCGCAGCAGACAGCGTCCGTCGCAGATACGCTGACCGGCGCGATCGAGGTCAGTTCCATCGCGATCAAAACGTTCATACAGGTTCCCGTCACCTTGAATCCGGATTCGATCGGCATCTCCACGATCTCCGCATGGAGCCGCGACGTCACCTCCTATTTCACCCGTCAGGACGGCTCGTATCCCGCACAGACCTTTGAGGAATACCAGCTCTCCCTGCCGGACATGACATACGGCGTCTATACGGCTGCCGACGGCACGCTGAGCGTGGCGGCAAACTACGGCACCCTCGGCCTGAGCGGGCCGAAGTACAGCGACCTGGACCCGGATTTTGCGGAAAACGCCGCCGCCAGCGCGATCGGCCAGGGATATTTCCAGTCGTTTCAGTCCGTCGAACTGGAGCAGCAGTTTCTGGCAGCGTATGGCGAGGGCAACAGCCTCGGCGGGCGGCTCGCGGAGTATGTGATCTATCCCACTGCCAAGTATCATACCGTTGAAGAGGACACCCCCATCCCAAATACCGCGTATGTAACCATCGGTTCATCCACCGTTCTCCAGAGCCACACGGCAACGCTGCAGGGCGTGGGCGGCTCCGGCGGGGCAACGCCGCTCTCCGCCACCATCGTTAAGCGGGATTCCGAAACAGGCCAGCCTGTTCCGGGCGTAACTTTCAAGCTGCAGATCGAGTCCTCCCCCGACGCATGGGAGGATTATACCCCGGCGGACGGCGGCGGTTTGTTGCGTACGACAGACCCGACCGGCAGCATCCTCTTCCAGAGCCTCGGCTTCGGAACCTATCGCTTTGCCGAGACGCTCGCCGCGCCCGGATACGACATCACGCAGTCGGCAGGCTATGATCCGGCGACGGGCGAAGCTTACTCGAGTCCGTTTATGATCCAGTCTTTCGATACGCAGGGACAGAGCGTCACCCTGTTCAACAAAAAGCTTCTGAGCATCACATATGCCCCCGGCACGCAGGGTACCTTTGCGGAAGATACCCACGGCGCGCTGGCCTACAACACCCCCACCCCGCCGTATGGCGGTCCGCTGGACACGGCCGCCACAAACGGGGACAACGCGGGCAATCCGACCGGAAACGGCGGGTACCGCTTTACCGGCTGGCTGCCTGCGCCCGCCGCGCTCGTAACGCAAAACGCGGTCTATGTCGCGCAATGGGAAAAAGTTCCGGCAGGCGGCGGCACGGAGCCGCCCGCTACCGGGGATACAAGCGCGCTGCCACTCTGGTTTGCACTGGCTGCATTTTCGCTCTTGCAGATGATCTTAATCGTTTTGCTCCATCAAATCCATCAAAAAAAGCTGGCCGTCATGCACGCAGACGCCAAAAAACCCGCGCAAACCCCCGGCAGGCCGTCAAAATGACGCGCCGGCGCGTCAGCGTGGTTCTATTCTGCTTCTTTGCCGCGCTATTCATCTTCTCCGCCTGGCAGATCGCAACGACGCTGGCAGCGTATCAAAGGGCATCCGATTATTACGAGGCGCTTCGGCTGCTGTCCAACCCGCCGGTGGAGATCCGCCTTGCCTCCACGGACGAGCCGGGCGTGACGGCAGCCGCCGCGCCGGCTACGGTGGACTTTACCCGCCTATGCGCAGCCAATTCCGATACCGTCGCCTGGATTCGCTCCGACGGCACGGTGATCGACTATCCGGTGCTGCAGGCGGACGACAACGCCTTTTACCTGACCCGGCTGTTTGATCAGAGCACAAGCCGGTCCGGTTCGATCTTTTTGGATAGCCGAAATCAGCCTGATTTTTCCGACGCACACAGCATCATCTACGGCTACCACATGAAGGACGGCAGCATGTTTTACAGCCTCTCCAACTATAAGGAGCAGGATTATTTTGACGCGCATCCCCGTCTCCGTCTGGAGACGCCGGCGCAGTGCTACGACATCCTGCTCTTTGCCGGATACGTGGCCGACGTGAAGGATGACGCGTGGAAGATCGCGTTCGCTTCGTCCGACGAATTCGGCCGGTGGCTCTCGGACGCAGTCGCGCGCTCGTGCTTCGTCAGCGACGTGTCCCCCGCCGCAACGGACTGCGTCGTTACGCTGAGCACCTGCAGCTACGAGTTTGAAAACGCGCGGTTCGTGCTGCTGGGCGTACTGCGCGCGGACAGCGGCTGACCCGCACAACCCGGCGGTATCCCGGCGCCAAAGAACGGGCGTACGCTAGCGGGAGCCGGCCATTCTCGTGCCCGGCTCCCGTTGTTTCGCTTTGTCAGTTCTTCTGTTTCCGCAGTTGTTTCCGCAAGGGAGGCGAGCCGGTTCTTGCCGGCGGCTTCTGCGCGGAAAAGAACGGGGATCGTCCGGTGCGAACCGGCTAGGCCTTCGGCGCGTCGTCCTTCTGCTCGAATGCATCCACGATGGCATCCTTGGCGCCGATCGCGGCGTTCTTCGCTTTCTCCGCGTATTCCGGCGCTTTTTCCTTCACGGTGTCCACGACGGATTCCACGGCATCCTTGGCTTTTTCGGCATACGCCGGGCCCTTTTCCTTCACGGTATCCGCGGCGTGATCGACCGCTTTCTTCACGTCTTTTGCGATGTCTTCGGCAGCTTCCTTCACATCCTCCGCCGCATCCTTGGCCTTCTCTGCATATTCCGGCGCCTTTTTGCGGATGCTGTCCGCCGCGTCCTGATAGACCTCCGTGGCGGCCTTCTTTACTTCGTGGAAATAGTCCTTTGCATCCACCTTGCCGTCGTTGTTGACGTCCTTCACGCCGTCGGGGTTGTTTTCTTTTACTTTATCGGCAACCCGGACCGCGGCCACGGTTGCGCCGGCGGTGACGCCGATGCCAAAGAGACGTTTTAAGAAACCCATACTGCCAGCCTCCCCTTTTTTTCTCAATTATATCGAATGTGCGCGTGCAACACAACACCGTCTGCACCAACGCAGCTAGAGGCTCGGCGTCTGCGCATCCCGCTTCTTCCCCGGCGAGATACGGATGTTGCCGAAGGCGATGAGCACGTAGCCGATGATCAATGTAAAGATCATCGATTGGATCACATCCTGCTCGGCCAGGTAGAGCGGCACGCTCCGGATCGCCTCGGCCAGCGTGACGCCGTAGGAATCGTGAAAGGCGCGGTAGATCGTAACCCCCAGCCCGAGGTATTCGCTCACGATGGGCATCAGCAGCGCGATGACGATGGAAATGACCTGCCCCCGCCGGTCGATGCCGCCGGCGAGTTTACTATACCCAAAATTCGCGCCGCGGATCATGAGCCAGCCGCTGATGCCGGCGATAAAGCCGACCTGCCCGAGCACGATCCAAAGGAGGACGCCCGGTATGCAGCCGAGCAGCGCGCCGACAACGCCGCCAAACACCGACAAGGAGCGCTGCTCTGCGGACATCTGCCCGAGGATCGCGTCCGGGGACAGCGGCGCAACGGTTTCAGGCTGCGGTGCGTCCGGCTGCGCGGCCAGCTCCGCGGCGACGGCCTCGGCTTGCACGGCACCGGCGGATGCGGGCTCGTGTTCGTTCATGGTTCCTCCCCTGACGCGACGGCGGTCTATGCTCCTGCCGTTACGCGTGTTGAAATCACTTCTATGGACAGCATATCGGAAAACGGCGACGAATTCAAGCAAATCACCGGCGCGGCAGCCCGGCTGCCCGGCCGCAAATTGTAACTTTGTCGCAAAACCTGCCGAAAACGCGTGCCCCGCGTGACGCAGCCGCTTGACAAATCATATGGTTGTGCTAGGGTGTTGGTAAGATGATACTTACCGCTTCTCCGACGGGGCGGAAGCAAACCCATACAGAACCGAAAAATGGAGGATGATACGATGAGTCAACAGACGATAACCAGCATCACGGCACGCGAAATACTCGATTCGCGCGGGAATCCGACGGTGGAGGCAGAGGTGACGACCAGCGGCGGCGTGGTCGGCTGGGCTGCCGTTCCTTCGGGCGCGTCCACGGGCGCATATGAGGCACTGGAGCTTCGGGACGGAGACAAGAGCCGCTACCAGGGCAAAGGCGTGCAGAAAGCCGTCAAAAACGTGCGCGAGCTGCTCGCGCCGAAGCTCGTCGGCATGGACGTGACCGCCCAGCGCGAGATCGACTATACGATGCTTGCCATCGACGGCACGGCGGATAAGAGCAAGGTCGGCGCAAACGGCATCCTAGCGGTGTCCCTCGCCACGGCCAATGCAGCCGCCAGAACGCTGGAGCTGCCGCTGTATCGCTACATCGGGGGCGTCAACGCGCATGTGCTGCCCGTGCCGATGATGAACGTCATCAACGGCGGCAAGCACGCGGACAACAACATCTCCAGCCAGGAGTTCATGATCATGCCGGTCGGCGCGCCGTCGTTCGCCGAGGCGCTGCGCTGGGGGGCAGATGTGTTTCACACGCTCAAGGGCATCCTGCATAAAAAGGGCCTGAGCACCTCCGTCGGCGACGAGGGCGGCTTTGCCCCGAACCTCTCCGGCGAAGAGGAAGCGCTGGAGACCCTGCTCGAGGCGATCTCGAAAGCGGGCTTTGTCCCCGGCAAGGATTTCATGCTCGCCATGGATTCCGCCTCGACCGAGATGTTTGAAGAGGCGAAGGCCGCGGGCAAGGAGGGCAGCTATCTCTTCTGGAAGACCGGCGTGCTCAAGACCCGCGAGCAAATGATCCGCTACTGGGCGGATCTCGCGGCGAAATACCCCATCATCTCCCTCGAGGACGGACTTGCGGAGGAGGACTGGGAGGGCTGGCAGCAGCTCAACAAAGAACTCGGCGGCAAGATCCAACTCGTAGGAGACGATCTGCTGGTAACCAACACCAAGCGCCTTGCGCGCTGCATTGACGAGGAATGCGCAAATTCAATCCTCATCAAGGTCAACCAGATCGGCTCGCTGACTGAGACGCTGGAGGCCATTGAGATGGCGCAGCGCGCAGGCTACACGGCCGTGACCTCACACCGCTCCGGCGAGACGGAGGATACGACCATTGCGGACATCGCGGTCGCCACCAACTCCGGCCAGATCAAGACAGGCGCGCCCTCACGCACGGACCGTGTGGCGAAGTACAACCGCCTATTGCGCATCGAAGACCAGCTTGGCGCCGCCGCCGTCTACGCAGGCAAGGCCGCCTTCGGCAAGATCGGCAAGCGCATCGGATAACCCACAGCGGCACATCAAAGCCCCCGAACCTATGCGTTCGGGGGCTTTTGCGTGCGTCAAAACGGTTTTAGACCGGTCAAGGGCTCCGTCCCTGAACGATCTCAAATCATGCTTCCTCCGAGAATATGCCCAGAATCGGCAAGACGTCCGCCGGCGTCTTCGGATAGTAATCGGCAGGGATGGTGAGATCCGTCGCGCCCCAGACCGCCAGCGCGCCCTTTGCCCCCGCTGCCCGCGCGCAGAGCATGTCATACGGCGCATCGCCGAGAAACAAGATCTCGGCGGGCGATATGCCAAAATGCTTTGCCGCAAGCAGCAGCGAATCGGGGGCGGGCTTGGGCGCGGCCACGTCGTCCGCGCAGACCGCGAGATCAAAAAAGTGCGCAATGCCGTACTTATGGAAATGCGTTTGATACAGCGCCCGTCCCTGCGAGGTAGCCACGCCGAGCGAAAGCCCCGCGCGACGAATGGCGGCAAGCGTCTGTTCTATGCCAGCAAACGGCTTGTTTTCGTCCGCCAGCGGCGCGTAGTATTCACTCCAGGTGCGCAGCGTCCTCTCACAATCCGGCAGGTCGAATATTTCGCCGAGCGCGCTGCCGGGCAGGCCGAGCATCTTGCGCAGACGGCTCTCGTCATGCGCCTCGCCGCCCGTGTCGGCGACCGCGCGCGCCAGCGAGCCGATCAGATTGGGCGCAGAGTCGATCAGACACGCGTCGATATCGAACATCACGGCTTTAAAATTCGGTGTGCTTGCGTCCTTCATATGCTGAGCAGTCTATCAGGTTCCGCCCGCGGAATCAAGCGCCGCCGGCCTTTTCCCGCGCCCGTGTGCGCCGGCTGCGGCGGATCGCCCGCCCGGCGGATATGTGTGCCGCACACAAACTTTGAGATGCGCTGGATATACTTGCCCGAATTCTGTTATAATACATTTTATGAAGGCTCTGCGCACACTCAAGGAAGTCCTGCTCTCTTCGCTGCCCCTCGCCGCCATTATCGTAATCGTCTGCGTCTTTATCGCGCCGCTGGAAAACCCGTCCGATTATGGCAAGCTGGTTGTGGGCTTTTTCTGCGTGGTGATCGGGCAAGCCTTCTTCCTCGTCGGCCTGGATGAAAGCATCCTCCCGGCTGGCAAGTTAATCGGCAGTTCCCTGCCAAAGCTGAAGAAGAGCCTATTCGTACTGCTTTTCGGCGTGCTCTTCGGCATCTTCGCGACCGTTGCAGAGCCTGCGCTGGCGGTGCTCGCGCGGCAGACGCACAGCATCCTGGCCGAGGTAAACGAGACGCTGTTCGTTTGGATTCTGAGCACGGGCATCGGCATCTTCGTCGGCCTCGCGCTCTACCGCGTGATCAAGGATTTCAGCATCCGCCTGACCTTTGCGCTGCTCTACGGGCTGGTGTTTCTCATCGTCATCTTCGTGCCGGAGGAGTTCGTTGCCCTCGCCTTTGACGGCAGCGGCGCAACGACGGGGGATATCTCCGTTCCGTTCATTCTGGCGCTTGGCATCGGCATTTCCGCCACCATGTCCAAGCGAAAGACAAACGAGGATACCTTCGGCATCATCGGCATCGCGTCGGTCGGGCCGATTCTGGCGGTCTTCCTCTACGGTATCCTGCTCAAGATCGTCCATGGCGGGGAGATCCCGCCTGCGGCCGTCTACAGCCCGGGTGCGACGGGGACGTTTGCCGAAGTGGTGGCGGAAAACCTCGGCGGCGTCGCGCTGGCGTTGCTGCCGATTCTGGCGGTGTTCGGGGTGTTTCAGCTATTTTTCCTGCGCCTGCCAAAAAAGCAGTTTATCCGTATGATGCTTGGTGCGCTGCCGGTCTATGCGGGGCTTTTGATCTTTCTCTCCGGCATCGATTTCGGGTTTGCATTTGCGGGCAAGTACATCGGCGAGGTGTTTCTGGATTCTTCACGGCCGGATTGGTTTGCCTGGCTGCTGGTGCCGCTGGGGTTCGTCCTCGGCGTGGCCATCACGCTCTCGGAGCCCGCGGTTACGGTGCTGGGCGAGCAGCTCGAGGAGATTACAAACGGACACATCCGCAAGGCGACCATCCGATGGACGCTTGCGATCGGCATCGGGTTTGCCGGCATGCTGATCATGGTGAAAATCCTCACGCAGATCAACATCCTTTGGTTCCTCGTGCCGCTTTACGCGATCGCGCTGCTGATGATGCTCTTTACGTCCGATCTGTTTGTCGGCCTGGCGTTTGACTCCGGCGGCGTGACGGGCGGGGCGCTGACATCGGCGTTTCTAACGCCGCTGACGCTCGGCACGGCGCAGGCCGTCGCGCAGAAGGCAGGCCCGGCGGCGCAGTCCGTGCTGACAAACGGCTTTGGCATCATCGCGTTTATCTCCGTAACGCCGCTGATCACCGTACAGGCGCTTGGCATCTTATATGAGCGGCAACTGCAGCGCGCCAGGCGACTGCAGGAGGCCTACGAAGCGCAGGAGCACGACGAGCTTGCCACCCTTGTTGCAGGCTTGGCGGACGAGGATGATACGCCAGACGACGAACCGGCGGCAGACGTCGCCATTTACCAGGACGAACCCGAGGCTGTCGCGCCGGAGCCGGAAGCCCCTGCGCATAGCGCGCAGCAGGAGCAGATACAACACGACGGGGCGCTCGCGGAAGACGCGGCGGATGCCCGACTGGAGGATTGACACCATGAACCAATGCGTGCCGGAGCACATTGCGTTTCTCGTAATCGTCGCCGGTAGAAAGCAAAAGAGCGCGCTGCTTGAGGTCCTCCTCAAGATGGAGTGCCGGATCGTAAATACCCTGTATGGTAAAACCTCGATCCGTGCCGGGCGCCTGGTCGAAATGCTCGGCTTTGTGCCGGAGGAGAACAAGGTGGTCATCACCTGTATTCTGCAAAGGGAAAAGGTCGACGGCATATTCGAAACGCTCGAGCGCGACTTTCAGTTTAGCAAGCCGAACACCGGAATCGCATTCACCATCCCGATTTCAGGGATATCGCTGTAGAAACGGAGGAACCCATGGATCAAACCCAGAAGATCAAGGCTTTGTTCATCATCGTCAACGCCGGATACACAGACGCGGTGATGGAGATCGTCCGCGCGGAGGGCGCCAGCGGCGCCACCATTCTCAATGCACGCGGCGAAGGCGCCAAGCATGAGTCGTTTCTCGGCATCACAGTGGATTCTGAAAAAGAGATGATCATGACGCTTGTAGACCAGGAGACGGCGAAGCGGATCACCGCCGCCATGAAAGAAACGGCCGGCTGGAAATCTACCCTGCGTGGTGTTTGCTTTGCTTTGCCGGTAGACCGCGTGGTCGGCATCAACACCGATACGCTCGCCGCGCTGGAGGCAAAAGCGGAACGGTAGCGGCGCTGCCGGAGCCGTCGAAAGTTGCTGTTTATTTGCGCCATCGTGCGTTCTCCTTTGCTGAATGTTTTCGCATCATTCACTCTATCGGAGGCCCGATGGCTTTTTTCTGCTTTCCCCCTCTGGTAAGCTTTTTGAAACGGCATCTCAAAACACACGGGGATATGGTTGCATGCCTCCTGATATGGTTATCGCATCGGATCATGTATAATGGAGAAAATGGTGAATAAAACGCAAAAGAGCTTTGCAAAAGGCGCAGCTATCCTCGGCGGCGTGGGACTGATTTCCAAGATCATCGGTGCCGTCTATACCATCGCCACGAACTACATCGTCGGGACGCACGGTATGTCATATTATATGACTGCTTTTCCCGTATACACGTTTTTGCTGGCAGTATCCGGCGCGGGATTGCCGGTCGCCATTTCCAAGATGGTGTCGGAGCGTGTTGCGCTGAACGATTATAAAGCGGCATATGCGATTTTTCGCAAGTCATCCGTAGCGCTGGTTGGCATCGGGTTCGTCACGACCGTCTTCATGATGGTGCTGAGCCGACCGATTGCAACCGCGCTTGGCAGGCCGGATGCCAGCCTGACCATCACGGTTATCGCTCCCTCTTTGTTCTTTGTGGCCATTATCTCGGCATTCAGGGGCTATTTTCAGGGAATGCAGCAGATGGTGCCGACTGCCGTATCGCAGATCATCGAGCAAGCAGGCAAAGCCGTGGTTGGCCTACTCTTGGCCTGGCGCTGGAGCGATAAGGGCGAGGTCTATGTGGCGGCCGGCGCGATGCTCGGCATTACGGTCTCCGAGGTTTTCGCGTGTATCTACTTGCTCATCCGCTACCGCGTGCGAATCGCAGACTTTAAGAGAAATGTCGCAAGCGATCATTACGCGGATTTGACGAAAAATATCGGCAAAAAGCTCGTTTATCTTGCCGCGCCCATCGTTGTCGGCGCCTGCGCCATGCCGTTTGTTCAGATTGCAGACTCGGCAATTATCACAAATACGCTCAGGAGCATGACAAGCATTATGCTCTTCGGACAAGAGATTCTTCTGACAACCAAGATCGTCAATTCGCTTTTCAGCCTCTTGACGGCGTATGTCAACCCGATCATCAATATGCCGGCGGTGTTTTCTCTTGCCCTTGCGGTCAGTCTCGTGCCATCGATCTCCGCATCAAAAACGCGCGGCGACCTGAGGGGCATCTCAACCAAGGCGCGCATCGGGTTCAAGCTTTCCCTGCTGATTGGGCTGCCCTGCGCGACCGGTCTTTTTCTGCTGTCAACACCGATCATTCACCTTCTATTTGCACGTCTGACAGGCGAAAATCTAATCATAGCGGGAAACCTTATGGGCATCATGGCGATCGCCGTGCTGTTTTTGACCGTCCTTCAGACCATGACGGGGATTCTTCAAGGCATGGGGAAAACCTACTTGCCTGTGATCAATCTGTTCATCGGAATCGGCGTGAAAATATTGATCAGTGTCTTCTTCATCCGCGTGCCCGAGGTAAATATTCGGGGGGCTGCGTATGGAACGGTGGTTTGCTATGCCATTGCGGCATTGCTGGATGTGATCTGCGTCGTCAAGCACGCCAAAGCCCGGCCAAGTCTATTGCATGATATCATCAAACCTATCCTGGCGACGGCGTGCATGGGATTGGTCATCTATGCGATCATGCCGCATGTGGCATCCGGCGAATACGATAAGCTCATGACCGTTGGCGTGATTTTGCTCGCGATCGTCGTATATGTGTTCTCCGTCTTCTTCTTTGGTGCGATCAATCGGGAAGATATGGCGTATCTGCCGGGCGGCAAGCGTATCACATCTATCATGATCCGGTTGAAAATCTGGAAAGCGAGTTAGCAGGTCATAAAGCGCAAAAGTAGCGCCTGCGTGCGCTGCAATCTGCCCAAAATCCCCAATGATTGGGGCTTTGGGGGCAGACAAAAAGGCCCCCATTCGGGAGCCTCTGTGTTTGGTGCGACCGAAGGGATTTGAACCCTTAAGGTTTCCCCGACGGATTTTAAGTCCGTTGTGTATGCCGTTCCACCACGGTCGCAACGTGAATATTTTACCATGCGCGGGCGGAATGTCAATTCACACTGCTCAATAGACGTACCACTGGTTGACATACGCCAGCAAATACAGCACAAACAGCACGATACAGAGGAGCGTGGCAATCCGATCGACCGCCTTCTTTTCCGTGATGGCGCCGAGTGCAAGCGCAAGCGGATACGCAGCCGTGAGATATCGCGGCCCCGAAAGCAGCCAAGTCGCGCCCATGCAGACCGCAAAATATGCGATAAAATACGCAACATTAGACGCGCGCAGCTTGTTCTGCGCCGCGATGACGATGCCGAGCGACGCAAAGAGGTAGACGAGATTTGGAAGCCATAACCCCCAGAGCATACGGATATCGTCCGCAAACGCACCTGTGGCATTGTTGACCAGCGTCGCCGTCGTTGCGAAAAACCAGCCAAGCTGCTGATGCCAGTGCTCGCTTTGGTAGGTCAAAAACATCAGCGCGTTTCCGCTCACGCGGTAGTTGATGTAGAAATACGCCAGCAACCCTGCCGGAATGAATAACAGCGAAAGCGCGTTTCCCGCCATGCGCAGCCCCCAGCGCGTGTCCTTTCCGCGCAAAGGGCGATCGCGGATGATTCCGCCGATCAGCTCAAAGCACGCGGGCACAAAGAGTAAAACGCCCGGCATACGCGTAAACGCCGCAAGAAAGCCGATGATCCCCGCCACTGGATAGAGGTTTTTCCGAACCGCATAGACGCATGCGACGCTGAGCAGCAAAAACAGGCTGTCCGACAGCGGCGCGGAGAAGAGAAACGAAGCCGGCAGGATGCACAGGTATTTCAATGCGCGCAGCGCGCCTTTTTTATCCGTGTCCAGCAATGCCAGCTCATACAGCAGGTAGGCCGCAAACACCCAGCATAGGTTTGACACGATCAGCCCGCTGACGAGATAATTATCGACGATGAAGTTCACGCCGCGCACCAGATACGGATACAGCGGCAAAAAGACCAGCAGCAGCCGGTCGTCGCCCGTATTGACATAGCCGTTTTGCGCGATGTTGAGGTAGTGGCGGCTGTCCGTTCCAAGCTGATTCCAGATACCCAGGCTATCGAGCAGCCCGCCGGAATACGCCTGATACAGTTGCGAAAGCGCATACGTAAAGACGAAGATCAGCAACCGAAACAGCGTAAGGTAAAACAGCAGCTGCAGTGCGGGGTGCATTCGCTGCCGCCTGGCACTGCGCTTGCCCTCCACGGCGCGCGCGGGCAGCCATGGTTTTCTACTCCACGCCGCCATCCACTGCGGGATAAAGCGGATGCCCAGCAGCGCAAAGAGAAACGCGCTTGCCGCCGCCGCGACGACCGCAAGCGGGTTGCTAGGCGCCTTCGTAAAAACCCACACGGCAAACGCCGTGAACAATACGATTAAGGGTACCGATGTAAACAGCACCCTTTTCCAGATCCATGCGTTTTGTTTGTTGGTCGAGTTCCGCATCGGCGTACTTAGTCCCTCAGCGCAAGGCAAGGCCCGAGTATTTCGGCCATCACAAGCCCGCTGCGCGCACGCTCCACGTCCCAGACAAAGGCGCTTTCCCCTGCGGTCCTGCCGCCCTGTGCAGCCGGCTGGACGGGCGCTTTTTCCGGCGGGCAATCCTGTACGATGCCGGTCGCGCTCGTCTCCTCGTGCGCATGCCCGCTCTCGCTGCTGGCGGTCACGGTGTGCGTAATGGAGCTCTGCGCTTCGCGCAGCGTGCTCGTCGCCATCGTGAGCCCGGGCTGCACATCGTGCGCGGGCTCGCCTTCAAGCACGGTGCCGGATACGCCTTCATATGAACCGGAGCCTTCTTCCGGCGCCTGCACGCTGCTTTGCACGGGGCGCATGCTCGGCGTAAGCGGCGCGGTTCTCATCGGCGCCGGAGCATGCCGGGGCGCGGGCGCCTGCTGCCTTGCGGCACGCTGGCGCTCTGCCTCCGCCTTTGCTGCTTGTTGTTTCTTCTTTGCCGCCATCGGGACTACGACCCAAATGATCGCCAGAAGAATCAGAATAACTTCCATGGCTATTTCTTATTATCGGTGGGCGCAGGTTTCGTGCCCTTGCCGATGGCTGTGCGCATCTCCGTGTCGGAGTGGACGTTCTGCATGCGGTAATAGTCCATCACGCCGAGATTTCCTTCGCGGAATGCCTGCGCCATGGCGCGCGGCACCTCCGCCTCCGCCTCGACGACGCGCGCGCGCATGCCCGCGACCGCGGCGATGTTCTCCTGCTCCTGCGCAACCGCCATCGCACGGCGCTCCTCGGCCTTGGCCTGCGCGATGCGCTTGTCCGCCTCAGCCTGATCGATCTGCAGCTGCGCGCCGACGTTGCGGCCGACGTCCACATCCGCGATGTCGATGGAGAGAATCTCAAATGCGGTGCCCGCGTCGAGGCCCTTATCCAGAACCGTGCGGGAGATCTTATCCGGGTTTTCGAGCACGTCCTTGTGGCTCTTGCTGGAGCCGACCGTGGTGACGATGCCCTCGCCGATACGCGCGATGATGGTCTCCTCGCCCGCGCCGCCTACGAGGCGGTCGATATTGGCGCGCACCGTCACGCGCGCTTTGGCGCGCAGCTCGATGCCATCCATGGCGACCGCGGCGATGACCGGGGTCTCGATGACCTTGGGGTTGACGCTCATCTGAACGGCGGTGAGCACGTCGCGCCCCGCCAGATCGATGGCGCAGCTCTGTTCAAAGCCGAGCGGGATGCCCGCGCGCTGCGCTGCGATGAGCGCATTGATGACGCGGTCTACGTTGCCGCCCGCAAGATAGTGCGCCTCGAGCTTATTGATGGAGACATCCAGCCCGGCCTTGGTGGCCTTGATCATCGGGTTGACGATGCGGCTGGGGATAACTTTGCGCACGCGCATGCCGACGAGTTGGAAGATGCCGATGCGCACGCCGGAAGCGCGCGCCGAGATCCACAGCCCGAGGGGCACGAAGCTGAAAAACAGAACCAGAAAGATGATTGCCAAAATAACGATGACGATTGGTCCAAACATAATACTACCTCCTGATATTCGGTGTGGCTGCCGGCCCGCTCAGGCCGGCAGGGTCGCTCCTAAGCCGCTTCACGCCGCACAGGGGCGCGTCAGTCGGCCGGCTGGTCGGGCGCCGCTTCCGCCGCGCCGCCGGTGCGGACGAGAATCTGCATGCCCTCCGCCTTGATGATGGTAACCATTTCCCCTTTGGGGATAAACTCGCCCGCGGTGGTGACATCCAGCCGCTTTCCGTCGAATTCGGCTATGCCGGAGGGGCGCAGCGTCGAAATGGCAACGCCGGTTTTACCAAGCAGGTCCGCCTTGACGGAGGCGATCTCCGGCACGGAGGTGCCGTCGACCTGATCCTTGAGTATCAGAAAGGACTTGCTCAGCCGGCCGCGCTGCATGGATCGTATCACCCAGACCAGCCCGAGAATGATGATCAGCAGGGCGATGGCGATGATATACACCGCTACGCGCGGATGCCCCCACCCCAACTGCATCACGATGACCGCGAGCAGTGAGAGAAGCCCCGTGGCGCCTGCCAGGCCGACGCCGGGCGTGAAGAGCTCGATGATGAACATCACGAGTGCAACGATAAGGCAGACGACAGTCGCAACCGCGGTCGGCCCCAGCAGCTCATAAAACCCCATGTCCGAAATGCCTCCTTTTGCGCGAGATCAGTTTTATTATACCATATACGGCGGCCGGAATCGAAATATTATTGTCAATCCGTCGAAAGTCCGTTTATTAGCGGGTAAACCGCGGCTTTTTCCTCGTTTCCAGGGCTCCTGTGCTGCAAAACGTCGATTCGTTTCGGCGGGTCAACTGCCGCAGCGGGATTTTGCGGGCTCAAGGCTTCTGCCCTGAACGATCCCGGCGCTTTTACGACAAGCCGGCATTCTTGCTTCATCACGATACATACATCTGTCACAATGCCCTTGAAACGAGGGAACCGAGGCCCCCGCCGTCCGTATGCCCGCAGACGCGCGCGCTTTCCGCCCCGCTTCAGGCACTCTGCGCTGTGAGCGCATGCAGGAACATGGCGCAGGCAAGCAGATCCGCCGCCCCGCCCGGGCTTGCGCGCCAGATCCGGCACTGCGCGTCCAGCTCCTCCAGCGCCTCCTCCAGCGCGCGTCCTCCCGAAGGGAATGCCGCGGCGATCTCCCCCGCGCGGCGGCGAAGCGCCTCAGCGGTGGCCTCCCCGCAGCGGGCGAGGACATTCGCGTCCTCTACGGCCGCGATCAGCGCCAGCAACGCGATGCGCCAGCCATCCTCCTCGTTCGCGCCGAGCGATCGTGCGGCTGCGTATGCGTCCATCGCGGCCAGCGCATTGGGGAAACCGTCCTCCGCTTCACCCCGCGCCCCCCGCGCTCCATAGCGCGCATACGCCCGGCCGCCGCCCGCGCGCAGTTCTGCCGTAACCCCCTCGCAGACACGCGCCGCCGTTTGGCAAAGCATCCGCGGCGTCAGTAAAGCCCCGTTTTCGGCGCGGTGCCCGGCCGCATAGCAGAGCGCGCCGAGCAAAAACAGCGCACCTTTATGCGTATTGACGCCGTTCGTGGCGGCAAGCATCGCGGCTTCGGCCGCCACACCGTCGGCGCGGATGGCGGCGAGCCTGCCGTTCGGCGGCAAAGCCGCGTCCGCCGCACCCCTGGCGGCAAACCGCACAAAATAGGGTTCAAGCGCGTCCGCGCTGCCAAGCAGCAGCGGCAAGTCCATGTCGCTGTGCGCACCGCTGTTTTGTGCATCCACGAGGCCGGGCTTCGGCGTCAGCCGCGCTTCCCGTGCCAGCGCATCCCGCGCGAGTGCGCCGATTTGCTCCGATCGGGGCGTCACAGCGCATTCTCCCGGATGTAGTCGAGCGTGGATTGCGGCACGAGCGGCGCGATCTCACCGATCCGTCCCTCGCGCCAAAGCGCGCGCACACGCGATGCCGAGACCGGCGCCCCGCCGACCGCCTTGCGCGCGATCACGCGCACACCGACGCCGCGCGGGGGCAAAACCGCACTCAACGTCTCGTTATATGCCGCGGTCATAGGGTCGAGCGGCTCCTCGCCGACAAAGCGCAGCGCGGTGCCGCAGGCGGGCGCGATCCGTTCGGCAAACAGCGTCGCATCCAGCCGCGCGCAGGCCAGCGCCGCCTCACCGGCGTCCTTGAAAAAATAGTCGGGAAACGTTGCGGCGGAGATGATATAGTCTCCCCCCGCAACGACCGATACATTTGCCAGATCGCCGCACCCCGCGCGCACAAGCCGAAGCCGCGCCGCTGCGGACACATGCGCCGCATCCGCGGAGAGCACAAAGACATTCAGCCGCTTGCACCCCGCAGCCGCGCTCTCCACGAGATGGCGGTGCCCCAGCGTGAACGGATCCGCGTTCATCACGACGGCTCCGTCCGCCTTCGGCAGCGCGTCCAAATAACGCTCCAGCGCGCCGCGGTGGCTCTCAAGCAGGGCCGCATCCTGCGTTTTTGCGAGCGGATAGAAGCAGAGCGATGAAAACAGCGGCGCGTATGCGGGTTTTGTCACCACGAAGACATTGGGCACGCCGCCGGATCGCATGGTTTGATACAGGTGCGTCGCGAGCGCGGGCAGAATCCCCTCGCCCTGATGCCGCTCCTCCACCGCCAGCGAGCGGATGGCGTTGCCTGCGATGCCGCCGAGCGCAAGCAGCGTCTCTCCCTCAAACGCGCCGTACAGCGCGGTGACCGCGCGATCCAGCCGGATGCCCGCACGCGCATAAAACGCAGCGATCTCCTCCCGCTCGCGCACGAGCGAAAGCGAACGAATCTCCATGGCGTATCTCCTTCCGGCTGCTCAGGACAGCGTCTGCATCAGCCGGTCCACGGCTGCGCGCACTTCATCCGCCGCGTGCAGACGGCGCGCATAGCAGGCGCGCCCCGCTTTTCCGCAGACGATGCACGCGCGCTCGTCAAACCCGATCTCCTCGCGTGCGACGCGCGTCCCGTCCGGCCTGATCACATCCATATCCCACAGCCGCCCGTAGGGGCCGTATTCTTCAAGCTTGCAGAGCTCCATCTTCAAAAATCCCGGCTCGGTCTTCACCGCCAGATAGGCTTCATCCCCCGTATCCTTTTCATGCGCCTCAAACAGCAGCGGCGCGAGCTCACAGCGCACCAGCAAGCGCCCCATCGCGGATATCCCCGCGTCAAAAAGGCGCCGGGTACCGGCCGATTTCTTCACCGGCCCCGGCGACACAACCGTAAACACCGCGACGCAGGCGCCCGGAAAGCGCTTCTGCAGGCCGGCGATATAGGCCGCGCGCGCATCCCGGGCGGCCAGAAGCTGCTGCAGCGTGATCTCCATTTCAATCCAACGGCACGCCGGGTTCGATTTTTCTTGGCTGGCGCACCCGCAGTCATCATAGCATAAACATGCAGTATTGTAAAACGTGCACAGGCAGAGTTTTTTCTCGATAAAGCGCCGTTTCGCCAAATCAAGCGCGCAGAAACGCCGTTATTGTGCGCATGTATACCGAAATGCTCGCATGCCCGCCCGCCGCCCGTCGCCGGCCGCGCAATGCATATTGGCCGCGCACATGATTGCATATTCAAAAGAACGATGCGTAGCCCGCAGCGCGCAATCAGCCGAAAAGCGGCATTCCTGCGTGACGGTGCGCGCAACGGGTGGTACAGTAAAGACAGACGGCGCGTTTCGTAACACCGTCACAGAACGTTTTCCTGATTTTGTTACAATGTATCAAAAGGAGGGGGGAAGAATGAGTCAGGCGATATTTTCCATGGAACAGGCGGAAGAACTGCTGCAGACACTCAAGGGTCGGTTTTTGGAGCATATGCCGCGGCACGCGGACCTGCTCTGGGAGTCGGTCGAGGCGCGGCTTCGCAGCCACCCGGGCAAGCTTTGGCCGCTGCATATGATGGAGTCCACCGGCGGCGAACCGGACGTGTTCGCGCTCGACGAGGCGACAGGGGAGCTTGTGTTTTTCGATTTCTCCGAGGAGAGCCCGGCCGGGCGGCGAAACCTCTGCTACGACCGCGCGGCGCTGGAGCGCCGAAAAGAGAACAAACCGGCGAATGCCGCGCTGGAGATGGCAGCGCAGATGGGCGTTTCGCTGCTGACGGAGGAAGAATACCGCGCGCTGCAGGCCCGCGGCGCGTTTGACCGCAAGACCTCGAGCTGGGTACGCACCCCGCCGGAGATCCGCGCGCTCGGCGGCGCGCTGTTTTGCGACCGGCGCTACGAACACGTGTTTACCTACCACAACGGCGCAGAGTCCTACTACAGCGCGCGCGGGTTCCGTGCGTCGCTTCGGATCTAGCGGGCGCTGCGCCTCCGCCCGAAGAAAAGCCGTGCGCCTTTCTGCAGGGGTATAAGGCTGCCGTTCGAGTGGCGATCGCCGCCGGCATAAAGCGCAGCCTTTTTTTGCTTGCGCAAAACCGTGTTCTATGCTATAAAACAGTTCAAATACCGATTTTTCCCGCCGCCCTGTCGGGCGGAAGACGGAGCTGTATGAAAAAAGGACTCCTGCTCGGACTGCTCGCGTCGTTTTTCTTCGCGTTCACGTTTTTGCTCAACCGCAGCATGCACCTCTCCGGCGGCAGCTGGATCTGGAGCGCGAGCCTGCGGTATCTCTTCACTTTCCCGGTCTTTACGCTGCTCGTCTGGCGTGGTCCGGGCTTTTCGCGTGTGCACGCCGCCATTCGTCGCGCTCCGCTGCGCTGGCTCCTGTGGAGTACCGTCGGCTTCGGCCTGTTCTACGCGCCGATCTCCTACGCGGGCGACCACGGCGAGAGCTGGCTGATCGCCGCGAGCTGGCAGATCACCATCGTGATGGGGCTGCTGCTTTCCCCGCTGTTTCACAAGCGCATCGCGCTCAGAAACCTCGGTGCGGCGGCGGTCATCCTCATCGGCGTGTTTCTGCTGCAGGTGCAAAACATCGTTTCGCTCAACCTCGCCTCGCTGGAAGGTACGCTACCGCCAATCCTGCTCGCCGCGGTCGCATACCCGCTCGGCAACCGCAAGATGATGGCGCTCTGCCCGCCCGAGCTGACCACGACGGAGCGCATCTATGGCATGACGCTCTGCAGTCTTCCGTTCTGGCTTCTGCTCGCGGTGTACGGCCTGCTGACGCGCGGCGCGCCCTCCGCTTCCCAGGCGGCGCAGTCCCTCGGCGTCGCGCTGCTCTCGGGCGTAGTCGCGACGCTGCTGTTTTTCCGCGCAACGGATTTGGTCAAGCACAGCCAGCGCCAGCTCGCACTCGTGGAATCCACGCAGTCTTTCGAGGTGCTCTTTACGCTGCTCGGCGGCGTGCTGCTGCTGCACGACGCACCGCCGGATGCGTTCGGCTGGGCAGGCGTTGCGCTCATCGTCGCTGGGATGGCGCTGAGCAGCCTCGCATCGCTGGATCGGAGGGTGCCGGCGGAATAGGCTTCGCCTCCCTCTGCGACTATTCAAATCTCAGCCGAAGTGTTCGTTTGCGATATTCGGTGTCCCGATGCAGCCCGTCCGTGCGCAGCACGGAGGCAAGCATCCCCGCCAACAACAGATTCATCCAAAACGCCATGGTGTTGTCCGTCAAAAACGGAAACACGGCGCTATACCAAAGCGGATACCCCAAGAAGACCGCAACGGACAGCACAATCTCCGCCGCAAACACCAGCAGCACCGCGTGTGCAAGCAGCCTGCCGAGCAGACTCCCGAGCCTTCGCACACGCAGAATGCCATAGACCAGCCAGGCAGCAAGCCCGATCACCGGCAGCACCGAAACCACGATGCCATACCGGTACGCAAGCATGGCCAGCAGCAGGTTCTGCGACATCGCGCTTTCCCCAAAGCGGGCGGCGACCTCCTGCGCCGCCGCCGGCAGCGTATCCCCCGCACCCAAAAACTCAGCGTGGGAAATCAATTCTCGAATACGCAGCACGAGCCAGCCATCCCCTTGCAGGTCGCGCATCGGATTGAGCACGGCGAGGATACGCGTCAGGCGATACGGCTCCGTGATTGCAAGGCCGGCCAGCAGCAACAGCGCCGCAACGCCCAGCAGTGACGCCGCAAGCCATCTTTTGCAGGAAAAGACGCCCGAAAGAACCGCGCGGATGAGCAAACTCAGGCACGCAAAGGATGCCAGCCCCTCCGGATAGCCGCCGCTCCAAAATAGCCGTAGACTCGCAAGAACAGGCACGCCGATCAACGCCGCCGCCACCAGAATGCCCATATAGCCCAGCCCACGAAGCCGATACAGCAGCAGCGCATAGATCGGCGGGAACAGCATCCAGAGGTATTGCAGCGCTGGGTACAGCCCGCTTTGCTCCGGCATTTGCCCGGAGAAGAGCGGTGTGATCGCGGGAAGCACGACCGCGACCGCCCAAAAGCCCAGATACAGCACCCACCCCAGCCGCACCGCGCGATACAGATTCAACCGAAACAGCAGCATCACGCCCAGCAAGCCAAGCGCAAGCGCGATCAGGAAATCCCGCCATGGCGCGCCGCCGGACATCCGGTAGACAAACAGCCGAAAGACGACGCCCAGCAGCGCGTAGAGAAGGATGGGCGTAAGCACGGCAAACGTCGCGGCAGGCCGATAACTCGCGTCAAACAACAGCCCCAGCGCCTGCGGCTCGCCAAGACGGCACAGCGCCTCTTTCTCCGCTTCATGGGGATTCGATCCTGCCGCCAGCAGCGCCTCCCTCTGGTCCTCGGCGTGGTCGGCAAGCTCTGCGCGGATGACGGGATGCGCCGCACGCCAGCGTACCTCGGCACAAACCGCATCCAGAAACGCTTTCTCCTGCTCAGATCCCCGCAAGGCTCGCACCCCCCGTCAGCACCTTGTTGACCGCGCCGGAAAACGCCTCCCACTCCTGTGTTTTTTCTGCGAGCGTAGCCCGGCCCTTCTTCGTCAGGCTGTAAAACTTTCTGACTCTTCCCGTCTCGGCCGTCTTTTCGTAGGAGACAACAAGCCCCTGCCGCCAGAGATCATGCAGCAGCGGGTAAAGCGTCCCTGCCTTGAGCGAAAAGGTTTCATCCGATCTGCGGCTCAACTCCTCGATCATCCGGTAGCCGTACATGTCCTGCTCCTGGAGCAGTCTTAGGATCAGCATCCCCGTGCTTCGGGTGACAAGCGTCTTGTCGAGTCCCATATCGTACCCTCCTTATATATAGGAATTCTATATAAATATATATCGGCATTCTATCTATGTCAAGCCGCTCTGGTCAATTCCGGCGGGCGCTGTCAAAACGGTCCGGCGCGCGATGCGGCCAAGAGATCGGCTCTCTTTCAAAAGCGTTCGCTTGCGCAACCACCGCGGGATAAACAAATCATCCGTTGCCTGCTATAATAGAGGCAACAGCACCTGCCATCGCATCCGCAAAAAAGCAGCCGAAACCCGAACAATCGCCACAAAAAAACAGAATATCGAGGGACGACATGAACGCAATCAAACAAGATGTCTCCGGCTGGATGACCACAAAAAAGGAACGCCGCGACTACACGGTCTATTTCATGGGTCAAAACATGATCTATACGTTTCAGTACATGTTTCTGGCCACCTACCTGCTGCTCTCCGGACTGAGCGCGTCGGCGACCGCCGGCGTGCTGATCCTCGTCAAGATATGGGACGCGGTCAACGACGCGATCTTCGGCAGCATGATGGACAAGCTCAAGTTCAAAAAAGGCGGCAGGTTCATCCCCTGGCTGCGGATCTCGCTGCCGGCCATCAGTCTGACGACGCTGATGCTGTTTATGATCCCAAACGGTTTTTCCCCGGGCGCAAAGCTTGCGTGGTTCGCCGTCGCCTATATCCTGTGGGACGCCTCCTACACGCTCAGCGACGTGCCCCTCTACGGCCTCGTCACCACCATGACCAGCATTCAGGCCGAGCGAACCGATCTGATGACCAAGAGCCGCATCTTCGCCAACATCGGCGTGCTGCTGGCCGTGGCGTTTGGCTACGTACTGCCGACCGAGCAGGTCGGCCTTTCCTTCGGCACAACGGCGGTGATCATCGTCGTGCTCGGCGCCGCGCTGATGGTCTGGCTCTGCATCGGTGTCAAAGAGCGCGCCATCCGGGCGGACGACGCGGAGAGATCCTACACGATCCGCGAGATGTTCCGCTATCTTGGTCATAACAAATACCTGCTGATCTATTTTGGCGGGCTGTTCCTGCTCACGGGCCTGAACACGGCGTCCTCGGTGCTCCAGCTTTCCTGCTTTTATCTGTTCAACAGCTCCATGATCGCAACCGTGGTCGCGGCACTCTCGTTTGTTCCGTCCGTCATCATCGCGTTTTTCATGCCGGCGGTGCTCAAGCGCTTCGATAAGTTCCGCGTCTTTTTTCTCAGCACCGTCGCTTATGCGGCGCTCTCGATCCTCGTCTGGCTTGTCGGTCCCGTGCTGATTCCGCATCTGGTGCTCATGGTGCTGCGCGGGTTCGCCTTCGGCGGGATCATGGTGCTGCAGTTTATGTTTACACCCGACTGTGCCGAGTACGGGCAGTACAAGACCGGAATCGAGGCCAAGGGAATCACCTTCGCGACGCAGACGTTCACCATGAAGCTCGTCAGCGCGGTCTCGGCTTCGCTCGGATTGGCGGTGCTCGGCTGGTTTGGCTGGCAGAGTGTGGAAGCCTCCAGCTTCGCCGAGCTGGCCGCGCTCAACGTTACGCAGACGCCGGCCGCACTCGACGCGCTCTGGGCGGTCTACGCGCTGCTGCCTGCCATCGGCAGCATCGCCGCGCTGCTGCTGTGGACGCGCTACCGTCTCAACACCGCGGACGTGGAGCGGATGGCAAAATACAACAACGGTGAAATGACGCGCGAAGAGTGCGACGTCGGGCTGACCCGGCAATACTGAGGGGGCAAACGGTATGAAGACGCTCTGGTACAAGTCGATGGCCTTCTATCAGGTCTGGCCGCGCAGCTTTAAGGACGGTAATGGCGACGGCATCGGCGACCTGTACGGCATATTGGACAAGCTCGACTACATCAAGCGTATCGGCGTGGACGGCATCTGGTTTTCGCCGCTGTACGCCTCCCCCAACGCCGACTATGGCTACGACATCGCCGACTATCGGGCCATTTCGCCCGACTACGGCGATCTTGCGGTTTTCCGGCAGGTGCTCGATCAGGCGCACGCGCTCGGGCTCAAGGTGATCATGGATCTCGTTGTGAACCATACCTCCGACGAACACGCGTGGTTTCAGAAGAGCCGCAGGCGGGAAGACCCGTATGCCGACTACTACATCTGGCGCCCGGCCAAGCCGGACGGCTCGCCGCCCAACAACTGGGACAGCCTCTTCGAAGGAAAGGCCTGGGCGTTTGACGATGTGCGCGGCGAATACTATCTGCATCTATTCGTCAGGAAGCAGCCCGATCTCAATATGGATAACCCCCTCGTGCGCGAGGAGGTCAAGGATATCATGCGCTTCTGGTTGGACATGGGCGTGGATGGCTTCCGCGAGGACGTGATTACCTTCATCTCAAAAGAGGAGGGCCTGCCGGACGATCCGCTGCCGGTCACGCGCGGCATGCGGTATTATGTGAACGGCCCGCATCTGCAGGAGTACCTGATGGAGTTCCGCCGAGACGTACTGGACCACTACGACTGCTTCGCGTTGGGCGAGGCGCCCATGATGACGCCCCAAAAAGCGCTCCGCTTTATCGCCGAAGGCGCCGACCAAACGCTCGATCTGATGTTTCACTTTCAGCACATGGAGGCGGACTGCCTCTTTACCGAGTATATGCCCCTGCCCTTTTCGCTGCGCAAGCTCAAGCGCGCGTTTGGCCGGTGGCAGCGAAAGCTCGCCGGCAAAGCCTGGAACACGCTCTATCTGGAGAACCACGACCACCCCCGCATCATCAGCCGCTACGGCAGCGAGCGCTATCGCGTGGAGAGCGGAAAGATGCTGGCCGCGTCGTATCTCTTCCAGCAGGGCACGCCGTTTATCTACCAGGGGCAGGAGATCGGCATGACAAACATCGCGCTGCCGTCGATCGACGACTACGAGGATGTGCTGGCAAAAAACAACTATCAAAAATATTTGAAACGGCAGACGCCGCAGCGGGCGCTCCGACGCATCCAGCGCGCCTGCCGTGATTCCGCGCGCACGCCGGTGCAGTGGGACAGCGGGGCAAACGCAGGCTTCTCCGTGCGCAAGCCATGGTTCGCGCTCAATCCAAACTACACAACGGTCAACGTGGCCGCGGCGGAGGCGGACCCGAACTCCCTGCTACACTTCTACCGCGCTGCACTGCAACTGCGCAAGGCCACGCCCGCCCTGCTCTGGGGCGACTATCGGGAATACCGCGCCTGCAGCGGCAAGCTGTATGTCTACGCGCGCGAATACGAGGGAAAGAAGGCGCTCGTGATCTGCTCCTTCACAGAGAAACCCGTGCGCTTCACCACGCCGCGCGGTTTTTCGCTCGCCGGGCGTGTTCCGGCGCTGTGCAACTACCCCGACGCGCCGATCGTCGGCGAGGGGTTTGTCACACGGCCCTACGAAACGAGAGTCTACCTGCTGCCGTAAGCCCGCCGGGAAACGACCGCCGCTCTCGGTTGCGATCCTTCGCAGATCCTGTCTGGCAGCGCCTGTTTTTTCCGAAGTGCCCTGCCACGGGCGCTTCGGAAGCAACGCCGCCGCGATGCCGCTGGCGCGCACCGCACTCTCCGCTCATTCCCCTTTCATATCGATCGCCTTGGCCTTGCCGTCCAGCACGTCCAGGCAAAGCTGGATGCTCTGGCCGATGGCCGCGTCGATGTCGTCCGGCTGCACCCCGAGCGGTTCGCAGCCCAGCGACTTGTCGATGAACGTGTTGGCACACATGATCTGCGTGAACTTCACCATGTTCAGGCCGCCCTCGTGGCCCGCCTTCTTCTGCTGGCGCATGATCTGCATTCCGCCCAGCGCATACATCCAGTTTGGTATGGTCACGATCTTTTTGTCCGGCGTGCCCATGTATTTGTGCGCGACCTCCAACATCTCCACCCACGTCAGGTTGTAGTAACCGATCGGATAGCAGTTGCCGCCCTTGTTGCGCTCCAGCGCACCGGCCAGCGCCTCGCCTACCTGCCGCACCGTCACCATCGTCGTGCCGCCGCGCGGATACATCGTCTGCTTCTTCATGCTGCGGATCTGCTCCACCAAGAAGACCCACACGGGCTTTCTGCCCTGCTGCGTGCCAAAGATGTACGGCAGCTCCAGCACCGCAACGTCGAAGTTTTCATCCGCAAACGACATCGCCATCTTCTCCTGGTCGATTCGGCTGCGGATATATGGGTGCCACTTGGTCAGCTCTTTCTCCGGCCAGATCTTGGCAAAGTACGAAAAATACGAGCCGCAGATCGCCGCGTGCCGAACGCCGCTCTCTTTTGCCAGCCGCAGCAGCCGCTCCAGCGCCGTGATGTTGTATTTCTTGAATAGCTCGTAGATCGGCGCCGGCCCTTCCACGCGCTCGTCCACGCCCGCTGCAAACACGAATCCCTCGCAGCCCTTCATATAGCCGCGGATCGCGTCGTCATCCATCTCCATATAGTTGCCCAGCTCGATCTTCATCTCAGGCGGAAGCTGCGCTCCCTCCGGAATCGGCGGCAGTGCCACGGAGGTTACCTCGTGCCCCCGCGCGATGAGAATCCGCGCGGCCTCGCTGCCCAGCAGCCCAGTTCCCCCGATCATAAACACCTTCATTTTGATTCTATTCCTTTCGACATGTTTTTGACGTTATGTCCTGCTATCAATATACCGCCGAAGCGCCTTTGCGGCAAGTATGCCTGCGGAAAAACAGCTGAAAGCATGCGGTTTTTCTTTGCCCGTGCCGGCTGCGCCGACGTTTCTTCCGAAACGCGCGCTCAGCCAATCGAAGCGGTGAACACATGCTCTCCGCCGCAAACGACATGCTCGCCTCCGTCCGGCAGGCAGACACGCGCACTCGTGTTTGCCGGCAGCGTCACCGTGATCCGCGCGGCGCCCCCCGCCAGCTCCCAGCGGCACGCAACGCGCCCGTAGATGCTCTCGTAGGCACAAACGACATTTCCCACGCGGCGGTTGACCAGCGGCCGAATGCAAAATGTCTCCCGCTCTCCGATGCGGATGCCGCCCAGCGTCTGCATGAGCCACTGGCATACCGCACCCTTGGAATAGTGATTCAGCGAACCGAGGCCGTCTTCATCCAGCCCCTCCCAGTTTTCCCAAATGGTCGTCGCCCCGGCTTTGACTTGATACAGCCAGCCGGGCGCTTTCTCCTGCAGAAGGGTTTCAAGCGCATCCTGCGCAAATCCATTATCGGTGAGCACATCCAGCAAAAACGGCGTGGAGAGAAACCCCGTGCCGACCGTGTGCCCACGCCGGCGCATCACCTGCGCAAGCCTGCGGGCGACGTTGGCCCGCGCCGGCTCGTCCAAAAGCCCCAGCGCCAGCGGACGCACCAGCTTGGCCGGACGGATGCTCTCGATGTCGTCGTCTTGGACAAACAGGTATTGATACGCCTTCTTTGCGCACGCCGCATAGCGGCCGTAGCGCGACTCATCCCCGGCAAATCCCAGCCGCGCCGCCATCTGCGCCATGCAGCGCATCGAGTACGCCATGTAAGCCGTCGCCTCCTCCGGCCGCGGCATCCCGAGCGCGAGAGAGCCCTCAAAGCCTTCTTCTTTCGGCTCCGTCCACTCTCCCCAGTGCCATCCCACCGAATAGGTGCAGCGCCGGTACGGGTTTTTGCGCGGCTTTACCAACAGACTGATTTGGCGGCAGCGGCGGATCATGAACTCCGCGTAGCGGCGCATGGCGGGATACACCGCGCCAAGCAGCGCATCATCGCGGTAGAGCCGGTCGTAGCGGTATGGGATGAGTATGATCGCATCCGCCCAGCCGACCGAGCCATCCATGCCCCGAACAACCAGGTTCTCCGCGCCGTGCGGCGCGAGGGAGCGCACGCAGCCGTTTCGCTTTTGCGCATCCGCCACGTCGATCAGCCATTTGCGCATGAACGGCGCAAGGTTCATCAGATACGCGCCCGTCTCAAAAAACACCTGCGCGTCGCCCGTCCATGGATTCCGCTCGCGCTGCGGGCAGTCGGTCGGCACGTCGAGAAAGTTCCCCTTCATGCTCCAGCGCGTGTTTTCAAACAGGCGGTTGACCAGCGCGTTGTCGCAGGAAAATACGCCCGTTTCCTCCAGGTCGGAGTACACGGCGACCGCCGTGAAATCCGCCGGATCGACCGCGCCTGGCCATTGCTCCACGAGCGCATAGCGAAAGCCGAACACGGCAAACTCCGGTTTGTAGCAAAACGGCGTATCTGCGCAGAGGATCTCTACGCGCTGCTGCGTCGTGTGCCTGGGCTTTTTCGATATCTGCAGGTTCGTCTGCGAGAAATTCCCCTCCGCATCCAGCGTCTCGCCAAAGCGGAGCACCGCAGCGCTTCCCGGCACGGCGGGCACGCGACACTCGACATACCCCGCGATATTCTGCGAAAAATCGAGCACGGTCCGGCCGTCCGGCGTGCGCAGCAGCCGCGCCGGAAAGCGCTCCCGCTCGCGTATGGGCACGTTGTTGGAGCACACGAGCTTCGCCGGGTGCGACGTCTCCTCCGCGCACCTTGCAAACACCGGCACGCGGTTTGCAT
The DNA here is from genome assembly GCA_023399275.1 of Bacillota bacterium. Lineage (GTDB taxonomy): Bacteria > Bacillota > Clostridia > Christensenellales > CAG-138 > UBA7703. The sequence goes on from JAEWQH010000076.1 coordinate 47,492, forward strand.
CGAAGGTCTCGCCGTCCTTCAGGTCGTTTTCGCGGATCGGGCCACCGTCGCTCCAGAGAAAGCTGCCGTCCGTACCGATCGTCTGCACGCAGCCGTTTTCATAGCGCAGTTCAAGCTGCGCGAGCAGCTTGGTGCGTGTTCCGAAGACACAGCGCTTGTTGTAGGCGCCGACGCCGCCGCGAAACCAGCCGTCGCCAAGCGTGAAATCCAGCGTATTTCCGCCCTGCGCCAGCAAACGCGTCACGTCGTAGGTCTGGTATTGCAGCCGCTTGGAATAGTCCGTATACCCGGGAGTAAGCCGGTCTTGCCCAACGCGCACGCCGTTGATCCGCGCGACGTATACCCCGCACGCGGTCGCATACAGCCGCGCTTTTTCAACGCGCCCCTCGACGCAAACCGTCTTCTGAAAGCAGTCCGCGGGGTATCGCTTCGCCTTGGAGGCCGCCAGTGGAGCGGTGATCCACTTTGCCGACCAGTCGGAAGGATGCACCAGGCCGATCTCAAAGCCGGCCTCCCCGCTCCATTCCCCCTCGGCGTCCATGTCGTCCCAGAGCTTCACACGCCAGAGAACCCGGGTGCGGCTCGTCAGCGGCGCGCCGGCATATGCGATCTGCGCAGAGCACGCAGAGGCGACCTTGCCGCTATCCCAGAGCTGCGCGCCTCCGTCGCTGCGCGCAATGATCCGAAACGCGCCCTGCGACCTGCCCGGGGTTGCATCCTCGCAGACCCAGCCAAGGCGCGGGCGAAGCATATCGATCGCCAGCGGATTCTTCAGGTATTCTGTTCGCAAATGAATTGCCTGCATCCGTTCCCTCCTGTCTTCTACGGCCGTTGATCCGCCCGCAGAACCTCACCGCGGGTGATCCCCGATTCGTTGTACACATCCACGCGCACGAAGCACGCCTGCCCCTGGTTGAGCGCACCAATCTCGACCGAGGACGCGCCAAACACCATCCTGCTGTGGTAAAGCCGCTCCGGCGCGTCGCCCCAGAGCACGTTTGCGCCCAGCGCGCCGTGCTGCCGCCAGCGAACGCGCATATCCATCGGCCCGGTGCGCTCGGCTGAAACATCCCGCGCCTGCTCCGGCGCCGCGCCGCCGCCTTTTCCAAACACGCGCAGCCCGCTGACAGCAGCCCGCTGTCCGTAAGGCAACTCGGCGACCGTCAGACGGACATATCTGCCCCGCACCGCGCACTCCGGCACGACCAGATCGTGCGGCAGGTCGCTCTGCGCATCCCGCTTGTCGCAGATCGTCTCAAACGCGCCGTCCTCGCGTGCCGCCTCGAGAAGCCAGCGCGTCATGAGCGGCCGCTCCTCCAGGTAGCGCTTCATCGGAAACTGCCCGTCCACACGCGCACCCTGCGGCAGCGCGGCGGCTGTGCCGCAGTCCGAAAAGTTGATCTGCACGGCGCAGATCTCCATCTCCTTGCCAAGATCCAGCATAATCCACTCGCCGGGGTCGGCCGACGCCGCCTGCCAGCAGGTGCGGATGTCTTCGTCCGCCGCCTGCCGCGCCTCGTGCCCCTCGGTATAGGAGGACGCCCGCACAGTCTTTTGATAGGAGAGCAGCATCCACTCCGGCTCGCGCCATGGATCAAACTGCTCCTGCGGCACGGCCTGCGGCCAGTCTGCGTAGCGCTGGTTGCAAAATAGCTCGCCCTCCCCGTCGAACCCCGCCGGAAACAGCCCGACCCGCCGCTCAAACGAATGATTGACGCTGATGCGCATCGTGGCGGCATGCCAGAGGTTGCCGTAGCGGTCCTCAAACGTACTGCCGTGTCCCGCGCCCGCAATGAACCCGCCGGGCTTATAGGAAAACGGATTGTTCCGCGCATAGGTAAACGGCCCGAGCGGATGCCCGCCGACATACACGCCGTCCGCATATACGTTGTACTCCGTGCCCGGCGCGGCATATTGCAGGTAGTACCGGCCGGCGTGCTTGCTCATCCACGCGCCCTCGATATACGGCGCGGTGCCAAAGGCTGCCCGCATCAGCTTCTGGCCGAGCGTCTTCGGCCGGTCGAGGCGGTGATCCTCCCCCGTTCGCTCAAAGCCGTGCTCCGCGCTCTTGTCGAAGACGAGCCCCTGCTTGCGCCCGAGCGGCACCATCCGCGCAGGATCCATCTCCACGCCGTAGAGCGGCGTCTGGTTGGAACAACCCCAGTAGAAGTAGACGCGGCCGTCGTCGTCCGCAAACAGGTTTGGATCCCAGAATGCAAACGGGCGGGAAACCTCCTCAAACGGCTCCGTGAGCGGATCGCGCGTGCGGTAGATCGGGCACTTCTTCGTGCGCTTCGACGCGCAGAAATACAGATATTCGCCGATGACGCGAACATCCGGCGCATAGTCGTGCAGCGGGAAGCCTCTCATCGCGTGGAACTCCCAGCCAACCACGTCGTCCGACACCCAGAACCCCGCGCTCATCGATGCAACCAGATACAGCCGCCCGCGAAACAGCACGACCGACGGATCCGCGCCCTCCCGAAACGCGCCGCCCTGCCCGGCTCCCTTCATCAACTGGTAACGATAGCTGAGGTTCAACGGATTACAATAAACCAGCTTGCTCAATGCTGCATTTCCCCTTTCCGCGCCAGCCGTATCAAAACGGCCCATCGCGCAGCGCCGCCCGCTCCGCCGCGGCAATCTGCGAAAGCCTGCCCGCCGCGTGCGCGAAAACCGCACGAAACGCCGGGCAATAGTAGTTTTGCATCTCCCCATCCGCCATATGCCGGTCCCGCTTGCAGCCGCCGTTGCAGAGCCGCTGCCAGCGGCAGTCTGCGCACGCGGCCGGCTTCTGCGCGCTCTGCTCCAAAAAGGTACGCTCCCGTTCGCAGGATGCGATCCGCGCAAGCGGCTCACCCTCGTCCACATGCCCCAGCAGCCATTCGTCCAGCACGTAAAAGTCGCAGGGATACAGCCCGCCGTCGCCCTCGCAAACGAAGCAGGGGCCGCATCGCCCATTTGTTGCGCAGGTGCCCGCCGGCAACCCCATCATCAGGTGCACATAGTCGTCAAAGAGGCGGATGCTGACATAGCGCCCGGCCTTCCAGTCCGCATACCACGCATCGAACAGCGCGCAAAGAAACGCCGCGTAGTCCTTCGGCAGCAGGGAGTAGGGCAGGCTTCCCCGCTCCGCCTCCAGCGGGTCGAGGCAGGGGATAAACTGCAGATACCGCGCACCCAGCTTCTTGAGCGCGTTGTACACGCCAAGCGGGCTGCGCGCCACCGCGCGGGAGACGACGCAGAGCAGGTTTGTCTCCACACCGTGTGCCTGCAGGCACCGAAAGGCCTTTACCGCGCGCTTCCAGGTGCCTCTCCCCGCCGCGTCTACGCGGTTTTTGTCGTGCGTGTCGAGCCCGCCGTCCACGGAGAGCCCCACGAGAAAGCGGTGCTCGTAAAAGAACGCCGCCCACTCGTCGTCGATCATCATGCCGTTGGTCTGAATCGAGTAGGAGACCGAGGCGCTCCCGCCCGAGAGGCCGCGCGCATATTCCACAAAGGCCCGATAAAAACCGATCCCTGCCAGCGTCGGCTCGCCGCCCTGAAACGCAAACGACACCGCCCCGCCGCGCCCCGCTTCCTCCAGCGC